>JBDSUW010000067.1:0-11371 GCA_039927535.1 Chitinophagaceae bacterium | reverse complement strand
TTCACCTGTTTCCGTTTTCTTATCTTTGCGCCTATGGAATTCGAGAAAATTCATAATAAGGGTCAGGCTCAGCTTTTTAAGAACCCTTATCTGGAAATGCTGACCAAAACTCACCCCTTAGTTATTTGGGGAATGTACACCCCGGTAATGCTCTATATGGCGTATTACAGCGGCACTATTGGATTTACAACCGGAAGAATTGTACTAACATTTTTGGCTGGAATGTTCTTCTGGACAATTTTTGAATATTTAGCGCATCGCTACTTATTCCATATGATAGCGAACAGTGGCAGGGCAAAAAAATTTATCTATACTTTGCATGGCAATCACCATCATTATCCAAGAGATAAGCAAAGGTTGTTTATGCCGCCAGTACCGAGTTTAATTTTATCATCTGCTATTTTTGGTTTGATGTATTTGGCATTAAGAGAAAAGACATTTATGTTTTTCCCGGGATTTTTGTTGGGCTACCTGATGTATGGCACGATGCACTATGCAATTCATGCCTGGAACCCACCTTTTAAATGGATGAAAGGACTTTGGAGAAACCATCACCTTCATCATTATAAAAATGAACATAATGGCTATGGCGTAAGCTCTACCATCTGGGATCATATTTTTGGTACCATGTTCGACCTGAAAAAAGAAAAAGAAGATAAAGAAAAGGTGAAGGAATTAATGTTTGAGAAAAAAAAGTAGAAATTGAAGTCGGAAGCCGGAATTCAGAACTCTTTGAGATAAAAAACTTTCCTACTTCTTACCTCAAACTTCCTTGCTCTTACCACTTTTCCTCTTCATCAATATTATTATTCTGCTGACTGAAAAGTTGGCGGGATTTTATTTTCTGTAACTGTCTGTCAATAATTAAATCTGCAATTAGCACTGCAGCATCCTCTCCATTACTTTTTTCAAGTAATGTCCTCATCTTGTCTTCATGCACATCAATCCGGTATAGATAAAAAATAAGTTTTTCAAAATCATGATTAATCAGTTTATTAATCTCATCAGCAAGTTTTTCATGCAATTGCTCATAGGTTAGAGATGTCGCCAATTGCAAATCAAGGGAACTATTTATTTCAGGAATGATATTGGTGTTTATTGGTGTCATCTGTGATGAATTAATATTTTTCCGTTACTCCCAACCCAAATAAAGCAAAATCATATTTTACCGGATCGGAACTATCCAAAGTTCGTAAGTACTGGGTTAATTCAACGGCAGCTTGCCAGTCTGTTTGTTTTCTGGTAAGAATATTCAAATGCCTGGCAACTCTTGCTACATGTACATCAATCGGGCAAATAAGAGATGCCGGCGAAATACTTTTCCAGATACCAAAATCAACCCCTTTATCATCTTGGCGTACCATCCAGCGTAAAAACATATTCAATCTTTTGCAACTTGACTTTCTTGCGGGTGTGGCAATATGTTTCTTTGTTCTTTCTGGAATATGTTCTAACGAAAAAAAATAATCATGAAAACCCGTCAGCATTTCTTCAACAGTTTTTCCATGCATAGTGAATGCTGTTTCAAGGCTCTTGTAGTTTAAAAAATGAAATTTGAAGAACTCAATAAAATAAAGCAGGTCGGTAGTATTAAAAGTCCGGTGTTTAAATGTAGATACTGATTTTAAATCGTTCTCATTATGATTCAGACAAAAATCATGTGGCGCATTGTCCATCAAATTCATCAATTCTTTCGATTTCTGAATAATTGTAGAACGATTTCCCCATGCAAAAATAGCTGCGAAGAAACCTGCAATTTCTATGTCTTGTTTTTTTGTAAAAAAATGAGGAATACAAATCGGATCGCTAATAATAAAGGAAGGTTGATTGTATAAATCAACCTTCTGATTTAGAAAATCTGTTAAGTAAAATGTTGAATTCATTTGCTACATGCATCATACAGGGTTCCTTCCCTGAATGACCCGAAATATAATAACAATGATAGCAATTACTAATAAAATATGAATTAGTGAGCCTGCTGAAAATACAAAAAATCCTAGTAGCCAGCCAATGAGCAAAATTACTGCAATAATATAAAGCATAAATTTGGGTTTTAAGGTGATCTGATTTTTTTAATTCATTCTTCTATTTTGGTATTACCAATTTTATGCCAGTATAAATAAAATAGAGAAACAACTATGATTTCTGTTGAAGTACAATTGGTTATTACTTTAATTTATTTTGGTATTACAGCCCCACTACCTAAAATAGTAGTTGTAACAACAGGTGTGCTACGGTAATATACATTCCTACTTCCGGCAAATCTTACCTTCAAGTTTGTAGTAGCTTTAATTTCAGTATTCCCACTTCCACTAATTGTGGTTTCTACTTTATAAGCGACCATATTAATTGTGTAAACATTTCCACTACAGGCAATAATTGATACAATGAAAATACTCCGGAAAATAATATGGAATGAAATGTGGTGATGAATTGTAATAAAAAATGCGCCTTGGAAATTAACCACGACGCATCAAACTAAGTTTTATTTTTTTGATTTAGCCAATTGCTTTGTTCAAATCCTCAATGAGGTCTTCAGCATCTTCAATACCTACACTCAATCTGATTAATGAATCATTTAAACCGTTTTTTATTCTTTCTTCTCTTGGGATGGAGGCATGAGTCATACTTGCAGGATGGTTGATTAATGATTCAACACCTCCAAGACTTTCGGCCAATGAAAATAAATGTGTTGATGACAAAACCCGGTTGGCTTCTTCCACACTGTCATTCTTTAATTCAAAAGAAATCATACCGCCGAAATCGGTCATTTGCTTTTTAGCAACAGCATGACCTGGATGGTTTTCAAAACCTGGCCAATATACTTTTGCAACTTTTGAATTGTTTTGCAACCAGTTCGCAATGAGTTTGCCATTTTCACAATGTGCTTTCATTCTTACACCCAATGTTTTTATTCCACGGAGTACTAAAAAACAATCCATCGGTCCGGGTACCGCTCCACAGCTTTTTTGAATGAAATATAATTTTTCTCTTAATTCAGTATCATTCATCATCAATGCTCCTTGTATTACATCGCTGTGCCCGCCAAGGTATTTCGTTGCTGAATGCATAATGATGTCAGCACCTAAATCAAGCGGATTTTGTAAGGCTGGCGAAGCAAACGTGTTGTCAACTGCTAATAAAATCTTTTTTGCTTTTGTAATGGCTGCCACTGCTGCTATGTCTGTAATATTCATCAACGGATTGGTTGGCGTTTCTATCCAAACCAATTTTGTTTTATTGGAAACTCCTGATTCTATATTTGCAGCATTGGTGGTGTCTACATATTTAAATACAATGCCAAACCGTTCAAACACTTTAGTAAACAACCGATATGTGCCACCATACATATCATTGGCACATATTACTTCATCACCCGGAGTCAATAATTTTATCACAGCATCAGTAGCGGCCACGCCACTGCTGAAGGCTAATCCGAACTTTCCATTTTCTAAAATGGCAAATGCATCTTCCAATGCTTTTCTAGTTGGGTTTTGACTGCGGGCATACTCATATCCTTTATTTTTTCCCGGAGCTTCCTGCACATAAGTGGAGGTTTGGTAAATGGGAGTCATAATAGCACCTGTAGATGGATCTGGAGATGCGCCTGCATGTATATAAGAAGTTGCTTTTTTCATTTTTTTAGAATTCATCTTGTTTATTTAATATAATACAGTGGAAGTGGCAAAGTAACGTCATTTTTAATAACCACTCATCAAGCTGGTGAAAGCCTTTAACAGTTGATTATAATTTGATTTTCAGTACCAGTATTTAATGCTTTAGTTTGGTGATTTCATTTTACACCTTGCTGAATTCATTTTTTCTGATTTGGGGTTCGACTGATAAAAGAATCAACTGTTCACCATTCGTCAACACTCTCCTTGCCTTGCGTAAATACTTGCAATACCTTGTAATCAATCAATTTATTCACTTAAAAACTTTAACCATGAAAAAATTATTAATGCTGATCGTAGTTGTTTTTTGTTCTGTAAATATGATGGCACATACCGGAATTGAAATAAATGAAAAATAAAGGCATCTTTTAAAGCAACATTTCCAGATGCTCAGGATGTTAATTGGCATGCCAATGATAATACCTATCTGGTAAGGTTTTTCAGAAATGGTATTGATACAAGAATGGAGTATGACACGGAAGGATTTATACTAAAAACAACCCGTTATTACGACCAAAAGAATTTACCTGCATTCTTGTTGTCAAAGCTGAATAAAAAATATGGTGACAAAAAAATTCATTTGATTACTGAGATTACAGGTGAGGAAGGGTTGGAATATCATATTTCCCTATATGATCAAAAGAAATGGTTTATGGTAAAAGCATATTCCAATGGATCCTTGCAAGTATATGATAAATTCAATAAACAATAGAGAGTGAACAAAAAAAATATAATGTTTGTTAAGTCCGGTTGCTTAAAATGGCTATGTAACCGGGCTTTTTTTTATGAGTAAAATAAACTTGCAGCAGAAAGATACCGCCAGTCAAATCCCTTGGCCGCATTAGCATTATGCGGACTAACTTTTCTCTCTAAAGTTTCAGGCCGTAGAACATTTTTTGACACAAGCGTTTGTTTCGCTGCAAAAATATATTCTTGTAATTTTTTATTTTCCATCCAATTTTTTTGAGGAGGCTCAAATCCAACTTTATCCTGCCTCCATGTTGTTTCGGCAGGCAGACTTTTCTCCATAGTTTTTCTTAATATCCATTTGGTCCATCCGTTTCGTATTTTAAAATGTGCAGGCAAACTGAATATGAATTCAACTAACTCATGCGAAAGAAAAGGTAGCCTTACTTCCCGGCCATGTGCCATAGCATTTCTGTCAGCATATTTGAGTAATTGTTCAAGGCCATGCGTACAAGTGTTAAAATGTAAGGCATTGTTCAAAGTAAATCTTTCTGGAAGTGCATAATAAGCCTCTTTGCTTTGTTGCTGTACAAATTCTCTGGTCAGGTCTTCGTGTTTGATTGCATTCAGCAGATACCTGTTTTCTAAAACAATAGTAGCAAAGTCAGGAAAGTAAGAGGCAATAACATTTTTGAAGTCAAACTTTTCTTTAACGCCTAACTCTTTGGCTGCTTTTATTTCATTGCTGTTTCTTAATTTTCTATTTCTAAAAAGTTCCTGCCAATACCATTTATAGTATTTATGATAACCTGCCAATGTTTCATCAGCACCCTGACCGTCTAACAATACTTTAATCCCCTGTTGATTTGCTAATTCATATACTTTGTATTGGGCATACACACTGGCAGAGCCAAATGGAGCTTCCTGATGATGACATAGCTTCTGCCAATCACTTACTAAATCATCGCCAGATATTGTAGTAGTAAAATGTTGTAGTTTAAACTGTTCTGCCACTTGTTTGGCATAAGCCGATTCGTCTTTTTCAAATTGAGGAAATACGGCTGTGAATGCTGTTACTGGAGCATTGGTAAAGGAAGATGCGATAGCAATAATGGATGAACTGTCTAAACCACCACTTAAAGAAGTGCCGATAGCAACATCACTTCGTAATCTTCTTTGTACAGAAGTTGTCAGAAGATGACTAAACTTTTCCAGTGCATCCGTTGTTGTAATATGTTTATCCTGTTTTTCGGGATCAATATCCCAATATTTTTCAAGTGAAAGTTCATTTTTTTGCAACGAATATTTTAAGCAAGTGGCTGGAGGAAGTTTATGAATATTTTCAAAAAAAGTTTCGCCTGGTTGATTGGGATTGTCTGTGTATCCAATAGTAATGAAATTAAATAGCATTTTTTGATTAGGAATGCGGTCAACACCTGCTGACCACAATGCTTTCATTTCAGACGCAAACAAAAATTGCTTTTCATCAAAATAGTAGAAAAAAGGTTTTTCGCCAAAACGATCCCTTGCTGCAAATAGCTCTTTATTTTTTTCATCCCAAATGGCAAAGGCAAACATCCCGTCAAAATGATCAACACATAAATCCTTCCAGTAATCATATGCAGCAGCAATTACTTCTGTATCTGTTTGCGACTGGAAAGTATAACCATGTTTTACAAGCTCTTCTTTTAATTCAATGTAATTATATATCTCGCCATTATGTATGATCGTATAGTTGTGTTTACTTTTTTCATCTTTAGTAGCATACTGCATGGGTTGATGTCCTGCATTACTTAAATCAATAATGGAAAGACGACGATGTCCCAAAGCAACTGACCTATCTTCATTTATCCAGCTGCCTTCACCATCCGGGCCTCTGTGTTGCAAAGCATTATTCATTAACTGAAGCCGCTGCTTTAGTAATGAATAATCATCCTCACTATTATTGTTTCGGAAATTTAGTATGCCTGCAATTCCACACATGCTGTAAATATCGAACTTATAAATTCCATATCCCAAAAAATGGAGTGTAGCTCAAATTTTCGAAATTTTAATCAACTACGAACCTTGAGTATGTAATGATTTTTAATCATAAAATAAATAGCATACCCCAACGGGGCAAGGCCCGCCCGGCTGATCGTCGTTCGGACGGGGACTAAAGCGAAAATTGAGTTGCATCCCAAAAAATACAGCAAGACTATTAGTTAGAATGAAATTGGCAATCTGGCTTCCAGGTAATCCCATGCCATTACTAATTCTGTAGCAGCATTTTTTTCCTTGAAATACATTGTAAAGTATTCAAGCGAAGAAGTAGTTGTTGTTACGGGAATTTGAAAACGGGCAATATCCTGCGTAGCATCCGGATGTAAACCCCAACTATCTATATTGTTATTTAAAACAATTGTCCAATCTTCTTTTTCGGGTATGCAATAAATAACATAGCGACCTGCTTTTATTTTTTTATTCTGTATAGTAACGTCTTTATAGAAATCAATTTCTGTTGCTTCATTAGCACCAAGCCGCCAGGGTTCATTATAGTTTAATAAATTTTGAAAAAGCCTTCTTCCTCCCAAATGAGGGCGGCTGTAGATTACTCTTGCCTTGGGAAGTTCGGCTGTAGCTTTAGACATTTTCGATTGCGGATAATCAACCGGATAATAACTCATGTCCATTGGCGAAATGTCTCTAGGATCAAACGGATTGATGGAGTTGTCGGGCCTGATCGTTATACTATCATCTTTATTTTTATCAGACAAAGTTGAATTGTCATTTCCATTATTGCAGGAAACAGAGAAAATAGAAACAAACAAAACCAGTAAAACGGCTTTCATATTATTAATTATTAAAAATAATCGGTAATGCTACTTTCACATTGTCCCAAGCTATGATAAGATTATATCCACCCGTTGCTTTTTCAAACAGCATAGATAAAGATTCGATGTTCATATCCATTTTTTGTACAGGCACTTCTATTCTCACAACATCTTTTGTTTTATCGTACTTAAAAGAACCCCATGTATCGGTTTCTTTATTAACGATCATTGTCCAGCTATTTTCATTAGTAATTGCATATAAAGTGTAGCGGCCTTTAGTAACTTTTTTCCCAGCAATCTTTACCGTCTTAAAAAATTCTATTTCAGTGGCTTCGTTGGCGCCTACTCTCCACACTTCCCCATATTTTACAAGAGAACCAAAAATTGTTCTGCCAGCTTTTTGCGGGCGGCTGTAGATTACTCTTGCACCTATTGACTCGGTGAGTTTATCCTGAATTTTTAGAACAGGGTAGTTTGCCGGATAATAAGCCATATCCATCGGCGATTTATCAAATGGTGGAATAGTGCTGTTTTGTGCCAGCAGCGAAAAGAAGATCAAATGGAAAACAGATAGTAAAACGATAATTTTTTTCATACTCTTTAGCTGTTTGCAAATGTAAAACGAAATGTTTGCCTGTAAGTTACCATTTATCCAATCAGGTATCCTGATTTTGCACTTCTTTAAAGCTTTTCGCTGCAAATGGTATTACCGCTGCCAGAAAGTGACGGGAACAATCCTGCAATAGTTGGTAATGCTTTTCAAATAATTCAAAAGCTGGTTTGGCATCATTAATATATACCGCCCGTCGGGCAACGCCACCCATACTTTTTTCAATTCCCCAATGAGTTCGGTAATTATAAAGCCAGTTCTGTTCTTTCATGTAAGGGTACATGATAGCGAATTTATCTACGAGCCAATTAAGATGAATGTCAATTTTTTTATATACATCCTGTGAAAAAGCAAATAAGGATTCTTCTGTAAAATATTTTTCATCGGTGGCCAAAAAGTGATCATAAACAACATCTACAAAAGCTCCGCTATACAGTCGGTATTGCGGTCTGAATATTTTCTTTGCTTCCCGAGTGGCTTCATGAAAATCAGTAAATGTATCAATAGCTCTGTGCAGCATGATACCTTTTTGTATGTCAGACGGATAATCAAACTTCTTTTTGCCTTTTACATAATCACTTATCATATTACCAACCAGAATTTCCGGATGGTTAAAGGAAAGATATGCATGGGCCAGGTAATTGATAAGGAATAATTTATAATTTGAAACAATGTAAAAGTAACTGATATTACTTTGTATTTTTAGTAAGCCACTCGCTGATCATTAGCAATGCGTCAGGTGAAAAAGTTTCTTCAATCTCTTTTTATTCATTGGCGGTGCAACTTGTGCAATGTTGAAATAAATGGTTCAAACCAGGAATCTCTTTTACTTCATATTTTTTTGATTTACTTTTTTTTAATGCATTACTTATGCCTGCAAGGTTAGAAGTGGAAATAACCTGTATGTCTTTATCTCCGTTTAAGGCCAGTACCTTACATTTCAGTTGTTGCAGATACATAGCTGGGTTTATGGATAAAAAATATTTAAACCATTTGCTACGTACCTGAGAAGTTAGTGCAGATACATAATCAAAGCGATTTTTAGCAGGGGCAAGATTTAATTCTGTAAGTAATTGTTTACTTTTTTGTACTGCCCATTTTTCAATCAGCATAGCTGTATTTTGCAAAGCAATGATACTATCAGGTGCTTCAATAATAGAAGTAATTACTCTTCGGTAAAGCATTCCAAACTCCTTTGCAGATTCAGCGCTTACCCCATTTTTCATAGCGATAGCCTCGTTTTGTTCTGCCATCAAATCCAGTATACTTATACCGGGAGCAGCAAGTAATACAAGAAAATCAATATCCTTTCTTATTGTTGCTACCATTGGCACAACTATTCCACCCTCACTATGACCGATCATTCCAATTTTCTTTTTATCAACTTCCTCTCTTGATAATAGATAATCTACTCCGGCACTGGCATCTTCTGCAAAATCGGCGGTGGTTGCTTCACCAAAGATGCCGGTGCTTTTTCCAATCCCTCTTTCATCATAACGCAAAACCACAATCCCATTTTTGGAAAGATGATCGGCAAGCACCGCAAAAAACTGGGGACCTAACATTTCTGCATTCCTGTTTTGCGGCCCAGAACCAGACACCAGCACAACGGCCGGAAACGGTCCTTTGCCTTCGGGAATAGTGACGGTGGCACCAAAATTTATGCTGCCATCTTTATTAATATAAGTTATGTCTTCACTTTTGTAAGTAAAAGGAGCTTGCGGAGTTTGTGGTCTTTTTTTTATTAAAGATGCCGGATCTTTTTTCTTTATCAATGTAAGAGGTATTCCTGCTTTCTGCACAAATTTTCCTGTAATCACAGAATCATTTGTGAGCTTACCAGTAAAAGAAGCTTGCATATTTTTCATCTCGATAGTTATTGTATCGTTACTGATAAAAGTGGTATCACATTTTAATCCAAAAGCGGCTTGATCCGGACTGTCGGCAGTTACAGTTAAAATACCATTTTCGTTTTGTGTAATATGGAACACAATCCGAAGATCTATCCCAACATTAAGTGTTCCGAACCAGCTACCGGTGAATTTGGCCAACTGGCTAAAACCTGAAGTGGAGCGTAGGAATAAAATGACAACAATGACTATATATTTTGCTTTCATGATATTTTATTTATCGGAGTCTTCTTTTGCTCTTTAAATAAACGATAAGAATATACACAGGGAATAATAGTAATGATGGCAGTAACTGAAACAAATACAATAAATGCAATAGTGGGCGGTAACAATAAACATGTTACTGCCAATAATAACCCGCCACCAAACCACACCTTACCAGCCAATGCATGCGTTTTTTTCCAGTTTTCTGGATTTTCCAATGTCCATGGCAAGCGGAATCCTGCAAAATAGTTTGGTTTTAAATTGGGCAAATAATTTCCGATTATAGCAAATAGCAATCCAACACCTCCAAAAATAAAACTGGCTTTAAAACCTGATGCGCCATGTACCCCACTGTAAATTATCATGCAATTGAGGGCAGCCATAAATATGGATAAAGCAAATCCTAAGCGCAGCAGCCTTTCTTTATTTTCAGCAGCATATCTCTTTGGATCGATGCGGAAAATATTCTTTAATAATAAAAATACAAAACCACTTATCGCCGTTAAAATAATAACATAAATTAGCAATTCATTTTTGTTGCCATACCGGTCTGGGTTTCCTCTTAAATCGAAATGTAAAGGAACGGAGTCTTGTAAATTATTCCAGCTAATGGCTAAATAGACAGCTGGTATCAATATAACAATCCATACTATTTTGTTTAATATTTTATTCATGATTTATTTCTTTTTTTGTTTGAATTGCAGAAACCATTTCATTATGTCATCCACCACAGTGGTATTTAATGAATAATACACAAACTGACCCTCTTTCTGAGCCATCACTAACTTTGCCTGTTTCAATATATCAAGATGATGAGAAATACTTGGAAAAGAAATATTGAACTGATCAGCTATTTCACCGGCAGTCATATCACTTTTCTGCAACATTTCCAGTATTTCACGACGGGTAGGATCATTTAATGCTTTGAAAACAATGTTCATGTAAAAGCTTGTAATTATATAATTAGACAAATGTCTAAATAATATTTCATATCACAAAATTTTTTTAAGCAGGTAGCTAATGTATCTATCCTGATAACCGGCAAATAAAAATGCTAAACGGTTAGCAATTGCAAACTTGTGTTAACTACCATTAACATGCACTGCCATTAATCACATTTGACTTGTGCGGAGGTGTAACCTAATATACTTTTGATCCGTCACACGAAAAACAAATAATATTAAAAACAAAAAAGATGAAAAAATTAATTATTATGCTGGCAATAGCAATAAGCACTCTTACTGCTTTTGCCGGGGAAGAAAACGTAAACCAGAAAGTTTTAGACGCATTTAAAACAGAATTTTCAACTGCTACTGATGTACAGTGGACTATAGGCGTTAATTATTATATGGCGACATTTAACTATCATGAAAAATATGTGTTTGCTTATTTTAATGAAGATGGAACATTGTTTGGTATTACCAGGCATATAATCCAAGGCAATCTTCCAATAAATCTGCAGCAAAGCTTGAA
>JBDSUW010000066.1:0-4585 GCA_039927535.1 Chitinophagaceae bacterium | reverse complement strand
GCTGTCTAATCTTACTTCCCCAATAGATGGATCGTAAATAAATGTTTCTCTCAATATATCCTGTGATGCATTAAGGGATTGACCCCAGGCTCCATAAGCACCGAGGGTAAGCATCAAATTCTTTTTCACCGGCACTTTATACTGAATACCGGCACTGAAATTCAGGTTGCCAAAATTTGTTGTTGTTTGATAATTAGCCTGACTGTAATAATCCAATGATAATGAATCATTAAACAAAGTTCTTTTTGTGCTGTAATCTTTTTCGCCAAACAAATAACCTGCTGTAAAGCCAATACTTAATTTTTCTTCGCCATAAGTTTTCATTTTTTGAAACAGGCTGAATCCTGTTCCCATAGAAGCAAGATAAGAGCCTCCGCTTCCTATAAACAAAGTCTCAGCACTATCGATTGGTTGCGATGTGTTAGGATCTATCAATAATTCTCTACGTCGAATTTTATAACTGATGCGGGAAATTGGTCTTAATCCAAAACTTAAACCCCAGTTAGCCTTTAATGGAACTCCTACCTGCACATAAGAAAACAAAGCGTTGCTTGCAGTAAATCTTTCGGAAAAAGCCGGATCTTTTAATGTGCGGTTCTCAATGTTTATTCCTATATCTAAAATAGCTCTACCTGATTTTAATTTATTCGACTTTGCTTCTTTATCTGCCTGAAAAGAAGAAAACGAAGCAGGATTATTAAAATTTATTGTAAGCACTTCATTATAAGCTGCCGACAAACCGCCCATTCCACGGCTGTTAATACTCGTTGGTGGAACAAGGTCTCCGATGCCATATCTTGAGTAAGGCGAGTTGTCCTGCGAAAAAGCAGGTTGAAAAGCAGTAAAAAACAAAATCAAAAACGTATTAGAAATTACTCGTAACGTATTGATTCTCTTAGGGGTTATTAACTTCACTAATTGCATACAGACCTTTAAATATTAAATCAGGGTCTGCAAATATCTTCTTTTTAAGGTGTGAAGCCAAATACACTATATCACCCCCGGTTAACAGGACGTTAAAGTTGCTAAACTTATTCTCATACTCTTTGATAAAACCATCGATTTCCTTAGCCATTCCCATTACTACCCCAGTCAGTATATTGGTGGTAGTATCGTAGCCCATCAACGGAATATTGCTGTCAGCCTTCACCAAAGGCAGCTTTGCGGTGTAATAGCTCAGTGATTTTAGCCGCATTTCCAGGCCAGGGGAAATAGCACCACCAACAAACTCATGGTATTTATTGATGAAGTTATAAGTGACACAAGTGCCAAGGCCAATCACCAGATTATTTTTATCGGGGAAAAAATGAACTGCTGCTGCTGTTAAGGCAAGTCTGTCTGCACCAATTGTTTCTGGTTTACCGACAGGAGTAGTAAAAGTAACTTTGGTAAGATGATTAAGCTTATGAAATTTTGTGGCAGCTGCTAGTAATTCTTCCATCGCCGGATTATGATCTACTACAGATGAAAGAATTGATTTAGCCGGACTGAACTTTTTTATTAGACCTTGAATAGTTTCTGCTGAGTCATCAGTAAGTGTAATAACTTCTTCTATTGTATTATTTAAGAATACAGCACATTTTTTGCGGGTGTTGCCAAAATCGAAGCAAAGAGTTGTTGACATTTATTCTTATTTCAGTTAGTGAAATTACAAATCAAACCCACTCAAATTCTTAAAGTGGCCATTTAGTTTTGTTTTTTCTTTTAGTTGTTCCATCCCTTGCGCCATGGGAATTGCTTTCAATAAATGTCTTTTCAAATATTCCTGGCGGTGTAATTCATCCTGCAGCAAAAGTACTTCGTATTCTTCTTCTAACGAAAGTCCAACATGATGGGCAATTTCAAATGAACTCAGTTCAGCATCTTTTTTATTAAAATTCTTTTCTACCTTAATTAACTCATGCAACTGACGGAGATTATTCATCACTTTCTCCATTAATCCAGAACTTCCATTATCATAATTTTCGGGATAGCTTACAATCGCTCCGCTATATAATTTCTCTGGTACATCTTTTATCTGCTCCAAAATACGAAACACTTTTTCACCTTTGGTTTTAATATCCATCTCGCCGGATTCGTATTCTTTAGACACTTCTACAATTTCCACTAAGGTTCCAAACTCCTGTACTTTATTATCGATAACTACAGGTATTCCGAATGGTTTTTTAGTATTCTTACATTCATTAATCAGTTGCTTATATCTTGATTCAAAAATATGCAGGTTCAGGTTTTCACCCGGAAACACAACAATGTTCAAAGGGAATATTGGAATAAAGTTGGTCATAGAGCAAAGATAACTGTATACTAAAATATTGTATTGAATCCAATCCCCTACTTTGCCTGATTTAATTCTTTCAACCGGGCATATTTCAAAAACGTATAATAAGCCGTCATTCTTGCACTCACATATCCTAAATGGCCATCCATAAAACCTCTTTTAAAAATAAAATAATTAAGAAAAGTAAAGGTTGGCGACAGTCTTAGTTTTAACCAGGAGGCTTTCTTTCCCTGACGGAAATATTTTTCCGCATTCAGCATTGCATAGTTTCTCATTTTGCGGCTGTAATCATCCACGTCTTTCATTGTATAATGCAATACAAATCCTTTCAGTTCTTTTATCGTTACATCCAATGGCAGCATCAATTTTTCATGGACAGGAGCTTCATCCCACTGAACAGAATTTTTATTAAACAACCGGACATGATGATCGTTTCCCCATTCGCCATATTTCAAGTGCTTTTCGCCCAGAAAATTTTTATACCAAAGGTCGTACACCATTTTATCACTCTCCGGTTGCCATGTTGTTAAAGCCATTTTCAAATCATCGTCTATTGCTTCATCTGCATCAATGCTCAATATCCAGTCATACTTAGCTAGTCTATTGGCTTTACTTTTTGTAAGTCCAAATCCTTCCCATGTTCCTTCATGTAACTGAACCTTAAACTGCCGGACAAGTTGTTGTGTACCGTCTGTACTTCCATTATCATAAATAATAATGTCGTCGGTAATACCGCTCAGGCTTTTTAATGTACGTTCAATTACATCTGCCTCATTTTTACATACTATAACAACCGAAAATTTAGACATATCTAATTACAAAGATTAACTCTTTTACGGTATTCAACCATTTTAAAGTATGATAAAGATTTTACTGTATGTTAATACTACATTTGTAATTGACAACAGCATTTCATTTTATGTGGCAGGAATTATTGCAACAAATAGCTCAGCACAATATAAAAGCATTAGCGAGAAGCATTTCCTTGGTAGAAAATGAGCAGCCGGGTTATGAAGCTATGCTTCAGTCGCTTCCAGCATCTTCCACAAAAATTACAGGCATTACCGGACCACCAGGAGCAGGAAAAAGTACATTGGTAGATGCAATGATTGGTTATTGGGTTAATGCCGGCAAAAAAGTAGCGGTGCTTTGTGTTGATCCTTCTTCACCATTTAACTTTGGGGCTGTGCTTGGCGACAGAATACGAATGAGTGACTGGTACACAAATCCCAATGTCTATATCCGTTCGTTAGCAACAAGAGGTTCAATGGGTGGCTTGCATCCAAAAATTATTGAAATAACTGATTTGCTTAAATATGCTCAATTCGACCATATTATTGTAGAAACAGTTGGTGTGGGGCAAAGCTAAATTGAAATAGCTGGTCTGGCGGATGTTACCGTTGTAGTAATGGTTCCCGAAGCTGGTGATGAAGTGCAAACGATGAAGGCGGGCCTGATGGAAATAGCAGATGTGTTTGTAGTAAATAAAGCAGATAGACCTGATGCTGATATGTTCGTAAATAATTTAAGACAAATGCTGGCCCCTGCCTTCAGCAAACATTATAATGAAGTGCCGGTTATAAAAACGATTGCTTCGCAAAAAGAAGGAGTGAAAGAATTGATGGATATACTCAATCATCAATTACAAAAATCTCATGTAACAGATAACAATTTCTGGCTGCTTGCCGAAAGAGCATTTTATCTAATTGAGCAAAAAAGAATGAAAGGCATTGAAAAAATAGAACTAAAAAAAGAAATAGAAGAATTATTTAAACAAGGCGAGTTCAACTTGTACAAATTTATTGCTGATAAGTAATTCTTCTTTCTAATCCCAATCACATCCAATTGGTGATCCCGGTGGTGCTTCTTTATGAAGCGTTGGTTTAGCCGCAGTAGGTTCCTTCATTCTTTCCAATGCCAGCATAAAATGTCCTTTCATTAATTCATCATTTGCTGATTTTTGCTGTGTTTCTATAAATGTTTTTAATTCAGCCAGGCCTTTCATTAAAACAGATTTTACAGCAAAGGAATTATTATCGTTTACACTGGCTGCTAAAATATAGGTAAGCAATACCTGTTCCGTTTGCAATTGAATTAATTTTTCAGTACCAGATAAACGAGGAGTTTTCCATGTGCTGGCAATTAAAGTGTTCACCATTTCATAAACGCCCAGCCCATTGTTAGCAGCTTCATACTGCATCATTCTGTTCAATCTTTCAGAATTAAAGATAAAAGATAGCGGAAGGTCTGCAGCTGTTTCAGCAGGCGTTAACACATCGAAAGCAAGACCAGTTCTTTTCTTAAACA
>JBDSUW010000065.1:0-7528 GCA_039927535.1 Chitinophagaceae bacterium | reverse complement strand
TTGCTAATTGCTAATTGCTAATTGCTAATTGCTAATTGCTAATTGCTAATTGCTAATTGCTAATTGCTAATTGCTAATTGCTAATTGCTAATTGCTAATTGCTAATTGCTAACTGCTAACTGCTAACTGCTAATGCTAATGCTAATTGCTAATTGCTATTCATTTCATTTCCTCTGCCCACTTATCTCTTTCTTCTGGACTGAATTTCCACGGTGCATAATTATTCTCCACATTGCTGAACATTGCTGCCCATTCGGGTGATGTATTACTTTCTTCCATTACAAGATAGCGGCGTAGCTGTAAAATAATATCCAACGGACTTATACTTACCGGACATTCCTGCACACAGGCATTGCAAGTAGTGCAAGCACTCAGTTCTTCTACAGAGATGTGATCATGCAACAAACTTTTTCCATCATCTTTAAATTCACCGTTTGCGTTAATATTTTTCCCAACATTGTTCACTCGGTCACGGGTGTCCATCATTATTTTTCTTGGCGATAATAATTTACCGGTTTGTGTGGCTGGGCAGGCAGCAGAACATCTTCCACATTCAGTACAGCTATATGCATCCATCAGGTTTTTCCAACTGAGATCCTGAATATCTTTAGCGCCAAACTTTTGAACAACTGCTGCTTGTTCGCCAGTGGGAGCTAACTCTGGCTGCATAGCATACAACACTTCGTTTTGAACGGAAGGCATGTTTTCCATTTGTCCCATTGGTTTCAAACGGCCATAATATGCATTCGGGAATGCCAAAATAATGTGCAAGTGTTTAGAATAAGGCAGATAGTTTAAGAAGGCAAATATGCCAACGATATGTAACCACCAGCAACCTCTTTCTAAAATCATCAGCGAATCATTACTCATGTTGCTAATTACAGGATGCAGGTATTGTGATAATATAAAATTACCTGTTGGATGTGCTGCATAATGTTCAACACCTCTTGTTTGTAATAATGTATCACTTGCATTCAGAAAAAGGAATAACGACATTAATACAATCTCTGTGATGAGGATATAATTTGCATCACTTCTTGGCCAGCCATCAAGGTCCTTGCTGATAAAACGTTTTATCTTAATGATATTTCTTCTTATAAGAAATATTACACAGGAAACCAATACCAAGAATGCCAATACTTCAAATGCATTAATAAGAAAAGAATAAAAGCCACCTAAATATTGACCAAATAATCTATGTGTACCAAAAATGCCATCCAGCACAATTTCCAGAACTTCTATATTGATGATGATAAAACCGGCATACACAAAAAAGTGCATAATTGCCACCGGAGGATTGCGGAACATTTTCTTTTGCCCAAATGCGAGCAGCAATACATTTTTCCAGCGTTCGGGTTTGTTGTCGCTGATGTCTTCATCCCGACCCAACTTGATATTGCGGCTTATCTCTTTTGCTTTCTTTGAAAAGAACCAGACAGAAAATGCACTGACAAGAATAAAGAGAACCTGTTGAATAATTTGCATGGCAGATGTTTACAGCTGCTAATTTACGGCATCGGTGTTAAACCCACCCCTTTACAAAGTTTTATTTGCGCAGTTTTGCTGCCCCTCCTAGGAGGGGATGGAAAAGGTTGAATTTTTATAGAGAAAAGTTTGTGGCACAAACATTAGAATAATATTATAATCAGCTTATCAATATCTCTAACAAAATCAAATGCACATTCCGTCATACCGGGCTTGACCCGGTATCTCTTTCAAAAAAAACGTCATTAAAAATGCAAAGCATGAACTTTAAATTTTCCATTGGAAAGTTCCAGCGAAGGACCGGGGAATTTGAAAGCACTTAAAACAGTAAACAAAAATTTTAATCCTTTTTTATTGGTTTTAATTTTTGTAAGATCAATATCCGGCGCTATGTACCATTGGCGGTATCGTTTTATATCTGTCCGGTTGAAAATAATATTCCCATTATCATTTTTACCAATATTTTCAGTGCCGCCGAATAACCCTTCGGCGCCATAGCCAACAGCTACTGATAACCATTCAGGAATATTTGAATTTTTGAAGAATGGTTTTAGGTTGGCACTTGCCCAATACGTTTGACTGTTATAATCTTTCAGCAATCGTTCTGGAACCGTTTTTCCAAATAGCACATCGCTGCGTTGATTCAACGTTGGGTCAGCGTATGACTTTTTATGAAAAGAAAATTTTAGTTTGATGCGTTGATCGTCCCATGCCAGTTCTTGTGCTATCATCGCTCCACTGCCTAAAATATTCGCACCAAAATCTCCCCAGCTCCAGCCCCAGCCGGCACTGTAACCATCCAACACTTCGATAACGGTTTGATAAACTGCGCCACTCATGCCGCCAATCCAGATTCTTTTTTTACGGTCAATACCTGTCCATCGCCACATTTCCATGCTGCCACGGCTCTCGATGTAAGCACTGTACAAGTGGCCAACCTTATCTACTTGTTTCCATTCGGGAAAATCGTTGAATGTATGAAACTTGGTACGATCATATTGGCTGTACCAAGCATAAGAAAGAGCAATCATGGTTGCGCTATACCCAACAACATTGGCTCCGGCAACAAACCAGATTCGTTTTTTGTTTGGTGCATAATTGCGAATAATATTCTTATTCGACATTGCATTTTCTAATACTACTTTTAAAGAAGTCTCCCCAGATGTGTTGAATTCGGAACTGTGATTTTTGGATGAGTCTATTTGTGCATTAAGATTTGTAGAAAGACAAAGGGAAATTATCAAAATGCCCAGCAAAGAACGGGACGATGAAGGGTGCGACGCAAGGGATGATGATAGTTGTAATGCCGATGACCTCATAAAATAATTCTACTTTTTTATACGCTTCAACTTTTTCTTTGGATATTGCCTAGTGTTGAAGACAGCATATACTAAAACTGTATTTTTCTCCTGCTGATAAACTATAACATACGGAAATGACTTGATTGAGGTTTGCCGGAACTGTTTATATATCTTTTTAAAAGCAGTTGTGGTATTTTGAATCTTTATAAGTGTATCTTCTACGGCAGTGATAAAACGGATGTCTAAATTTTCTGCTTTTGCTGCATACCATGTCATGGCATCAGCTATATCGGTTTTAGCTTCTTCTTTAATTTCGATTGCGAAAGGCATACTTATTTTTTAAGAAGCGACTTTTTTACTTCAGGCCAAGTGTACGATTTGCTTTGATCTGATTTGTGGCTTTTTAGCCTTTTGTCTAATTCTTTTTTTTGAGAAGCTGATAGTTGAGAAGCAGACTCTTCATCTTTTTTTGAATTGACGATGATTTGTAACGCTTCCAGGAAATCGGTGTCATCAATTTTATTTATGGCTTCTGTCAATTGCTTTTTTATGCCAGTTGTAGTCATGTGCTTATTATTTCACTATAAAAATACAAATAATTAATACCGGAAAGGAAACTACTTGTTAATGTTATAAATAGAGCCGAAATTCGCTACAAATTAAATTTTTCGATATGAAAGAGGAAATAGCGAAGAAAGTAAATACATGGCTTGAAGGAAATTTTGATGCAGATACAAAAACGGCGGTGGCTGAACTGCAAAAAAATAATCCGGATGAATTAGCCGATTCGTTTTATAAAAATCTGGAGTTTGGTACCGGGGGACTTCGAGGAATGATGGGAGTGGGTACCAACCGTATGAATAAATACACGGTGGGAATGGCAACGCAGGGCTATGCGAATTATCTGAAGCAATGTTTCCCCGAAGGAGTGAGTGTGGCCATTGCACATGACAGTCGAAACAACAGCCGCTTCTTTGCTGAAACAACGGCGAATGTTTTTGCAGCGAATGGAATAAAAGTTTATCTGTTTGAAGCATTGCGGCCAACGCCGGAATTATCTTTTGCTATCCGACATTTAAAATGCCAGGGTGGTGTGGTAGTAACTGCTTCGCATAATCCGAAAGAATACAACGGTTACAAAGCATATTGGAATGATGGCTCGCAACTGGTCCCGCCACATGATAAGAATGTGATAAAGGAAGTGGATAAGATCGCTTCTGTGGATGATGTAAAATGGAGCGGTGGTGAGCAGAACATTTCTATGCTGGGTAAGGATATGGATGATGCCTACATAAAGATGGTGAAAAGCCTGAGTGTGTATCCGGAAGTAATTCAAAAACATAAGGACCTGAAGATTGTTTACACCCCGATACATGGAACAGGCATTACTTTATTGCCTCAGGTGTTGAAAGAATTTGGTTTTGATAATGTACATATTGTAAAAGAACAAAGTGAGCCTGATGGAAATTTTCCAACAGTGGCTTATCCTAATCCCGAAGAAAGTGAAGCGATGAGTTATGGTTTGAAGCTCGCAGAAAAATTAGATGCTGATATACTGAGTGGTACTGATCCCGATGCTGACCGTATTGCAATTGGTGTAAAGGACAGCAATGGTAAATGGGTGCTGATGAATGGCAACCAGACTGCTGTGCTGGCCTTTAATTACCTGATGGAAGCCCGGAAAACAAAAGGCATTGCACAGCCGAATGATATGGTGGTGACAACGATTGTAAC
Source organism: Chitinophagaceae bacterium (assembly GCA_039927535.1). GTDB lineage: Bacteria > Bacteroidota > Bacteroidia > Chitinophagales > Chitinophagaceae > JJ008. The sequence goes on along the minus strand of JBDSUW010000065.1, from coordinate 3,008 downwards.
CACACCGATGATTGATGCGATTGCAAAAGGAAACGGTGTAAACTGCTACCGGGTGCTGACAGGTTTTAAATGGATTGCAGAACTGATTCGCCAAAAGGAAGCCCGCCCGGATGACCCGTTCGGACGGGGAAAAGAAAATTATGTGATTGGTGGTGAAGAAAGTTTTGGCCTGATGATCGGCGACCAGATACGGGATAAGGACGGCATTAGTGCCGTGGCATTGCTTTGTGAAATGGCGGCTTATGAAAAAGAAAAAGGAAGAACCCTGTATGAAAAAATGATTGACCTTTATGTTGAATACGGTTTTTATAAAGAACACCTGATCTCTATTACCAAAAAAGGAATGGATGGACAGCAGCAGATAGCGGCGATGATGGAAGCTTATCGTAACAACCCACCGAAAGCAATTAACGATTCGGATGTAGTACAGTTGCTGGACTACGAAATTCAAAAAGGAACCAATCCACAAACAGGAGAGGAGTGGCCTATTGAATTGCCAAAATCAAATGTGTTACAATTTATTTTAGCGGATGGCAGCAGCATTTCTGCAAGACCAAGTGGTACAGAACCAAAGATCAAATTTTATTTTAGTGTGAATACGAAGTTGAATAGTGCTGCTGAGTTTGAAAAAGTGAATGCAGCGATGGATGAGAAGATAAAGAAGGTGATTGAGGATATGAAGTTGTAATGACGAATGTTTCTAATTAAATTCTCCTTTATCGTCTGTTTTAAAAATATAAATTTGATCTGTTTCTGAGGATGCATTATAAGCTTTTGACTTTTGAGAATTAATAATATACCCGCCGTCAGAAGTTGGAATTACAGACTTATTTATTAGGTATGTTGAAAACTCGCCATACAGCTTACCCCAAATTTTATTTCCGTTTTTGTCGAATTTATATAGCGAAGCTTCATATCCATAAGTTAATTGAAATCCTCCAGTAACAATCAAAGAATTGTCATTTGTTTCTGCCACAGAGTACCCTTTTGTTTTGTCAGCACTAACCTGATATGTCCATTTATTATTTCCATTCGCATCTATCTTTTGCAAGTATAAATATGGGATATCGTATGCTCCGAGTGAAAACCCAGTAAAAACATAGTCTCCTTCACTTGTCCTTATTATATTTTCGGGGAATGCATATTCTTGATCATGATAAGTTTTTTCCCATATTATACTCCCTTCTGAGTTGAGTTTTAATACCCAGAAATCGGCATCAGGCTCTTTTGTTCTTCCAAGAACAATTACTTCATTATCAGAAAATATTTTAATGTCATAAAACTCCTCCCGGGTTGTACGAGAAAACGTTTTTTTCCAAATTAAATTACCAAACTGATCATACTTTCCCATGGTAGCAATCACAACCCCACTTCCTAATCCGTTAGGTGCATAACCAAGAGAGTAAATTGTACCATCAGAGCCTGCTCCAATTCCTGTAAAAAGTTCGTATGGTAGAGTTATTGTTTTATGCCAAACAAGATTTCCATTATTATCAATCCTCATTAGATTCTCATCACCACAAATAATATATCCGTTATTATAACTTACTATTTTGGCATTACTAATGTTTCCTGCATTATAATCATAACGACGTTGCCAAATCTTATTTCCTAACGAATCAACTTTCATAGTAAACATGTTAATAACACCATATGGCCAATCACCAAGTTGCGAATTTCCCACTATTATATATCCTCCATCATTGGCTTTAATCATTTGTCCTGTTCTTTGATGGCTATATCCTGTGATTGATCCATATTCCACTTTCTTTAAGAATTTCAACCAATACTTCTTTGTTGTAATACTAATTGAAGAAATAGTTTCTTTTAATTTTGTATCGATAGCTACAACTTTTATGTTATATGAAGTTATTTCATTAAGATTTCTGAATGTATAGCTTAAATCATTAAAATTTTGAACTTTTAATGTATCATTTAAATAAATCATATATGAGACAGAATCGTTATCAGGGTCTATCGCCTTTGTCCAATTAATTTTTGCAGTATCCCAAGAAGATGCTTGTAAAGCTATTGTAAATGAGCCTGGTGGATTATTATTGATGGTTGGTGGACTTGTAGGAGGGATGTCATTTTTTTTACAGCTGTTAAAAACAAACAGTGTTGCTAACATCATAATAGTAAATACTTTAAGTATATTCATTTTACTTAAATATGAAGTATGAAACTTCAGAAATATCATAGTATTTATTGTACCAGTCTCAAAGATATATATTTATTCCAATGTCTTGAAAAGTAGTATTTGTGGGTATTATTTATGAAGTAAGAGAATAAGACATAAGTGGTATCCTCCAAAATAGAATTAGGATTAAAAATCAATATTTTGATTTTTCACTTATCTCCTTCATACCTTATCTTACAACTAACTTATGAGACCAACAGAAGATACTTATCGTTTTCAGGGCTTACCCAAAAAATTAATACAAGGTATACAGACCAAAGGTATAACAGATGAAAGGCAGTTTTAATCAGTAATATTTCTTAATTTTAGAGTATGAATCTTAATAATTATATAACAGTGTCGTCCGAAATTCAATGGGGCAAACCTGTTTTTAAAGGCACCAGGGTAACTGTAGATACCCTTTTCTTTCACTTGGAAGCCGGTGTTGGCCTCGACGATTTTTTTGAAAACTTTCCCGGTGTATCAAAAGAGCAGGTACAAGGTGTGTTGGAATCTGCGGCAAGATTATTTCAATCGTCTAAATTGGAGAAGATAAATGAAATTATTGCTTGATGAAAATGTGCCGGTCAAACTCAGATACCGTTTTTCAGATAGGGGAATCGAGGTATCAACAATTTCAGAACAAAAATGGAATTCTAAAAAAAACGGTGAACTGCTACTGTTAATGACAGATGCAGGATTTACTCACCTTATCACTTTTGACCGCAGCCTTTCTTTTCAACAAAATTTAGTAAAATTCCCTATTCCGGTAATTATTATCACAGCCCCCTTCAACAACTATGACACAATCATTGAAATGTTTGATGAA
>JBDSUW010000064.1:0-9101 GCA_039927535.1 Chitinophagaceae bacterium | reverse complement strand
GAGGCTGTTGTTTGTATAAATGATTTTGTTGCAATTTTATTTTCATCAAACAAGGCTTTTATCTTTTTTACTTCTTCCGCTGTGCCGGGCAAATTGTTCCAGGCACCACCACGGCTGCCTCGGTTTTCTGGAATATAGATAGAAGTTGATGTAACGTCGGTTGCAGAAGCAATCGTTCGTTGCTTTACTAATGTGAGACTATCCATACTAAATTCAGCATCGCCAAACAATGCAATATCGGAAGGTTTTGTTGTTTGATTTTCGTCTGCTCTCAATGCCACTTGCCGGGTACTGGTATATTGTTGAAGGTTGTATTTATCAATTAACAAGGTATTGCTATCAACAGGCAAGGCATGAAAAGCGATGCTGTATAATTTTCCTGCCGGAGAGTAGGAAACTTTTTTTATTCCTTTCAAATATGGTTCAAGCGGTTCCCAAATCAATTTATAAAGTTCAATCCCTAAAAAACTACTGTTACTATTTCCTAGTTCTATTCCACGATAAAAATTTTTCACCATTGTTGTTGATGCCCCAGCAGTATCAAAAAGTTTTTGTAGTTGTCTTTTTTCACAAAGAGGAACAAAGACAGGAACCGGATCATTCTTTTTTATAATATATGCCGCATACATGTTGCTGTCGGGGGTATTGCTAAAGACAGCGAAGGAAACAAATTCAATGACCACTTCATTTTCTGATAGTTTTGACTGTATGTCTTTTATTGTTACGCTTTTGAGCGTTAAACGTTGTTGAGAGTCTGTTGATTTTCTTGCTATTTCTTTCTGCTGATTTTCTGCAAGAGTTTTTATTTTATCTATATCCGGCCTTTGCTGTGCAACAGGTTTTGATAGCTCCTTGGATAAAATCTGTTTATTGGCCTGCCATCGTTCATACAAGTTTAGCAATACTGTGTCACGGCTTTCAAGAATCGCTTTAGTTAACAGGTTACTTTGCGATAAAATCATTGATTTCTGCAACAGCAACTGTTCAAAGTTTTGTTTAAGTAGTAAAGGAGATTGGAATGGGTTGCGAAACAATAATGTATTAGCCAGATGCATTACATATACTTTGTTTTGGATATAGTTCTCTTTTTCAGCATCTGACATTCCTTCAAAATCCGATAACATTGATTCTGCCTCAATCTTATTCATATGAGAAATAATTTTTTCTGCTGAATCATATTGCTGGGACACTAGGTACATTCTGGCAAGTAACAAAAGTTCAAATGCATATGCTGGATTATTCTCACCAAGAATTTCTTTTCGTTTGGCAAAACTGCGGATACTTATTTTAATTGCTTTTTCATACTGGTTTGTATTCAAATAATATTCCGACAGGTAAGTTTCTAGGTCTTCGCTCCACATACTATCACTCTTATAATAATTGTTTGCAGCTGCTAAAGCCTCTTCAATATACGTAGCCCCTAATTTTTTATTTACATATAATTCAGAATTATATCCCTGCTGTATCAGGGTAGTAATATAGCTTTCATATAAAATACTTTGAGGGATATTGGTGATATTTTTTATCCCGTTATAAATACTATCCCCTTTTTCATATTTCCCCTTTTTGAAATAAAATCCGGCTAACTGATTAGAGCTATAAATATAGCTTTCCTTACTTTTTAGTTCTCGGTAGGCAAGACTGATTGCTTTCAGAAAGAATTGTTCTGTGAGGGAATCATTGTTCTGCCAGTTATATTTCCCCGCAATTGCCATATAGAGATTTACTAACCGGGTATAGTCGGAGTTTTTAATTTTTTCATAGATGCTGACAGCCTCAAGCATGTGATGTATTGACTTTTCAGGCTGCCCCGTCTCTTCATAAAAAACCCCCATGGCCGTTAAAAAGTTTGCGTAATTATCTGAATTGTTGCTCCAGGATATCGGCGCCATTTTTAATGCTTCCAGATAAAACCTTTCTGCCTTATTCATCTGGCGCATTTTTGTATATATATTTCCGATGGCAACCCTGCTTAATAAATATAACTCGCCGGTTTTTTTAAAGCCCTTTATAGCAGTACTATCCAGTAATTCTAATATTGCTAATGCCTTTCCATTTTTATTTTGAGTTGTATACAATCCTGCAAGATCTGCAATGCGCAAACAATGAGCAGAGTCTGAAAGCACATGATATTTTTTTTGCAGTGCTAAAATCTCAAGCAGTAACAACTCCCTTTTCTCATTTTCATGTTGATAGTTATAAACAGAGTCTAATGTATAAAGCCTTCTTACCAGCTTTGCGGGGTCAGCAAACTTTCTCGTAATATCAATACTCTTTTGTAATAGCTGCTCCCCTTTTTTATTACTTCCTTCCATTAACAAGGCAATGCCACTATTATAAGTTATGTTTTCATACTCCGGCGAAGATGAACCATGTTTTTTATTTTGCGTTTCTATCAGTTTAGTAACCAGGCTGTCTGCAGATGCATATTCTTTCTGTTTTACAAATATCTTTGAGAGGTTTATGGCAGCAGCACTGTAATCGTTGCTTTCCGTTCCGTATAGGATAGCATAATTTTTTACAACATCACAAAGAATCGGCTCTGCTTTGGCATACTGCTCTGTTCTTACATAAAGGGCAGCCAGCTGATATAATGCCATTGTATAAATTTCGCTTTGTGGCCCGTCAATAAAGTAAGAAAGAGTTGTATATTTTTTTAAAATAGGTTCTGCTTTAATAAGATTTATTTCATTTTTATATATTATAACGAGGGTTTTACAGGTATTGTATAACAGATTGCTGTCTAATTGAAGTTGCGTCTGAAGCTCAAGCGATTTCAGTAATTCTTTTTCAGCCAACTCTGGCAAATCGCTATTCCAGTACAAGTCGCCATTTAAAGAAAGTGTTTTTACATAGGCAAGAGTATTTTCTTTTTTCTTTTCAACCAACTCTTTCAAATATGCTGCATATAAACCTGCTGCCTCTGTTAGTCTTGAATTGGAGATATAAAGATTAGCGAGATTCTGCACTGAATAAAAGCGGTCTTCATGGTCAACTTCCAATATTTTCTTTCGCAGGATAAGTGATTGATGATAATAAATTTCAGCCTTTTTCTTATCGCCGGTTATTTCGTACATATTAGCCAGATTATTTAAACTGGTACCATAATATGGATGGTTATCTCCAAATGTTTTTTTTGCTTTTTCTACTGCATTTTCAGCAATTGGAATTGCGTTAGCATATTCGCCTTTGTTGTATAGTTCAATAACCTGTTCATTTAATTCTTCCCAGGTTTGAGAAAAAGCTGAAAATGAGAATAATAAAAAAAAAGAGAATAAATACTTTTTCATGATTGACGGGTAATATACCTTGTACAATATAGAGCAATATCACTAAAAGGGAGTACCCAATACGGGGTATAAAAAGGAGGTCAGCAATCCTAACCCCGTCGACCTATACAATTTATTCTAACCCTTTGCCACCTACCAGTTTATTCCACCAGCACAAACGCCGCCCAATAAAACGGAGAATATCTTTTTCGCATATCTGCCTGCGCCTGTGTAAAGGATTCGTTGATTGTATTTCCTTTCATCCAATAGGTATAAAAGGCTGTCATCAATTCTGCCGTTTCTTTATCCGGTACCTGCCAGAGACTTACGATCAGTTTTTTTACACCTGCCATTTTAAATGCTCTTTGCAATCCAAACACACCTTCACTTCCTTTTACATCGCCCAAAGCAGTTTCGCAGGCACTTAGTACAACGAGTTCGGTGTTACTTAAGTTTAATTGAGAAATTTCATACGCTGTAGCAATACCATCTTCTACTCCTTCAATAGGTGTTTTACCACTCCAGGCGTAGTTACCCCCTGATAATATTAATCCACTTCTTAATAAAGGGTCATCGGCTAAAGTATATGTGTTGCCTTGATTAAAGCCTGTTTCTTTTTTATTTTTATCGGGTTCGGGCAAAAAGAAACCATGTGTGGCTATGTGTAATATTTGTGGCGAGTTGCCACTTAATGCTTTCAGGTTTTCTTCGGAGGCTGTTGTTTGTATAAATGATTTTGTTGCAATTTTATTTTCATCAAACAAGGCTTTTATTTTTTTTACTTCTTCCGCTGTGCCGGGCAAATCGTTCCAGGCACCACCACGGCTGCCGCGGTTTTCTGGAGTATAGATTGAAGTTGATGTGACTTCCGTTCCAGAAGCATTAGTTCGTTGCTTTACTAATGAGAGACTATCCATACTAAATTCAGCATCGCCAAACAATGCAATATCGGAAGGTTTTGTTGTTTGATTTTCGTCTGCTCTCAATGCCACCTGCCGGGTACTGGTGTATTGCTGAAGGTTGTATTTATCAATTAACAATGTATTGCTATCAACAGGCAAGGCATGAAAAGCGATGCTGTATAATTTTCCTGCCGGAGAATAAGATATTTTTTTGATGCCATTTAAATACGGCTCTAACGGAGCCCAGATTAATTTGTACAAGTCTTTTCCGAATGAAGCGGCGCCGTTATTTTCTATTTCTATGCCACGATAAAAAACTTTGGCAGTTGATGTGGCGTTTTTCCCGGCACTATCTAATAATTGTTGTAATTGTCCTTCTTCAAAAAGTGGAACAAATACAGGAGCAGCATCTTTATTTGTTAAAATATAAGCTGCATACATCATACTGTCAGTCCATTTTTTATTGTAAAGCTGAAAACGGACAAACTCAACAGCAACTTCATTGTCTTTTAATGTTTTTTTCAATTCAGTAGTTCTTATTTGAAGGCCCTGTTGTCCCTTTCGGAACCCGACCGACTTTCTGGACAGCTCTTTTTCCAGATTTTCCGTCACTATTTCTAATTGGTTTAAATTTTCGCTTCGCTGAGGTATAGGCAAAGCATATTGTTTTGCTAATGCTGTTTTATTAGATTGCCACAGGAAAAAAGTTTGTTGAACAGAGCTGTCTTTATTATTTCTTACAGCAGCCAAAGTGGTTTGTGTACTTGACAACAATAAAGATTTCAAAAATAACTGTAGATTATAATTACCGTTATAAAACTGCTGGCTTGCGTTACGATAGTTATAAATTAAATTATTGCTATTATTATTCAGGTATAATTTATTGGCCAGGTAATTCTCTTTCTCTTTTTCCGACAACGTATTGAATAATAAGAGTAAGTTTTTTGTTTCTATATTCTGGTATTCTGTAAATAACAATTCTGCTTTATCATATTTTTCGGAGGATTCATAGATATAAGCAAGGGTGTTTAAAGTTAAAGTATACAAGCTATGATTTTCCCCATATACTTTTTTATAGATTTCTTTTGCGCCAATAGAAAACGTCTCTGCTTTTTCGTATTCCTTCATGTCCAGATATAACGCTGCCAGATTATTAAGGCTGTTTGCATAATCAGGATGATTTTTGCCTACCGTTCTTTCCCTTATTATTTTAGCCTCAATATAAAGGGATTCGGCTTTTACCAAATCAGGCATTCTGTGATATAATACTGCCATGTTATGTAAGAGAATGGCATAATAAGGATGTTCTTTACCATAGGCATTTTCCCAGATTGATTTTACTTCAAGAAAAAGCTTTATTGCTTCATCATATAGTTGAATCTCTACGCAGATATTAGCAAGATCATTCAGGCAAGCTCCATAATCAGGATGATCTGCTCCCAACACTTTTTTCCGAATTTCTTTTGCCTCATACAACAAAACAGCAGCCTTTTGAAGTTGGCCTATCTCTTTATACAATGCAGAAAGATTATATATATCTGTTGCATATTCCTCATGATTTACCCCTAATAGTTTTTTATCAAGGGCAATGGCTTCCAGATAAAATCTCTCTGCATCCACATAAAGCCCCATGTCATCATATAGGACAGCGAGGTTACCGATTGCTTTGGAATATACCAGTGTGTTATCCGCCGTTTTCCTGTAGTACTCAACAGCTTCTTTACGCAGCGGTACAGCTTCTTTGAATTTATTATTTTTTCTAAATATAAATGCGAGGTTTTCAACACTGGCTATATAATCCTCACTTTCGGCTCCGTATAATTTTTGTTGCAAGCTCACAAGCTCAACAAATAGCGGCTCTGCGGTTTCATACAGTTTTTGTTGTAGGTAAATGTTTGATACGTTATATAAAACGGATTCGAGTAAAGATTGATCGGTATTATCCTTGCGGATAACTTCGAATGAACCCCGATAAAAGGACTCTGCTTTTTTTACACTATCCATCCCAGCGTAAATAATACCAAGGTAGTTGAGCTGCTTTGCATAGTTGAGTGAATGTGTTCCTTCTTGTCTTGCGAAATATTCTGCTAATTGTACATAACAGGTTTCTGCTTTTTTAAACTGTTCCGTTTTTCTATATAAAGCACCCAGCTCACTCAGGCTGCTGGCATAATCAGGATGATCTTTGCCCAGCAAAGTCTTTCTTATATTCAAAGCTTCGTTAAGTAATAATGCTGCTTTTTCGTATTGCTCTAATTTTTTATAGACGGTACCAAGATTGTTGATACTCGTAGCAAAATCAGGATGCGATTGTCCAAACTCTTTTTTAGCTGTTATGACCGCCTTTTCTCCAATAATTGCTGCTTTTATAAAATCATTATTGTTGTAATAATAAAGAAGACTATCGTTCATATCGTTCCAGCTTTGTGCGGAAGAAAAGAAGTGAATTGTTATAAAAAAGACGATTAAAAGGAAACGTATTTTCATTATTAACCTAAAGATAAAATGTAATTTATATTTTCCTTTCGTAAATAAAATACCTTGCAATGGGTATAAAAAAGGAGCCGCATGCGCCTCTTTATCTCTTCTGAGCCTGTCGAAGAATCTCTTTAAACTCCTATCTTAAAACTCCGCACTTCCCGGTGTTCTTGGAAAAGCAATTACATCCCTGATATTCGTCATGCCTGTAACAAACTGCACCATTCTTTCAAAACCCAATCCAAAGCCAGCATGTGGCACGGTGCCGAATCTTCTTGTATCGAGATACCACCACACTTCATCTGTAGGAATACTCATGGCTGCCATTCTTGTTTCCAGTTTTTCCAAACGTTCTTCTCTTTGAGAGCCACCAACAATTTCTCCAATACCCGGCGCTAGAATATCCATAGCTGCAACAGTTTCTTTTCCTGGTTCACAGCCATCATTTTGTCGCATGTAAAATGATTTGATAGCAGCAGGATAATTGGTGAGTATCACTGGTTTTTTAAAATGTTTCTCCACTAAATATCGTTCATGCTCACTTTGCAGATCCATTCCCCAGCCTGTTATCTCATACTGAAATTTCTTTTTCTTGTTCTGGTTACTATTTTTTAAAATATCAATCGCTTCGGTATAAGTCAATCTTTCAAAGCTATTATTCAATACAAATTCAAGCTTTTCGATTAAACCCATTTCACTTCGCTTATCCTGTGGCAATTGTTTTTCTTCTTCTGCTAATCGTTGCGCCAGAAATTCTAGGTCTTCTTTATTATTATCAATAACATATTTAATAAGATATTGAATAAACTCTTCGGCAAGATTTGCATTGTCTTCCAGATCATAAAAAGCCATTTCTGGCTCTATCATCCAGAATTCTGCTAAGTGTCTTGCCGTGTTACTGTTCTCTGCCCGGAAGGTTGGGCCGAATGTATAAATATCACCAAAAGCTGTTGCGCCAAGTTCTCCTTCTAGTTGTCCGCTAACCGTTAAGTTAGTCGCTCTTCCAAAAAAATCTTCTTTGAAATCTATTTTACCTGCATCATCTCTGCTTGCCGAACCATCAACAGGTAATGTAGTTACTTTAAACATTTCTCCTGCACCTTCTGCATCACTGGCGGTGATAATTGGCGTATGCATGTACAAGAAACCTTTATCGTTAAAAAATTTATGAACTGCAAATGCCAACGCATGTCTTACTCTGAACACAGAGCCGAATGTATTGGTACGAAAACGCAGATGTGCTTTCTCTCTTAAAAATTCAAGGCTATGCTTCTTTGGTTGTAAAGGATATTTTTCTGCATCGCTATCGCCAAGTATTTCTATGGTTGTAGCTTTCAAATCCATCTTCTGTCCTTTGCCTAAAGAGGCTTCGATAACACCTGTTACTTTCAGCGAAGCGGATGTTGTTATTCTTTTCAATAACTCATCATCAAACTTGCCCAACTCTACCACTACTTGTAAGTTATTATTAGTGCTGCCATCATTCAATGCAATAAACTGGTTGTTGCGAAAGGTTCTTACCCAACCCATTACAATAACTTCCTGTCCCTGTGGCTCCTGTGCCAGCAACTCTTTTATCTTAATTCTCTTGTTAAACATACTCCGATTTTTGGAGGGCAAAGATAATGCTGATGAACTGAAAAGATTACTGAGGAATAATTATGAAAGGATTAGGTAAGTAAAGGCCAAATAAATATTGGCAATTTGCATTTATGGAATGAGGGGAAAGTGAAATTCCAGATAATCCGATTCTAGAAAATATATTGGAACAATTAATTAAATCGACTTTAATAAATCAGCCACTTTTTCTTTTATCAGGTCACGGACTTCTCGAAAGTCTGTTTCATTCATATCTCTTGGGTCAGGAATTTGCCAATCTATAAATTGTTTAGCAGGCATCCAGGGACAAGCATCGCCACATCCCATTGTTATTACCGCATCAAAAGGGGCAAATTCTTTTACCTGCTCTAAATCTTTAGGTCGGTGTTTTTTCAGATCATAGCCTAACTCTTTCATCGCTTCAATTGCTTTCTGGTTTATTCTGCCAGATGGTTTAGAACCGGAGCTATACGCCTCAATGTCTTCGCCACCAATCATTTTAGCGAAAGCCTGACTCATTTGAGACCGGTTGCTGTTTTCTATACAAACAAAAAGAATTTTCTTTGGCATTGTGGTAAAGATAAAGAGTCCCGCATTGATAGGACTCTTTTGTTTTTTAGCAACACCCAATACCTCCATCATTTCCGCAACAAATACTACCCAGTTCACAACAGTTTGGATCTTTCTGAATTTTTGTGTTCATGGCTATACTTTTTATGATTAAAAAATAAATGACACCTTAACAACAGCCGCTTCCTGGTTCACAACAATTGCGGTCATCCCCGCCTGAATGACTCAGTCGGGCAGGTTTTGCAGGTTTCTCAGCATAAACGGTAATGCTTGTAATTTTTAC
>JBDSUW010000063.1:0-19010 GCA_039927535.1 Chitinophagaceae bacterium | reverse complement strand
AACAAATAGAAAAGTATCCGCAAAGCCCCCTGATAAAGCCCCGCATTAAATGGATTTTACGGGGCTTTGTGGTATACTTTTGGGTTGACCGAGATCGCCGTAATCTTTCTATTAGGGAGAAAGTATCGGTCTGTCCCTTACGATTTGTTTGTTTTTAATATTTAGTTGTTGCTCTCCAATCATTGTTATATTACTCTTTTGGGTAAAAGAACTTTTGATTGAACTTCTAAATTAAGGTTTATACTTTTTATTTTATGTATCCGGCAGTTTTTTTCTTCTTATAGTTATACCACTCCCATTACGTTCATCAACGTTGCCTTTGATTGTTTTTAAAATATTGCTGCATTCTTCTGTGGGGTCAGCCATCATCAACCTGTTTCCATGGATAAAATATCCGCAGGAGTTGCAGTGTTTTCTGTTTGCAGCCGGGGCATTGCTTTATATCTATGCCAAACCGTTCCATCATGCGCAGCTCAAGCGGTATTTTTACCAACCCTTTGTGCAGTGGCAGCTTCATTTTTTTGAGTACTACATTGATACGCTGATGTCGGTTTCTGTTACTGAGATACCCATACGTTCTTATTTTGGTAAATCCTTTCGGTAAAATGTGCTGTTCAAAACGACGAATAAATTCATCGCTGCTCAGGGTCATCAGTTTTTTCTTATTATTATCGGCGTAATCTTTATACTCAAAGTCCACCGTTGCTTCTTGCTCATTGATGCTGCTGATCCTGTGATTGCTGATAGCTACTTTATTGGTGTACCTGCCTATGTATTCAATAACAGCATGCGGCCCGCCAAAAGGGGCTTTGGCATATACTATCCAGTTTTTTTGATAAAGCATATCGAACAATGCTTTTACATCAGTGCCCTCTTTTAGCAATACGGTTTTATTTTCAATAAGTTTGCCAAGGCCCTCCATAAATTTTGCACGGTACACAATCTTCATTGCTTTTACAGGGAACAAAAACTGCCAATCATTTTTGGCTGCTTTCTTCCACTCATCAGCCATCGTAATGCCACCGCCACTTACAATGCAGTGTATATGCGGATGAAAGCTGAGTTGCTGTCCCCAGGTATGCAGTATACTGATGACACCCGGCGTTGCCCCAAGGTATTTTTCATCCTTTGCAAAGCTGAGCAATGTAGCGGCAGATGCATCAAAGAGAAGTTTAAACAAAAGTTTTCTGTGGCCCATTACCAGGCTATTGAGTTCGTGGGGCAACGTAAATACTACATGATAGTACTTTATGGGAAGTAGTTCCTGGGTTCGTGCTTCTATCCATTCATCTTTTTTAACAGCACCGCACTGCGGACAATGCCTGTCCCGGCAACTATGATACTGGTATTTTACCTCCCCACACTCATCATGGGTGCAGCGGTATACATGATAGCCTAAAGAAGCGGTACGACAAACTTTTAAACGCTGCAATACTTTTTGTACATGAAGATTGGCTGATGTGCTGTGGTGCTGCCGCAATAATTGCTGCACTGTAGCACGGGGTGTTGTATAGTATACCATAACAACATTATTTTACTTTTTTAATGATGTTGTTATCTGTTTGTTTACCCGGCGGCAATGCATCATAGGGATTGATAATTCCCTGTATGCGGCTTGTAGTAAGATGCATATACCGGAGGGTGGTTTGCAGATTACTATGCCCTAACAATTCTTTTACTGTATGCAGATCGGTGCCATTGTCTACCAAGTGGGTGGCAAAACTATGGCGGATGGTATGCACCGTATAGTTTTTACTGTTAAGCCCGGCTCCGGCCAATGCTTTTTGAACAAGGTGTTGTATGTTGCGATGGCTGATGGGACGGCCTTTGCCACAGCCATTGAATAAAAACGTTACCGGTTTGTAAATGATATAATAAGCCCTGAGTTCCTCCAACACCTGCTGCGATAAAATAGTATAGCGGTCTTTAGCACCTTTGCCCTGCACTACTTTGATGCGCATATTATTACTGTCAATATCAGTAATCTTCAAAGCTGCAATCTCACTGAGCCGCATACCGGTGCTGTACAACAGCATTACCACGGTACGGTGCTTGATGTTTTTTATTGAATCAATGAGTGATTTTATTTCAGAAGCAGACATTACAGCAGGCAGCTTTGTGCTTTGGCGCGGATAGATAACCGTAGGAATTACATAGGCCTGTTTTAATACATGACGAAAAAAGAATGAAATGCTTTGTGCAGCCATTTTACATTTAACACGGCTGCATCCAAGTGTTTTTGACAGATACAATAAATATTGCATTATCCTATCTTCAGTAAAATCCTGTGGGTTTACATCAGCATAATAAACAAAAAGAAAACGTAACTCTGAAAGATAATTGCGAATGGTGAGCGGACTGTAATGTCCAAGAGATAAATACTGATTGGTTTTTTCCAATGCCGCAACCGCTTGCGGGCTTACTGTTTTTTTTCCATGATCTTATAGTTTTTAAAATGAAAAATAAACTACAAGATAGGAAAGAATCAAAACTCATCGCCTGAATAGGCGATGTTGGTTCAACTCATAAATATACGATACTCTATGTATAAAATTCTATTGACAATCAACACCTTTCTATACAAAAATTTTATTCTACAAAAACCCTTTTCTCTCCTTCCGCAATCATTACACCAACCGGTTCAGTAAATAATTCCAGCTTGTGTTCATGCAATAACTCTTTTACAACATCAACATCTTCTTCCTTCACACTAAATAATAATCCGCCATTTGTTTGTGGATCGGGCAGCAATGTAAATGCTTCCATTACGTTTACACCCCGTCCGACCGGGTCATCCCCGCCTGAATGATCAGATCGGGCAGGCGGGCGGGCTTTTACAAATTTTACCTTATCGCTGTAAGCATTCCAGTTTCTTGTTGTGGCATCAGGAAAAATGCGTTGAGCAATATATTCTTTCACTCCAGTAGCAATTGGTAATTTATCATAATAGATTTCTGCACTTAGTCCGCTCCCTTCTGTCATTTCAATTAAATGGCCAAGAAAACCAAAACCAGTTACATCCGTCATGGCGGTAACTCCTTTTATCTTACCCAGCTCTTCGCCAATTTTATTAAGCGTTGCCATTTGCTCAATCATTAATGGCAAGTGTTCTTCTTTTAGTAATCCTCTTTTTTGTGCAGTAGATAAAATGCCTACACCGAGTGGCTTAGTAAGAAATAATAAATCGCCTTTCTGTGCGGTATTATTTTTCTTCAAATTCCCTATTGATACAAGACCCGTAACGGCCAGCCCAAATATTGGTTCCTGCGAATCAATACTATGCCCGCCAGCTAATGGAATGCCCGCTTCTGCACAAATTGTTCTTCCTCCTTCAATTAATTTTTGTGCCAACTCAACTGGCAGTTTTTCTACCGGCCAGCCAAGTATGGCAATTGCCATCAATGGTTTGCCACCCATTGCATACACATCGCTAATTGAATTTGCTGCGGCTATTCTTCCAAAATCAAATGCGTCGTCTACAATCGGCATAAAAAAATCAGTAGTAGAAATTAATGCCGTGCCATTTCCCAAATCATAAACTGCCGCATCATCTTTACTATGATTACCAACTAATAAATTTTTATTGTCAGGCAATGCTAACCCACTTTTTAATATTTCATCTAAAACTTTTGGTGCAATCTTACAACCACAACCTGCTCCATGAGAGTATTGGGTGAGACCTCTCAAACTCTCCGAAGGAGGGCTTACATATTGATTATTCATTCCGCAAATTTCGGTATTGTTGAGAAGATTACCGATTTGAAAGGAGTAGTTATTTTTTCTTACGTCTGAAAACTATTCCTGAATTTTTCTGAAAGTCGGAACTGAAGCGTAGGTTATATACTTCATCGCCATCCCGAACAACAAGCAATCCAGTGTTCGGCGGATATTTTCCAAGGTTTTCTGCAAACAATACAAGACTAAAGTCTTCATTATCGGGCGAAATGTAAATTGTCTTTTTAATTGCACTTGCTTTTAATCCTTGTTTTGCCATAATTACTTCGCCATTCAAAAATACACTTACTGTATCACCATCAATTTCTCCGTTGTCGTACAATGTCAACACAAGGCTGTCTGATTCATAATTCACTTCCTGTGTAAACGCTGATTTTCTCCCTAAAATAACAGCCGCACTATAAGTAATTTGTTCAATTGTTTTCTTTGGAGCAGTAACAGGTGTGTTTGCTGTTAATGGTTTTGTTTCCTGCTTCTCTATTTCAGAAGGTTTGGTAAGATTCTTTGTGGTTTTATTTTCTACGTTAATAACCCCCGTTTTATTTTGTGGAACAACTTCTTTCTTAACAAGAGTCTTTTCTACTGGAATAGTTTTTACTTCTTTTTTTGTTTCAACAGGTTGGGTTGTTGTCGGAGTTGCATTTTGCTTTGGTTGTTCGTTGCCTTTTATTGCTGCATTTTTCACAATAGTGTTAGTGGTTTTTTCAACCGGCACTTCTTTTTTAGCTATTGCTTTTTCTTGCAGTGCTGAAATAGTTTCTTTTTTATCGTTGTTTGTTTTAGCAATAATAGATTCGTCTGCTTGTTTTGGTGTTGTTGCCAAGCTTAGCTGAGGTTGTGTATTCGGCATCGAAGGTTTTACAGCGGTGCTATTGTTTGAACTGTCGTTAGTCTTTGTTTTTGGTAACTCTTCGGATGTCTTTGTAACCGATGGCAACTCTTCACTTACTGATACAGTTTGAATAATTATTGGTTTATTGACTGCAGCCGTTGTACCAGTGTGTTGTGTAATGTCAATATCAAATTCTTTGTAAGAAGTTTTTATTTTTTCTGGCTTCGCAATTTTAACAATGGGAACCCCTTCTTCTCTTTCTTTATAAAATGCAATGTCTTTTGCTAATTTCAATTCTTCCAGATGTGGAAATATTTTTGAGGCTGTAAGATCTTTTTCTTGTTCCAGATCTACCTTACCCGTAACGGCATAATATTTTTTAGTTGTGTTTGTTTTCCAGGTTCCTTCCAATTGCCACACTTTGTCTGCTTTATTTTTTCTAAAGGTGCTGGTTACTTTTACACCCTTATCAAGTTTGGTGGGAAAATTGTAAGAGATAATTTCATCATCCACCACTTCACACACATCACCATCAATAGTTCCTTTTACTCTTTTCATTACATAAAACAACACATCATCAACGATGAATTCACTTCTTGAGTAACCATATACCTTTCCTCTGTATTCGGTAAGAGCAATTTCGAAAGACTGGTCTTTTCGCACAGTTGTGCTGTCGTTGCTGATGGATCCGGTCCAAAGTCCGGTCAACGTCTGACCAAAAAAGAAAACAGGCGATAATAACAGGATAATTAAAAGCTTAAGGGCTTTGTTGTTGCAGTTGGGACAAACGGACAAGTTGATTGGCATTTTCAGGAGTTACGGATTTGCATTGGATTGTATGTAATAACGAATTTATCTCCTTCCGATTGTGTAAAGATTTGAAATATTGCTTGTCATAATATTTCAGTAAAATATCGAAACTTTCGGCTTTTTTACCCTCATTTAGCAGCAAAATGGCTGTTTTTGCATTCAAATTTCCCAATTTTTGAGAAATGCGGCCAATTGCATCTGTCATCATTTCCTGATCCAAGTCGCCATATTCCAGCACAATTTGTTTCAGCCTTTCTTCAAAAGGAATATCCAGAAAATAGACCGGTGATTGACGCATTTGGTCCCAAAGGTCTTTTGGAATGTTAATCAGGCCAATTCGCTGCGATTCATCTTCGAGCCAGATACCCCCAAACCCTCCCGAAAAATCGGGACCGGCTCTAAAGGGGGCTTCCGAAGATGCTGTTTTTGCACTATTCGCTACTTTCCGAAATTCGGTAGCCAGCAGGTTTTCAAACATTTCCTGTCCGGGCTGTTTAGGTAAACCAATATTACCAAATGCCGATCCTTTATGACTTGCGAGGCCTTCAAGATCAACTACGCTTTCTCCTTTTTCTTTTAATGATTTTAGTATACTTGTTTTGCCTGACCCGGTGTAACCGCCAACAATTTTTAAGTCAATGGGTATTTTAAAAGTATCTAATACATAGTTGCGGTATTTTTTATAGCCACCAATTAACGTATAAACTTTAAAGCCATATAAATCAAGTAACCAGGCAATCGCAGCGCTTCTCATTCCACCCCGCCAGCAGTGGATCAATAGGCAATTAGCAATTGGCAATGGGTTTTCATTATTGTAAGTTGCCGATTGCCCATTGTTTATTGTTTGTTGCTCATTGCTTATTGCTAATTGTCTATTGCTAATTATCTTCTCAGCTTCCTCAACCATCTTCCTCATCTTCGGACCAAAAAAATCCAAGCCAATCTTTATTGCTTGCGCACGGCTTTCTTGTTTAAAGCTTGTACCAACCATTTTTCTTTCTTCATCAGAAAATAAAGGGAAAGAAATGGCTGCGGGAATATGTGCATGAAAATATTCTCCAGGACTTCTTACATCCAATATTGGATATTCTTTTGCCAATGAAAGAAACTGATCAATATTTATTTTTTGTATTGCCATATATCAATTAGCCGATTAGCAAATTAGTTAATTTGAAGATGAAGAATATCCTTAAAATAAAAAGCTGCTCATTTTACAGAGCAGCTTGTATTCAATTATCAAATCGGCTAATCGCCAAATTTGCAAATTATCTATTCATACTTGCTAAAAACTCTTCGTTGTCTTTTGTTCCCTTCATTCTGTTTTGTAGTTCTCTCATCGCTTCTTCCACATTCATATCTGTAAGGAAAACACGGAGAAGGTTCATTCTTTGTAACACCTCTTTATCTAATAACAAATCATCACGACGGGTTGATGATGCAACCAGATCAATAGCAGGATAAATTCGTTTGTTGGATAAGCGACGCTCCAGTTGCAATTCCATATTTCCGGTCCCTTTGAATTCCTCAAAGATCACTTCATCCATTTTACTTCCTGTATCTACCAATGCTGTTGCAATGATTGTTAATGATCCGCCATGTTCAATTTTTCTGGCTGCACCAAAAAACTGCTTTGGTTTCTGCATTGCATTTGCTTCCACTCCTCCAGATAATACTTTACCGGATGAAGGAGCAACGGTGTTATGTGCTCTTGCTAAACGGGTAATTGAATCTAAAAGAATAACAACATCATGTCCACACTCAACCAATCTTTTTGCTTTTTGCAAGGCGATGGTAGAAACTTTTACATGCTTTTCAGCCGGCTCATCAAAAGTGGAAGCAATAACTTCACCCTTAATACTACGCTCCATATCTGTTACCTCTTCCGGACGTTCATCAACTAACACTACCATGAGGTAACACTCTGGATGATTTGCTGCAATTGCATTCGCAACTGCTTTTAGCAACATCGTCTTACCCGTTTTTGGCTGTGCAACTATTAATCCTCTTTGTCCTTTACCAATTGGCGTAAAGAGATCCATTATTCTTGTTGAATAATCAGAGGGAGTTGTAAACAGGTTTAATTTTTCGTAAGGAAACAAAGGGGTTAAATAATCAAATGGCACTCTATCTCTTACTTCTTCGGGGCTCTTACCGTTAATAGTATCAACCTTTAATAAAGCAAAATATTTTTCTCCTTCTTTCGGAGGACGAACGGCTCCATGAACTGTGTCGCCTGTTTTTAATCCAAATAATTTTATTTGTGATGGAGAAACATAAACATCATCGGGTGATGACAGATAGTTATAATCAGAAGAACGAAGGAAACCATATCCATCGGGCATCATTTCCAAAACTCCTTCACCCAATATAACTCCATCAAATTCTATATTAAATTGTGGTTGTTGTTCTCTTCGTGGAGGATAATGCTTGTTCTGTCCGGCTCCTGAAGGATTTTCGGGAGACTGCTGATTTCCTGCTTCTTCATTCTCTTTTAAAATTGCTTGTGCAAGCTGCGTATCCAGCGATTTAATAGCTTGTTGAGTTTCTTCTGCCTGTGGTTCACTGTTTACATTAGGACTTACTTCGGTTTCCTTTTCCTCAACCTTCTTTCGGGTTCTTTTTATAGGCGCTTTATCGTCTTTTTTTATTGGCATATTGGATTTTTTAATAATTGTTTTGTCTGGTTCGCTTTCCACTTCAGCTTCTTCGCTCCCTGTGCTGGTGTTTACTTTAATAATTTTTTTTCTTTTGCTATCACCTTTTGGTTCGGCAGTTTTGGAGTCAGTTATCGCCTGGCTATCGAGAATTTTAAAAACTAAATCTTGTTTGTTTAGCTTTTTTGCATGCTGAATTTTTAGCTGTTCAGCTATATCAAGTAATTCTGGAACGAACATGTCGTTCAATTGTAGAATATCGTACATATAATCATCTTGAATTAATCACAACTAGGAGTCGCTAATCTGAAAAACTGAAATTGTTTGAATTTATATTGAATGAAAACGGCGGGTAAATGATGAGTCAAACGCCTGGGAGAACTGTACTTATCTGCCTGTTTCCACTGCAATTATACGCTGAAATCGTCAAAATCAAGAATTTTTGCCTTTTTTCCTTTTTACAGACCCGCAGCCTTACTTATTTCCAACATACGGTCAATTGGCCTTTTGGCTGCTAATCTCAAC
Organism: Chitinophagaceae bacterium; assembly: GCA_039927535.1. Classification (GTDB taxonomy): domain Bacteria; phylum Bacteroidota; class Bacteroidia; order Chitinophagales; family Chitinophagaceae; genus JJ008. Next base: position 10,454 of record JBDSUW010000063.1, on the reverse strand, counting down.
TCTTCATCCATATTTATTTCCGGAGTTTCATACTCCATGCATAGGTATAGTTTTTCCAAAGAGTTTAATTTCATGTGAGGACAATCATTACAGGCGCAGCTATTATTGGGTGGAGCAGGTATAAAAGTCTTTTGAGGAGAAGCCTTCATCATCTGGTGTAAAATACCCGTTTCGGTAGCCACAATAAATTCTGTAGAAGGATCAGTTTGAGAATATTTAAGCAAACCTGTTGTAGACCCGATAAAATCTGCAATTCTTAAAATAGGATCTTCACATTCCGGATGAGCTATTAGTTTCGCATTTGGATTTCTTACTTTTAGTTTGGTAATTTTTTCCAGACTAAATATTTCATGTACCATACAAGCTCCGTTCCAAAGCAACATATTTCTTCCGGTCACTTTGTTTATATAGGCCCCAAGGTTTTTATCCGGAGCAAAAATTATAGGCTGATCTTCCGGGAAACTTTCTACAATTATTTTTGCATTGCTGCTGGTACAGATTACATCGCTTAATGCTTTTATACCAGCACTGCAATTGATGTAGCTTACTACTTTGTGATTTGGATGCAGATCTTTGAATTTTTTAAAAAGTGGTGGCGGACAACTATCACTGAGAGAGCAACCAGCTTTTAAATCAGGAATAACAACTTTTTTGGAGGGGTTAAGAATTTTTGCTGTTTCTGCCATGAAATGTACTCCGGCAAAAACAATCATATCCGCTGTGGTTTGCTCTGCCTGTTGTGCCAAACCTAAACTATCGCCAATATAATCTGCCACATCCTGGATATCCGGCTCCTGGTAGTAGTGTGCCAGCACCACTGCATTTTTTTCTTTTTTCAATCTTTCAATTGCTGCAAATAAATCCAGTGTAGGGTCCAGATCAATATCGAGAAATCCTCTCTTTTCTACATTTGCTTTTGCGGTATCCAGTGTTTCGTTGTTCATCACAAATTCTTTTCGGTTCAGCAATATTCCATCAACAAATTCAAATTCTAAAAACTATTTTTTTCATCTGCCCCTAAATACAATAATAGTAATAATACATTTTTATAAAAAAGAGTATATTATTATTACAGCTGTGGATTAGTGGATAAACACTTTTACAAATTTACTTAATAATAGTAATTAACATTTAAAAGAAGGAAATCCACATTAATTACTCTTGGTATCACTGATTTTCTTTATGATGTCCACATATATGTGAATTAACTATCTGGGAAACTTTCTTTTCTAAATTTAAAAATTCAATGTTAATGAAGAAAGGATAGTTGGTGAAGATGTTGGCATAAATATATAAACCGGGTTGCTGGCACTATTTAAATTCCAATCATCCAGTTTCATATCCACGTTTCACAACAGGATTATCCACAGCTTTTTTATGTTGCCAACATGCTGATGGGGAGAAAAAGTATACTACATGGCTCAAAAAACAAAGAAAAAAAAATTGATATAAGGAAAAATGAATATACCAGAAAGATTTAAATTTACATACTTCCTATATATTAATACTATTATTGAGACTTCTAAAAATTGCTGTATGATTAAATACATAAAACACCTGTTGGTTGGATTTTGTTTGCTAATAATAACAATAGCAAAGGCTGATGAAGGAATGTGGCTTCCTCAGTTATTAGCACAGCTTAATGAAAAGCAGATGAAAAGTATGGGGATGAAGATAAGTGCCAGCGATATATATAATATTAATAAAGGAAGCCTGAAAGATGCTATCGTAAGCTTTGGTGGTTTTTGTACAGGAGAAATTATTTCATCAAAAGGATTAGTGCTTACCAACCATCACTGCGGCTTTGATGCCATTCAAAATCATTCCACACTTGATAATAATTATATAAGAGATGGTTTCTGGGCCAGGAATAAAGGTGAAGAAATTCCTAATAAAGGACTGTTTGTAACATTTATTGTAAGAATAGATGATGTAAGTAAAAAAGTATTAGTAGGTGTTAACGGCTCAATGAGTGAGAGTGAAAGACAATCTGTAATAGATAAAAACATTGCTGCTTTAAGAAAAGATACAAAACAGGAGCGTTATCAGGATAATTTTGTAAGAGCCTTTTTTGAAGGCAACCAATATTTCTTATTTGTAACAGAAACCTATAGAGATGTTCGTTTGGTAGGTGCGCCGCCATCTTCTGTTGGTAATTTTGGAAAAGATTCTGACAACTGGATGTGGCCACGGCATACAGGAGATTTCTCTATGTTCCGCATTTATGCCGGTAAAGACAATAAGCCGGCGGAGTATTCAGCAGATAATATTCCCTACACTCCAAAAAAATCATTATCCATTTCATTAGACGGAGTTGCTGAAAATGATTTCACCATGGTGTTTGGTTTTCCGGGAAGAACGATGCAGTATTTACATTCATCTGCAGTAGATCAAACGGTAAGGGTAAACGATCCTATAAAAATTGCTATCCGTGATAAAGCATTGGATGTAATAGATGCTTATATGCGGAAAGATGAAACAATAAAAATTCAGTATGCTTCTAAATATGCTGGCATTAGTAACTCCTGGAAAAAATGGCAGGGAGAAGTATTGGGTTTAACCAAGACAGATGCCATAGGAAAAAAGAAAGAATATGAAGCAACATTTCAAAAAAGAGTAAATGCAAATCCGGAATGGAAAAACAAATACGGTTCGTTGTTAACAGATATTCAAACTGCTTATGATGAGCTAGAGCCTTTAGGCCGTTCCAGAGATTTTTTTAATGAAGTGTTTAGCAAGATTGAATTATTTACTATTATCGGTCAGTTAAATACGTTGGCAAGTTCACAAGGGAAAAATAATTATGATGCAACGTTAGCAAGAGTAAAAGAGCGGCTGGAAGATTTATACAAAGAATATAACGCCGAAGTAGATGAAAAACTGTTTGCAGTGCTGATGGAAATGTTTTATGAAGACCAGAAGAAAGGAATATTGCCTTCCGAATTTTCCAACATGGTAAAAAAAGGAGAAAATGATTTTTCTAAAATTGCCAAACAGATATATGAGAACACAAACCTTGCTAACGGAGAAAAAACATTAACGGCATTAAATAAAGACACTAAAGATCTGTTAGATGATTACAAAAAAGATAAAGTGACAGAGCTTTATACTTCACTTGTAACAAACAATTCAGAAAATGTTTCTAAAAAATTAAACGAAGTGCAAAGCCGCCTTAATCAATTGCAAAGAACATATATGCAGGCGCAAATGGAGGTATTTAAAGAAAAGACATTTTATCCGGATGCAAACAGCACTTTGCGGGTTACTTATGGTAAAGTAAAAGGATACAATCCCAGGGACGCCGTGAAGTATGATTTTTATTCTTACCTGGATGGAGTAATGGAAAAATATATACCCGGCGATTATGAGTTTGATGTACCTGAAAAAATACAGACACTATATAAAAACAAGGATTACGGGCAATATGGTAAAAACGGAAAAATGCCCGTTTGTTTCATCGCTATGAACCATACTACCGGCGGCAACTCTGGTAGTCCTGCGTTAGATGCCTATGGAAACCTAGTTGGCCTCAACTTCGACAGGGCTTGGGAAGGCACGATGAGTGATATTAATTACGATCCTTCTATATGCCGCAACATAATGGTAGACATTCGTTATGTGCTGTTTATAGTAGATAAATATGCCGGCGCCGGCCATCTTGTGAAGGAGATGAACCTGGTACATCCAAAAAAGAAATAAAAATTTTGATAAAAAGATGATATTTCATTGAATCGGGCTATTACCAGATAGCCCTGATTTTCAATCAACTTATTCGGTAATTACTCACTATTTTTCCCCAAAAGCCCTATTTTTGCCCGCCCGAACCGAATAGTACATTGGGGTGGGCCATCTTTAAAAAAAAGCTAATACTGTACATATGTCAATGTCAATAATGCAAACGATCAGAGAGAAAGGTGCAAAGGTTACCGTTGTGCTGATCGCAATTGCCCTGCTTGGATTTATTTTGACCGATTATTTTTCCGGAAAAGGCCGTGGCGGATTTACCGGCGGTTCTAAAACCATTGGAAAAATAAATGGCAAAGCTGTGAACTACGAACCGTTTAACAAGCGGGTAGAGATGATGGAAAGCAATATGAAGCAACAGGGCTATCCATCTTCACCAGCACTAACGCAACAGGCAGTAGACCAAACCTGGAATCAGGAAATAGGCCGTGTATTATTATCAGAGGAGATAGACAAGTTGGGTATCCGTATCAGTAAAAAAGAACTGGGTGATATACTTTATGGACCAAACGCACCACAGGATCTAAAACAACAATTTTCTGATCCCACAACCGGTCAATACAATGCGATATCTGCTAAGCAGAACATTGATGAAATGCTGAAAAAAGGAACACAGGATCAAAAGGATAATATCAATAATTATATTACAGATCTGGAAGAACAACGCAAACAAGAAAAATTTGTGGCATTGCTTGCAAACAGTATTAACTATCCCCGCTGGTTTGTAGAAAAGCAAAATGCAGATAACAGCCAGATTGCAAAAGTGTCATTGGTAAAAGAAGTGTACACCAGCATTCCCGATAGTACCATTAAAATAGATGACAAAGAAATTACTGCTTATATTAATAAACATAAAGACGATTTCAAGCAGGAAGAAAGCCGCAGCATTCAATATGTAAGTTTTAGCGCAGCACCAAGTGCGGCTGACAGTGCAGAAACGATAAAGAATCTTGAACAACTAAAAGATGAATTTCAGGCTACAACCAATATGGAACAGTTTCTTGCTGCAGAAGGAGCTAGCGGTTATTATAGCGGTTATATCAATGGAAAAACAATTCAGATAGCAGCTAAAGATTCAATTTTCAAAACACCAGTTGGACAAGTTTACGGTCCATACCTAGATGGTGGAAGTTATGTAATGGCAAAAGTAGAAGGTGTTCGTCAAATGCCGGATTCCGTAACGGTTCGTCACATACTTGTAGCAACCATGCAAAGAGATCCGCAAAGCGGACAAACATATCCGGTAAGAGATTCTGTAACGGCTAAGAATAGAGCGGACAGCATACAAATAGCAATACGCAACGGATCAAACTTTGATTCTTTGGTTGTAAGCCTTAGTGATGATCCGGGAAGTAAGGAAAAGGGCGGTCTATATGAAAATGTTCCCTCGGGTCAAATGGTTTCTCCCTGGAATGATTTTATATTTTTAAACCCGGTTGGCAGCAAAGCGGTGGTGAAAACAGAATTTGGTTATCACTATACGGAAATTATTTCTCAAAAAGGTGGCGGCACAGGTTATAAGGTTGCCTATTTGCCAAAAGAAATTATTGCAAGTCAGGAAACGGATAGTAAAGCACAAAATGATGCGAACATTTTTGCTGGTGATAGTCGCAATGTAAAAACGTTTGATGAAACGTTTGAGAAAAACTGGAAACCCAAAGGCTATGTAAAAGGAATTGCTGCTGATATTAAAAGAGTTGGTGGCAATGTAATGGGTCTTGGTTATTCAAGACAATTTGTAAGAAACATTTATGATGCAAATGCTGGTGAAGTATTAAAACCAGAACGTATTGATGATAGTTATGTGGTAGCTGTTGTGGTGGAAGTTTTGAAAGAAGGAACGATGAGTGTGGCAAAAGCAAGACCCCAAGTGGAACCATTATTAATGAATAAAAAGAAAGCAGAATTGCTGAAGAAGAAGATTGGAACTGTAACTACTTTAGAAGCGGCATCAGCGGCATTAAACAACAGTCCGATACAAACAGTAGACAGTGTGCGGATGTCATCAAGAGCTGGAGCAACGGCTCTTTCCTTTGAACCAAGAGTGACCGGTGCAGCTTTTAATCCGGCAAATAAGGGTAAAGTAGTTCCTGAAGTATTAGAAGGAAACAGTGGTGTATATGTTATAAGAGTAGATGAACTGGGTGCTACTCCGATAACAGATGGTAATATTGCAGATCAGCGTAAAGCTTTAAGTGCACAGGGAAAACAAATGGCGAGCAATCCACAATCTCCGGGCTATCCTGTTAATGCCTTAAGAAACGCAGCAACAATTTCTGATAAACGTTCTGAACGATATTAAGATATATTCAACCAAAATCAACTGCAATCCCATCCCTTTAAAAGTGAGATGGGATTTTTCTTTTGCCGAAGTCGCAAACACAGCCCGGTCTTATTTGTTATTTTTACAAACAATAATTAAGTATTGAATGAGCGAACATTTTGTAAATAAAGTGGCCGAAAGCGGATTGATAACAATTGATCTGGAAAAATTTATTCCTAATGGGGAGAATATGGTTTTTGATTTAAAGGAATATCTTTTTATGGAAATGATATTGAAGGAAAAAGATTTCCGGGCTTCCCTGAAAGAAACGGATTGGGAAAAATTCAGGGAAAAGAATGTCGCTATCATATGTTCGGCAGATGCCATCATTCCGGTTTGGGCTTATATGCTGGTTGTTTCTTATTTACAACCCGTAGCAAAAGAAATAATATTGGGTGATGAACAGGAATTAAAAAAGAAATTATTTCTTCAAAATATTGATGCAATTAATATCAATGAGTTTACTGATAAGCGGATTGTAATAAAAGGTTGTGGCGAAACACCCATTGCAGACTTTGCTTATATGGAAATTACAAAACGACTACTTCCTGTGGTAAAGAGCATTATGTATGGTGAACCATGCAGCACTGTTCCGGTATATAAGAAGTCCACGGTCGACAGACGATAGTCTACAGAATAGTCATCTAGTTCGCAGAGTTATTATTAGTAGATAGTGAGAGTTAAGATTTACACGACACACAATGGCTCCATGACTAAGAACTGTAGTCTCTCAGAACCAGCCTCTTTTTCTAAACAACCCAACCATAACAACCGGAATCACTAACATAATACAAACAGCTGCCCAAAAGCCATATTGATTGTTAAGTAAAGGAATACTTGTAAAGTTCATTCCGAAAATGCCACCAATAACTGTTGCCGGTGCCAGCAAACAAGTTACAACTGCCATCACCTTCATTACTTCGTTCATCTTTAAGTTTACATTGTTGATATGGAGGTCTTGCAAGCTCATCATAATATCCCGGTAGTTTTCTATCAGTTCACTTGCCTGCACAATGTGATCGTAAACATCTTTATAATATTTTGTATGACGATCTTCGAGTAAATCACTATCGCTTCGCAAAAAGCCGTTTATAACTTCACGAACAGGCGAAAAGTTTCTTTTTAAAATGATCAGCTCTTTTCGAAGATGCGTAATATGGGAAAGAGCTCTTGTACTGCCGGCTGCCACTTCTTCTTCCACATCTTCAATCCTTTCGCCCAGCTTTTCCATAATAACAAAATAATGGTCAACGATCATATCCAGGAGCATATAGCACAAGTAATCGGCGCCCCGCTGCCTTAGTTTACCACCACTGGTTTTCATTTTTTCTCTAAGGGAATTAAAAACATCCCGGTTAGCATCCTCCTGAAAACTAATGACAAAACCCTTACCCAGTATAATACTTATCTGCTCTTGCTCCACGGCAAAAGATTCTTCATTGTAATATAGCATGTTCAACAGGCAAAAAATACTATTGTCCGCCTCGTCTAATTTGGGCCGCTGGTTAATACTCAGTATGTCTTCTATAACCAACGGGTGTATATCATAATGATTACAGATAGCTTCCACATCACTTTTGCGAAGACCATCAATATTGATCCAGCTGGTATGGCCACTATTTTTATACGAAAAACATTCATCTATACCAGTTAGGTTTTTTGCTTCAAGATGATCAGCGTCGTAATCGTATACCGAAACTTTAATTTCCTTTGCTTCGGTGCGGTGCGGAACAATCGTTGGGTTTACAGAAAGAATTTCTTTTGTACGCTTTGGTGCAAAAAGTTTTGGTATATCAAAAAGATATTTTAAATATTTTTCGGGGCGAAGATCATCCAATTTCATAAAAGGAAAGTTAGGAAATCTAACGGATATATTCATAATCTGCGAATCGCTTTATCTCTTTGACTTTATTATCGGTAAGTTGATCGGAACTGAGTTCCGATAACCAGCCAATCTAGAAAACTACCGGACATATTGATTAATAAGCGATTCATATGCACTTATATTCTCCGGGTCATAATCAGCGAATCGTTTTATTTCTCTGCCTTTATTATCTGTAAAAATAATTAGTGGTATGGTAACAAACCGAAACTGATTTTGTACATCAGCAATCTGTGTAAGCGGCACATGCACCTGTTGCCAGTTCATTTTTTCGTATGCGACAGCCTTAAGCCATTGCTCTTTCTTTTCATCAATGGAGATGCTGCTGATTTTTAAGCCAGTGCTATTATACTTTTTCTCAATCTCTTTTAACAAGGGAACTTCTTTTCGGCAAGGAGCACACCAACTTGCCCAGAATACCAACATATTTATTTTTGCTGTCGAGTCAAAAATTGAACGAGATGTATTTTCAGGAGTTAACAGCGACAGGTTTGGAAACGGCGTATTATCATCTGGTCTTATTGCAATGTATTTTTTAAAGGCATCGCCTTCTTTTGATTGTTGCACATCAGTTTTGAACAACGAAAAAATGGTTTTTAATTCAGTTTTAGAATACTGTTCTCCGGAACGGTAAATACTTTCCAACAGAAAAAAGGAAAAGGGGTTTTGCTGTATTGTTTTTTTGAAAATTGCTATCTTCTGTAACCTGCCTACTGAATCAAGATTGCCAACCCAGCCAAAATCTAGAAACTGGTTGCTGAACAACAGTTGATTTTCTTTTCCTGCAACTATCCGTAGGTAAGGCGGTTTACTATTATCGCCACTGATGCTAGTATTTCCCGGCTCAACAAAAAAAGCATCGGTGGAAGTTTGCATACTGTCTGCGCCCAATGTATGGTTTCTGTAAAGCAACCGTTTTACTTGTGAGCTGTCCCAATAATGAATGGCAGCGAGAAAAGGGGAGCTACTTTTTGTTTTAAATTGAAAATGCCCGCCTTTTATTGTAGTTGAATCAATTGGTGTTTTCCATTTTCTGGATTCTGCTAAATATATTTTGCCATCGGGTACACCGGTTATATTTCCTTTGATGATAATCGTTGGAGAATGCTCCTCCTTTTTATTGTTGCAGGCAAGAAAAAAAGTAATAGCAAGAAATAAAAACAGGATTGTTTTCATGGGAGCAAAAGTTACAACAAATTTATTTGTATACTTGCAGCAATACCAAAGTTGGTGGTAGTTTTATTTGTATTTGTTGAAATCAAAGTCAATGTAAAATATATTTTCACTAAATCTATCGCCTTGTTTTTCCTGTCTCGAAAAGTAAAGTCTTTTTTCTTTTTTATGTACAAAGGGGCAAAACTCAGCAATAGTTGAGTTTATTGTGTTTCCTAAGTTTTTTGGGATAGTCCATTTGTTTTTTTTCTTAAAGGAAATGTACAAATCAACTTCTCCGAATCCATTTTTCTCCGAAGAGAAATATATAATGTACTTCCCATTTGGTGAGATGTATGGATTTGACTCTCTTTCGTTTGTATTAATTGGTAAACCAACATTCCTTGTATTTTGATATTTACCATCTTTTAAGATTGAGTAATAAATATCTGATAAACCTACTTTATTGTCGTTCTCTTTCATAAAATAAATTGTACCATCCTTTGTCATAGAGGCATAAGATTCTGAAGATTCTGAATTAATGTTTCCCGCAAGCAAAAATGGTTCTGTCCAACCTGTGTCTGTTAGAGTTACTGCCCAAATATCAAAATCTTTTCTATCAGATTTTCTATTGATATTTCTATTTGATTGAAAGAGTACCATTTTGCCATTTGGGGAAAACATAGGGTCAACGTCTTTCCATTCTCCGATGGGTGATGAAAAAGAAGCAAAATGAGGTTTTGTCCAATGTCCATTTTCTTTTATTGATTCCAAAATTCTCAACGTATCTCTTTTTCCATTAGAAAAAACCCAAAGGGCAATTTTGGAATTGGGTGAAATTGTTAAACCGAACACACCATTATTCGAAATATTATTTGGTTCAAATAATATAGGTGCTTTTTGTCCTTTTGCAAATAGTGTCGTAAAAATCAATGTCAAAACGAAAATAAATTTCATATTCAAATTTTGCTAAAGTGACTGTTTGTAGGGGTTCGGCAAAATTGCCACCAACTATTCTCGGCTTTCCTTTTTAATTGGTTACAGTCAGATTACGACCTATGTTTTTTATTCTGGTTTTGGACCTTTTGAAACAATCGTTCTCAACAAGCCAGGAAACCACCGCTGCAACCAAACAAAAACTCTCCCGTGGGTTGTGAAAATATAATTTCTTCTTCGCTTCATTATGGCCTTCACCATAACTTTCGCAGCTTTATCCGTTGGCCACATTAAATTTGATGGACGTGGATCTGGACGTTCAGGATGCCAAACGCCTTCATTATCAATTCTGGCAATCTCCGACACAACAAATCCAGGATGTATGGTAGTACAACTCACAGCAGTATCCATTAATTC
>JBDSUW010000062.1:0-49836 GCA_039927535.1 Chitinophagaceae bacterium | reverse complement strand
TAATTATGTCTTCTTCACTCTTGTGAACTGAAAGTATGATTACAGGATTAGTATACCATTGCCGTAATTTCTTCAATACATTATGACCACTATCGTCAGGTAATCCCAGGTCTAACAGTATCAATTCAGGTGGATGGTTTGCTGCCATAATCAAACCTTCTTTTGCTGATGCAGCCGACTTCGATAAATAGCCATTGCTCTGCAATGTAATCTCTAACAGCTTCCTGATTTGGGGTTCATCATCTATTATCAAAATCTCTGCTTTGTTCATATACTGATGGCTTGAAGGTGAGTGGTCTTAACTGGTATTGCAATAAAGAACTTTGCGCCACCACCTTCTGAATTTTGTAATTCTACAGTACCTGAAAGTGCTTCTGTAAACCCTTTCACAATCGAAAGACCTAAACCTGAACCTGCTGTTTTACTTTTACTGTCCCGTGAAAACTTATTGAAAACATCTTTAGGGTTCATGTCAACAAATCCTTTACCGCTATCTTCAATCGTTATTTCTAAAACGTCAACAGGACAATTAGCTGAAATCTCAATCCTACTTTCAAGAGGTGTATGTATAGCTGCATTGTTCAACAAGTTGTATATAATTTGTTCTAACATGCCTTTATCCAAACTGCACAATGGCAAGTCTGGTTTAATACTGATGTGTATCTTTCTGCCATTGTTATTTTCTTCTACTGATTTTACTACCTGGTATATTAATTCAACTACATCGCACCAATCATATTTTGGCTGAATATGTCCTGATTGCAAACGTGAAATGTTCAGCAAGTTTTCTACTTGCTGATTTAATCTCAATGATGCTTTTGATATTTCGGCTATCAACTGTTCCTGGTTTTCTTTTGTCAGGTATGGGTTAGTTTGCAGATTATCTGTTGCTCCAATAATGGCAGCAATAGGTGTTCGTATTTCATGGGATAGAGAGTCCAGGATGGTGTTATATAGTTTTACGCTGTTTGCTTTTTCTTCTTTGAGCTGTGCTTGTTTTTCAACCTTCCGGATTTTATAAGTAAGCACTCCACTAACTATAGCAATTATAAAATACATGATAAGTAAAATGGTATCTTCTGTAGTATCAACATGAATCGTAAAACGTGGAGGAATAAAAAAGAAGTCCCAAATAAAAGCACTTAATACTGCTGATAGTAGCACCGGAAAAATATCAAACGTTATGGCTAATAATGATACAGTTACTAATAAAACCAAAGCAGCAACCCTATAGCCCATAAAATTTGAAAAAGCAAAGCATAACGCTGCAACAGCAATGACGATAGTAATACTTACGAGGTATTGCTTTGATTTATTAACAGGGCTAAATAGAAACTTGTTCATGTATTTTACTCTACAACAAATTTACGCAGCAATTGTCAGTACCCCTTAAAGCCCCCGGTAAAACTGCATAAAGATTTTATAAGGATTTTTTTGCAAAACTACTTCCTGGGATAGACGCAGCATAATTTTGACAGCCAAATTTAAATCAGATGTCTTCACATAAACGTGTAACTGTAGCAGGTATTTTAATTGCTCTTGGAATAATCTATGGTGATATTGGCACGTCACCACTCTATGTACTAAATGCCATCACCAATGGAAAGGTAATTACAGAAGAACTGATCATTGGTTCTTTATCTCTTATCATCTGGACACTTAGCCTTCAAACTACTATAAAATATGTGATTCTGACCTTACGGGCAGATAACAGGGGAGAAGGTGGTATATTTTCCTTATTTGCTTTAGTCAGGCGAAGAAAAAAATGGCTTGTGATACCTGCCATGATTGGCGGCGCTGCACTACTTGCCGACGGCATGATTACACCGCCAATATCTGTAACATCTGCAATTGAGGGTTTAAAGCAGGTACCTGCTTTACATGACATCAGCCAATGGACGGTTATTTATATTGTAATTGCTATACTCTCAGTGCTTTTCTTTATGCAACAATTTGGAACTGCATTAATCGGCAAATTTTTCGGACCAATAATGGTTGTTTGGTTCAGCATGCTGGCAACTCTGGGATTTGTTTATTTGTTACAGGATTTATCTATTTTAAAAGCATTCAATCCATATTATGGTATCAAGTTACTAATAGCTTATCCAAATGGCTTTTACATCTTAGGTGGTGTTTTTTTATGTACTACCGGAGCTGAAGCCCTGTATTCTGATTTAGGACACTGTGGTAAATGGAACATTCGCTATTCATGGGTTTTTGTTAAAACATGCCTCATTGTAAATTATTTGGGACAAGGTGCATGGTTGTTACTCAATCATAAAGGAAAATTAATCAGTGCTGAAGTTATAGAAAGCGGTTTTAATCCTTTTTATGGAGTGATGCCGCATTGGTTTCTTTATTTTGGAATTGCTATTGCTACAGCTGCGACTATTATCGCAAGCCAGGCACTTATTTCCGGTTCCTTTACATTGGTAAGTGAAGCAATCCGGCTAAACCTATCACCTAAGCTGAAAATTAATTATCCTACAGAAGCCAAGGGACAACTATATGTACCGGCGGTAAACCTTTTATTGTATGTTGGTTGTATTGGTATTGTTCTTTATTTCCAGAAGGCTTCTAATATGGAAGCTGCTTATGGATTAGCTATTACAGTTACAATGATTGCTACTTCCATACTCTTTGCCAATTTTTTAGTATTGAGGCGCACTAAGCCGGTGTTAATTTATTTATACCTTACTCTTTATTTAGCGATTGAATTTAGCTTCTTTTATGCCAATTTGGAGAAGTTTCCGCATGGTGGCTACGTGACTCTCATTATTGGCGGGCTGCTTTTCTTTATAATGTATGATTGGTTCAAGGCCAGAAAAATTAAAAACAGGTATGTGGAGTTTGTACGGTTGGAGCACTACATACCTAAAATACGGGAATTAAGTAATGATAAAACGATTGCTAAGTATGCAACACATCTTGTGTACATGACCAGTGCTGACAATTCAAAAGAAATAGAGCATAAAATCATCTATTCAGTGCTCAACCGTAAACCAAAAAGAGCAGACATTTATTGGTTTATTCATGTAGATACCGTGGATGAACCTTACACAGCTGAATACATTGTATCGCACATCATTCCAAATGACATTATAAGGGTAGATTTCCGTTTAGGTTTTAGAGTACAGACACGCATCAATTTACTGTTTCGAAAAGTAGTTGAAGATTTGGCAAGGAATAAAGAAGTAAACATTACAAGCCGGTATGAGGGTTGGGAAAAAAACAATGTAGTTGGCGATTTCCAGTTTGTTGTAATGGAGAAGTTTCTAAGTCAGGACAATGAGCTGCCATTTTGGGAAAAAATAGTGATGAAGTTTCACTTCTGGTTAAAAGAAGTTTCGCTGTCGGAAGAAAAGGGTTTTGGATTAGACCCAAGTAGTGTTGTTGTAGAAAAATTCCCCTTAATTGTATCCCAGCCATCCCCTATAAGACTAAAGAGAATAGAAGATTGATGGAACAAAAAAGGTATAAAATACTATCCGTTTAATTTATCATCGTAATATGGTTGGCTGCACTCGGTATAGCTTACATTGTTTTTGTAAAGTTGATGTTTTTACTGCATAAAAAATAACTGATGTGATGGCTGCATATCGTTCTTATAAAAAATGTTTGCTGTTGTTTCTTTTATAGATACTACTTGTTGCGAATGCAATTGCACAGGATACATTAACCAAAAAAGCAACACTTGATGGCAGAGTTTATTTAGATGCTTATTATTCTTATGACTTTAGTAACCCAGGAACACATTTAAAAGCTCCCTCTACAATCACAGGGAGCTAACAAAAACCTTGCTCCATAAGAAATGGAATGCCATATTAATAAAAGTACCAATTGGAAGCTTTAAAGGAAAAGGCTGGTAAAATTCGGTAAAGTGGATGTTTACGTTTATAATGCTTTAATGTTTGCATAGGTTAGGATTAAATAACGTAAAAAAAATGGAATCTGCATTTGCCTGCTGCTATAAATTAGATTCCCATTTCCATGCTGATTCAATCATGTCATCTAAATTTAATTCCGTTTTCCATTCTAATGCTGCATTAGCTTTAGCCGTGTCGGCATAAACAGCGGCCGCATCACCTTCTCTCCGTGGGCCAATAATATAATTTAATTTTTGTTGGGTAATTTTTTGAAAGGCTGCAATCATTTCTAATACTGATGTGCCCTTGCCAGTTCCTATATTAAAAACTTCAAATGAAGATTGATGGCGGTTCTGCATAAGTCGTAGACAAGCCTTTACATGAGCGTTGGCTAAATCCACCACATGAATATAATCCCTTAAACAACTTCCATCCGGGGTATCATAATCGTTTCCAAAAACGGTGAGTTGCTTTAATTTTCCAGCCGCTGTCTGCATTACGTAAGGAAACAAGTTATTAGGTATACCTTTTGGCAACTCTCCAATCAATGCGGATGTATGTGCACCAACAGGGTTGAAATAGCGCAATGAAATATTATTGATACTTCCAGACGAACAAACTTTCTCCAATATTTCTTCACCCATTTGTTTGGTACTACCATAAGCAGATAATGCTTTTTGAAAAGGAGTTTGTTCTGTTGCCGGTAATACATCTGGCTGGCCATATACAGTCGCAGATGATGAAAAGATCAGATTCTTTACCTTATTTTCTTGCATTACCTGCAATACATTCATTAGCGATGTAAGGTTATTCTGAAAATATTTTAACGGCTCATGTATCGATTCGCCAACAGATTTGTAAGCAGCAAAATGAATAACTACATCAATATGATGCAGTTTAAAAATATTTTGTATAGGAGTAATATCACATAAATTATTTTCAAAAAACAAAGGTCTGGTATCTGTAATTTGTTCTATCCTGTCTAAGATAAATTTTTCAGAGTTGCTTAAATTATCAACAATAATAACGGTGAAGCCTTCACTTATTAATTCTACAACTGTATGTGAACCAATATAGCCCAGCCCGCCAGTAACTAATACAGTTTTGCTTTTCATTTAATTTTGTGCTTTTATAAGTGCAGTTAATGTCTCTTTTTTTTCGAGGAGTTTTTGCAGCAGCACTGTTTGGTTACCTGCTCTTACTAAATTATGATCAGGATATTTAGCGCCATAATATCTATCATCGTTTAAATAGTCTGTAAGGAAGCGGATGGCCTGCATATAAATCATGAAAGTGCCGGCATAAAAAAAATGATTTATTTCTGCTTCGGTAAGAATATTTTTCATTTCGGAATAATAGCCATTAAAGATGGCTTCATAAAATTCTTCCCGTATAATAATTTTGCTGAAATCTTTTTCTTCTTCGCTAACAGGGGAGAGGTAGGTACGCATCATATCACCCACATCGCTGATGAAATAGCCGGGCATTACGGTATCGAGATCAATTACACAAAGACCATTAGCTGCATCATTAAACAAAACGTTACTGATTTTTGTATCATGGTGCGTAATCCGCAGTTTAAAGTTACTATTGGTAATTATGTTTTCATATTTGGTTACAATTGTTGAGTGATTTAATAACTCAATCGTTAAATCTTCAGTTTCTTTAATGCGATTTGGATTTCCTTTTTTTTGAGCGGTTAAAAATTGCTGATACCGAAGAGAAAGATTGTGAAAGTCAGGTATAGATATTTTCAATTTGTCAATGGGTATGCCATCAAGTAAGTATGTAAATTTACCAAATTGTGCAGCAGCTTCATATGCTTCTTCAGGCGTTTCCAATACATCTTTAGAATGAGAACCATCGACAAAAGGAAACATTCTATAGTAACCTTCATCTTTTAAATGGACCATTTCTTTACCATCGGTGGTTTTTACAGGAGCCACAAACAAATAATCCGGATGATGTTGTTTAAGATATTCAGCAATCATTCCGATGTTACTGGTAATATCTTCCGGATGTTTAAAGACGACATCATTTATTCGTTGAAGAATATAATCGTTGTCTTTATATTTCACTTTCCAAGTATGATTGATGAGACCCGTACCAAACGACTTAATAGTTATGGGACCATCAATAAAACCATATTCTTTTAAAATAGCTGATTGCATATTGCATGTATTCTGTGGTTAAAATTTATTTTTTTATCTATTATTGAACCTGAATTATGAATGGATTTTGTAACTGAATCACTTTACTTTTCAAGTATTGTTTCCAGTCATCAAGATTTTTAAAACTTCCTTCTTTATCCCAATTAGCACCTTGATAATATGTAAAGGGCTGTCTTTTCTTTATTGTCGTTGCTAAAATATAATGACCAGTATGATTGTAATGATCTTTTTCAGTCAAAGCAATTTCAGCAGTTGTACATTTTTGTGGTATTACAATTCCCGTTGTTATGATACCGTTTTCCTGTTTGGGTTGTTGGTAAGCTAACAAGCCATAATCACTAACATCATTCCACACTTTACCATCTGTACCGGGTAAAATAGCAAGACCAGCTGCAATAGGTAATTCTTTTTTGCAAAATTTATATGCTTCTTCAATTTTATTTAAAAATGAACCTGCATCCAAAGTAATAATTTTTGTTTCTTTCACTTTAATTCCAGCAGCATTCCATTTATTATAGTTTAATTGAAAACGGGTACGTAATGGTCCATTATCTAAAACTTTATAGGAAATAAAATTTTCTGAAGGATATAGTTTGTTGTTGATATAAGGTGCAGTACCACCGGCACCTAAGGTTAATCCAACACCATAAAAATCTAAACCTTCACCACGGTCGTGATGGTAGTCTTCACTTTTGTACCATTTATCAATTACTAATGCGGTTGTTCTTTTTGCCCATATATCAATGCCACTGCTTATTTCACCACTTTTTTGTAGTGCAGGCCCGTACATACGAAAAGCTAAACGGTCATTTTCCCAGGCAAAATCATCCATTCTTTCAGGAACTAGTCTTCCAAAAGTTTTTGCAGCGTAAGCTTGAGGTTTCTGTTGTTTGATATAAAAATAGCTTGTGCCGGCAGCAGCAGTTTCAGATTGAAAAATGATAGTTTTTGGTGATTTTTTTTCATCGTAAATTATTTGTGAAGGAACTTCCAGATTTGTCTGAGCGTTAAAAACGGTTGTATTTTGTGGATTGAATTTTAATGAATTTAATTGCTTCCATTTAATTTCAACCATTTCATTCTTCCTGTTTTCAGCAGTCGGATTTTGCACCGTAATTTTTGTCGAAGCCGCTTCTTTTTTGAATTGCAGTTTGAACAATTCTGTTCCGGCTAATAAAAAGGCACCAACGCCGTAAACTTCCGTATCATCAAAAGTTACCTTTTCAGGTGCTGCACCAGGTACTTGTACAAAACCCAGTTTACCATCTTCGTGCAGACAATCTTTCAGTGCTGTCCATGCTTTATCTATTACCGGAAAATATTCTTTATCAGACAGAAGACCATTGTTAATGCCCCAGGTTAAGGCATAAGTAAAAAAAGCAGTACCGCTGGTTTCCTTTACAGGATAACTCTTTGGATCCAACATGCTAGCATGCCAGGTGCCATCAGTTTGTTGTAAAGAAGCAATACGTTTAGCCATTTCTTTAAATATTCTTTCATAACCTTTTCTGGTTGGATAATTTGCCGGCATATTATTTAATATTCTTGCTATACCTGCAAT
Source organism: Chitinophagaceae bacterium (assembly GCA_039927535.1). Lineage (GTDB taxonomy): Bacteria > Bacteroidota > Bacteroidia > Chitinophagales > Chitinophagaceae > JJ008. Next base: position 42,238 of record JBDSUW010000062.1, on the reverse strand, counting down.
CACCCATCCATTTCCACGACTCCAAAAGACTTTTGCACCATTTTTTTCTTTTTTATCAAAGAAGCGACTGTCTCTAAAAAATAATTGTTCAGTCGGATCATATAAATAGTTTGCACTACGCCACCATAATTTATCTGCTATGTCTAAATATTTTTTTTCAGCGGTAGCAGTGGATAGATAGGCAAGCATTGGAGGACCCATATACAAGGCATCACACCAAGCCCATTCCCGGTTGTGCAAACCTCCATCAAAATTCCAAAGGAGAGATTCGGTGTGTGGCTGGCTGATAAGATCATCACCTATACTCATCATAGGTTTGATCATTGCAGAATCTTTATACAACATAAATAACTCTGCATAAGTTTGCCCAACACAATAATCATCTGCAAAGAAACGCTCCGGTCCTCCTTCCCATTTTAATTTTTCACCAATATTTTTTAACCACAAAAGATATTTATCATCGTTAGCCATTTTGGCCCAAGCCATCATACCTGTGTACAAGGCAGCATTGGTCCAGTCTGTGGCAACATACTTCCAGGGTTTGGTATCCAATTCATTAATTTGCCAATCGGCAACTTTTTTCATGGTTTTGTAAATGTCTGTTATAGGCGCAGATGTTTGGGCTGTAAGAGTAACAGAAATGGTACTAATGAAAATGTTAAGTAAAAAACGTTGGATCAGCATAATATAAAATTTGCTTAAAAGAATATGGCGTTAAGTATATTTTTAAAAAAGGCAACCTTAGAGAGTAAATTTTTAATATGACACCTTAAAATTCTAAGATAACTTATTCAATTTATTACAAAATACAAAAATTCAGTAAGTATAAAGTGCACAATCGTTTGCACAATTTTTAATTCTATACAGATCAGAGACTAAGGTTATAGTGGCTGAATATGACATCAATTTTGTACAACCGTTTGCACAGTTTTTTTTCAAAAAGAACTCATATTTTTAAAATAGCTTTTTAATTTAACGATTTATTAATTTGAAATATGAAACTTGTTAGAGCAATAAAGTTCAATCTATCTTGATCGAAAATTCAAAATAAATTTTCAAAATTATTTAGTTTAGAAGTTCTTAATAAAAAACTTAATCTTCTACTTAACAAAAAATAAAGATTGCTTTAAAAATTATTTAAACCCAAAATTACAATTATGAAAAAATTCCTCCTCCTGCTTCTAGTTGCTCTGGGTACATTGTTGCAGGCAACAGCCCAGGAAAAAACTGTTACTGGAGTGGTAAAAGACGCTGATGGTACAGTTTTAGAAAATGCTACAGTTTCAGTTAAAGGCGGTAAAATATCAGCCCGCACAAACAAAGATGGTCGATATACAATTGGCCCTGTTAGTACTGGCGCAACGTTGCAGATTACCTATGTCGGTTACACTCTAAAAGAGATTAAGTTTACTGGAGGTTCGGTTGTAGATGTGGTTCTTGAAAAAGAGACTGTAACATTAGGGGATGTAGTTGTGGTTGGTTACGGTACCCAGCAAAAGAAGGACGTAACAGTAGCCATTGAAAAAGTGAATATGGGAGATTTAAATAAAGCTCCTGTACGTTCTTTTGATGAGGCGCTTGCAGGTCGTGTGGCCGGTGTACAGGTTACTTCTTCTGATGGGCAACCCGGCGCTTCAAGTAATATTGTGATTAGAGGAAATAATTCAATCACCCAAAATAATTCGCCGCTATATATCATAGACGGGTTTCCCATTGAAAGCCCCGATAATAATGCAATAAACCCGGCAGATATTGTATCCATTGAAGTATTGAAAGATGCTTCCGCTACTGCCATTTACGGTTCAAGAGGTGCAAACGGTGTAATTATGATTACAACCAAGAAAGGCAAAGAGGGGCCTCCAGTAATTAATTTCACTACTTCTTATGGGTTACAAAAAACCACTAAAAAGATGGAAATGATGACACCTTATGATTTTGTAAGATATCAGATAGAAAGAGACCCGTCAGCGTCAGCATCAAGCCCTACTTCAACATACCTTACCAACACCGGCAAAACATTGGAAGATTATAAAAATGTGCCCGCCCTTGATTGGCAATCGAAAGTTTTAAGAACAGCGCCTATGAAAAATTATTCCCTTTCAGTAGCTGGCGGTTCGCAAAATACAAAATACCTTATTTCAGGTTCAATAATTGATCAGGATGGTATTATTATTAACTCTAATTACACCCGTTATCAAGGAAGAGTGGCTTTAGACCAAGTAATAAATAAAAAACTTAAAGTAGGCATTAATACAAACTATAGCTTGCTTAAACAATCAGGTACTTCAATAGCACAATCAAATAATAGTGCTACAACAAACGTAATGTATGGTGTTTGGGGATACCGTCCCTTACAGACTACCAGTGTTCCATTAGATGAATTATTGTTCGATCCCGAAGTAAACACATCTAACGATTACAGAATAAACCCTTACATACACCTTACCAATGCTGTAAGTAATCGCATATCCCGTAACCTGTTGGCGAATGCTTATGTTGAATATTCTATTTTGCCAGATTTGAAATTTAAAGTTACCGGGGGTATAAACAATAACCTGCAACGAAACGAAACTTTCAATAATTCTAAAACACAATATGGCAACCCTGTTACAACTGCGAATGGTGTAAATGGTTCCATGCTCTTTATAGAAAGTAATACATGGGTTAATGAAAACATATTAACGTGGAATAAGAAAATAAATAAACAACACACACTTAATCTTGTTGGTGTAGCATCCATGCAGGGTGGAGAAAACAATGCTTATGGCGCAAGTGCTAACCAGGTGCCTAATGAATCGTTAGGTCTTAGCGGACTTGACGAAGGTGTCCCACAAGTAGTTACATCTACTTCAACCGAATGGAAATTAGCTTCGTTTGCAATACGAGCCAATTACAATTATCTATCAAAATATTATCTTACTGCATCATATCGTGCTGATGGCTCATCAAGATTTGCTCCGGGGAAACGTTGGGGCTATTTTCCAGCAGCTTCATTTGCCTGGAGATTTAGAAACGAAGAATTTTTCAAAAAAATCAATGTACTATCAGATGGGAAACTGCGTATAGGGTATGGTTCCAACGGTAATAACCGTGTAGGAGATTTTGCATATCTCTCCACCATTGGCCTGCCTATTGGCAACTCATATACTATTGGTAATGCTGTTGTAAGAGGTTCAGTACCTACTGCTTTTGGCAACGCCGATCTAAAATGGGAAACCACTTCAGAAATTAATATAGGCTTGGACCTTGGTTTCTTGAAAAACAAAATAACCTTTACTGCGGAAGCCTACCGAAAGAAAACAAAAGACCTGTTACTTTTTGCTACCCTTCCTCTTTCATCAGGGTATAGTAATGCTTTTAAAAATATTGGTAGTGTGCAAAATGAAGGGCTTGAATTTACGTTGAATACAACCAACATTAAGAAGAAAGATTTTTCATGGTCAACAAGTTTCAATATTGCATTTAACAAAAACAAAGTATTGTCATTAAACGATAACCAGGAATCACTCACTTCTTCAATCAGATGGGATAATGGTTATCAATCTATTCCAGCATACATAGCCAAATTGAATAATCCTATTGGATTAATGTTTGGGTATGTATGGGATGGTATTTATCAGTATGATGATTTTTATAAAAATACAGCCGGTGCTTATGTATTAAAGGACAATGTAACTACTAATGGTAACAGCAGACCTAATATTCAACCGGGAGATATTAAATACAAAGATTTAAATGGCGATGGTGTAGTTAATTCTGCGGATTACACTGTTATAGGAAATGGTACTCCAAAACATACAGGTGGCCTTAGCAATAACTTTACTTACAAAGGCTTCGATCTGAATATTTTTCTGCAATGGTCATATGGAAATGATGTGATGAATACCAACAGGCTATCGTTTGACGGAAACGGATTATCAAAAAGTAATCTTAATCAATATGCCAGCTATAACAGACGATGGTCACCAACTAATACTTCATCGAATGTCTTTAGAACAAATGGATTTTTTGGTGGCGGGTATTCATCCTACCTGGTTGAAGACGGTTCTTATCTACGCCTGAAAACAGTAGCATTGGGTTATAATATTCCTGAAAAAATACTTAAAAAAGCAAAAATAAAGTCATTCAGGATTTATGCCGCAGCTCAAAACTTAATAACATGGACGAATTATAGCGGTATGGACCCCGAAGTGAATACTTATAATTCAGCATTAACTCCTGGTTTCGATTGGTCGGCTTACCCCCGTGCAAGAACAATCACTTTTGGCGCAAATATTAATTTTTAAACCTAACAATTCTAATTATATGAAACGTTTACTTTATTTATTGCCCATTTTGCTGATGCTGGCATCCTGCAAAAAATTTTTAGATACAAAACCAACCGACAACAATTCCCCTGTAAATTATTATAGCACCGAGGCTGAATTAAATACGGCATTGGCAGGAGTATACGACCCGCTTGGTACAGAAGACCTATACGGAAACAATGTCATTACTTTTATTGATGCCTGTACCGATGAGAGTTATTATGCCCGAAGTGCACAAACTACAGGAACGCAGGTTTTTAATTATGACTTTAGCGATCCTCAGATACTTATGCACTGGAGAATATTGTACCAGGGCATTGAAAGGGCTAACCTGTTAATTGCAAATATTGGTAAGCCTTCTATGGATGAAACAATGCGTAAGCAAATACTGGCGCAGACTCAGTTTCTAAGGGGTTTTTATTATTTTCAATTGGTAAGTAATTATGGAGATGTGCCTTTACGAACTACACCTTCTACTTCAGTTAATGATGTTGAAATTGCTCGCACACCAACAAAGGATGTATATGCCCAGATCCTAAAAGATATGACTGAGGCCGAAGCAAATCTACCTGCAAGTTCTGCAATTGGCAATCCAAGCCGTATTTCAAAAACCATAGCACAGGGTGTTTTAGCAAGGGTTTGTTTATTTATGGCTGGTAGCCCGTTGAATGATGCAACAAAAAATGCTGAAGCATTAGCCTGGACACAAAAAGTGGTCGCTTCTAACGAGCACTCATTAAAAGAAACATTCAATGCTTCTTTAACAAATACTGCATTTAGCCAGATATTTATTAATCATACACAGGATATATATGAAATTAGAGAGTGCATGTGGGAAGCTGAGTTTTCTGGCAACCGTACCGACGCTTACCAGGAAGCAGGAAGAGTAGGCAATACCAATGGTATTGCATTTGCACCGGCAACAAATTTTGAGGATACAGGTTATTGCTATGGTTTTATTAGTACTACTGCCCGGTTGTACAAATTATACAATGCCGCCGATTTAAGAAGAGACTGGGCTATTGCTCCTTACAGCTACAACAACGCTACTTTTGCAAGAAATTATTTTACAGCAACGCAAATTTATAATCGTAATGCCGGCAAATGGAGAAGGAGTTATGAATTGCTTAAACCCAAAAATAAAAATTTCACACCCACTAATTTTCCTTTATTGCGCTACGCCGATGTTTTGTTAATGCTGGCAGAAGCAGAGAACCAGGTAAATGGACCTACTGCTGTAGCGTATGATGCTATTAACAGGGTAAGAAGACGAGGTTATGGTTTACCAAGCGGTACGATAAGTGCAGTTGCAGATTTACCTGCAGGTTTATCTAAAACACTGTTTCAACAGGCAATACAGGATGAGCGTTCACGGGAGTTATGTTTTGAAGGGCTTCGTCGCAGCGACCTGATTCGTTGGGGTATTTTTGTTACTACCATGAATAGTGTAGGAAATGAAATTGCAGCCGACCCCTTGGCAGGTACAACTTTTGCTTATGCAGCAAGAGGCGGAAGAAACGTGTCGCCAAGGCATTTGCTGTTTCCTATACCTGCTGCTGAAATATCTGTAAACAAAAAGATGACACAAAACCCGGGTTGGTAATTCCATTAAAAACTATTTAAAATGAAGTTTATGTTTAACAAAAAATATTTAATCATATTGGCAACTGGATTTCTTTTTTCCTGCAGTAAAAACCTGGATTTAAAATCACTTTCTTTCGATGCGTCTGTTAATAAAACAACATTAGCAGTTACTGATACTGCAATATTTAGTTTTAGCGGGAATCCCGAATATATTACATTTTACTCTGGCGAACCTGGCAGCAAATATGAATTTAAAGATCGCATTAGAGATGAAAGTACAAATCTGGAGTTGAAGTTTTCAACGGCAACTACGACTGCTACCAATGGTTCTCTTTCTCTCTTAGTGTCAGATAATTTTAATGGAACTTTTGATGCCACAGGCATTGGAGCCGCTACCTGGACAGATATTACCAGCCGTGCTACATTGGCTACAGGCACGGCGACAGTTGCGTCGGGTACAATTAGTCTTTCCGATTTTGCTGCAGCAAAAAAACCAGTTTATATAGCTTTTAAATATGCTGCAAACGCAGGTGCTATACAAAAAAAATGGACAATTACTGCTTTAACACTAAACCATGTATTGCCCGATAAAACATATACCATTGGAAATATGACCGCAACATCGCCTAGCTTAGGATGGAAATCTGCTGATATTTTGAATCCTGCGGTTAACTGGACCAGTGCACTGGTTATTACCGGTTCTACGTCTGCAGTAACTGCTGTTGCTACAGAAGATTGGGTAATTATGGGGCCTGTAGATTTAAGCCGTGTTTTACCAGATGCCGGTGTGGCAATTAAAACCATTACCGAAGGCATGAACAAATTTCCATTCCAATATAAATACGCTGCCATTGGCAACTATGAAGCTGTTTTCGTTGCATCAAATGCCAATAGAGATGCTAGCGAAACAATTATAAAAAAAGTATCTGTGGTTGTTCAATAGTAGTTAAGTAAAAAAAAGACAATAAACAATATAGGTTCTAGTAAGCATTCATTAAAAGCCCTGCAACTGTATGGGCTTTTTATATTGCACAAACTGGTGTAGCAGGTGGTAATTCGAAAAACAATTTTTTACGTATGAGCCCAATTAGATTTACTTATAAATCTGGTAGAAAAACACTGCAAACAGTTTTGCTTTCTTTGTGTTTGATGTTAATTTGTAATATTTCAGTGGCCCAGCCTGGAACTTCTAATACGAAACAAAGTTTGAAAGATTGGCAAGTTGATAAATTCGGATTGTTTCTGCATTGGGGGCTTTACTCACAAGCCGCGGGCCTTTGGAAAGGGAAGCCTTACAGAGGCAATGAGCATTTTATGATTTATGAAAAAGCTTCGCTTAAAGAATATGGAGCTTTGGCAAATGATTTTAATCCAACAAAATTTAGTGCAGAACAGTGGGTGATGTATGCAAAAAATGCAGGAATGAAATACATTGTAATTACCACCAAGCATCACGATGGTTTTGCTATGTGGAATTCGAATGCTAATGATTACAACATTGTAAAACGTACCCCTTTTAAAATAGATCCGCTTAAAGAATTAGCTGAGGCTTGTAAAAAGCACGGAATGAAATTAGGTTTCTATTATTCTTTAGGCAGAGACTGGGAAGATCCCGATGTGCCTACGAATTGGCCCACAAAAGGTGGCCGAAGCAATCTGGTAGACTATCCTAATGAAGACAGTAAAGTTTTATCAAAATACATTGAAAGAAAGGTAAAGCCACAGTTAAAAGAGTTGCTGACACAATACGGTCCCGTGGAAGTAATCTGGTTTGATACGCCTGAATTATTATCGAAGGAAATGAGTGCCGATATTTTGAAACTGATTAAAACTTTACAACCCAATTGTATTGTAAACAGCAGGGTTGGAAATGGGCTGGGAGATTATAAAGTTTCTGAGCAAGAGATCACAGCAAAAACAATTTTAACACCGTGGGAAGCCTGCATCACCATGAGCAAGGGTTGGGGTTATAATAGGTTTGATACTGCCTGGAAATCACCAGAATTGTTAGTTCGTCAATTAGTAGAAATTGTAAGTAAAGGCGGAAATCTTTTGTTGAATGTTGGTCCGAAAGGAACGGGTGAATTTCCACCCGAAGCGGTAGAACGTTTACAAGCCATTGGTAGCTGGATGAAAATATATAAAGAAGCTATTTATAATACAAAACCCTGGGAAGTATCCAATGAATTGGTCTCCGACAAAACACTAAGTAAAGAATATGTGGATGATGCTTTAGGCGATGTTACTTCAAAAGTAATTCTACCGGATATTTATTTTACCTCAAAAGAAAATACAGTTTATGTTATTGCCCGTAGCTGGAAAGCTGCCCTATTGCCGGTAAAAAGTTTATCTACTAGTAAGCATTCAATTGCATCTGTTAAGATGTTAGGCTATAAATGTAAAATTAAATGGATGGCAGATGCAGATGGGCTAACCATCAAAATGCCAAAGAAAAAAAAGTTACCTAAAACAGTTCCTGTTTATGTGTTTAAAGTGGTTTTAAAAAAGTAAATTGTAAATGATGAAACTTCTTAAAAAAGAAATGTTGTATTTAAATGATATAACTATTTTATGCAAAATATAAAGATGATAAATTTATTTACTATAAAAAAGGCAGCAGTAATTTTCTTACTGCTGCCTTTGCAGTTATTTGCCCAGAATGATTTTTCTGTTATTAGAAAAAATATTACAGCCAATTTGCAATCAGGCCTTACTGAAGCAGCTATGCTGAAACAAATGCTGATGTACCAGCTTCAGCAATTATCTGACGGTAGCTGGAAAGATATTAATTACAAAGACAGTTCTATTACACAATGGAAACCGGCTGTGCATTTAGACAGACTTCAAGTTTTTACTATTGCTTTTTCAAAGGCTGATAATGTTTATGCAGGAAATGAAGGACTGAAAAATTCCATTATTTCAGGTCTTAGATTTTGGCATCAAAAAGATCCGCAAAGCAAAAACTGGTGGCATAATGAAATAGCCACACCACAAGCCCTGGGCGAAATTATGTTGCTGATGCAGGAAGCTGGAGATGCCTTGCCAAAATCTTTGCAGGACTCTTTAGTAAACAGAATGAAGCGGGGCAATCCTTATGATAAAACAGGTGCTAATAAATTAGATATTGCGATTCATAATTTATACCGTGCCTGTATTATAAAAAGCACTACGCTTATGGACTCCGCAGCCAGTGAGGCTTTTCAGCCAATAGCCTTTACAACAGAAGAGGGTTTACAGTACGATAATAGTTATATGCAACATGGCGCTCAATTACAAATTAGTAGTTACGGCCTTGTTTTTCTTACGGGTGAATACAAAGTAGCTTCCTGGTTACAGGGTACCGCCTTTGCTCTTAGTGGAGATAAATTAAAATTGCTGGATAATTATTTTACAGAAACTTTTTTACGAACGATTCGGGGTAGGTACATAGATTTTAATACTGAAGGCAGAGGTATTTCCCGTCCTGACATCTTGGATAAATATTCTATTGCTGGAAGAAAAAATTCAGCTTCCTTGATGAGCTTGGCCAAACAGGTGAATCCAAAAAACTTAAAACTATTGGATGCTGCCACAAAAAGAATTAGTGAGCAAGAAAAGCCTGATTTTGGAATTGCTGCGTCTCATACTTATTTCTGGAAAACAGATTATACGTTGCATGTACAACCACAATACTCCTTTAATGTGCGGGCAGTTTCTGATAGAACCAAACGAACAGAAACCGGGAATAAAGAAAATATTTTAGGAAAATGTTTAGCTGATGGTTCTACCAATATCCAAAGAACAGGTGGAGAGTATTACAACATCATGCCAATTTGGGAATGGGATAAAATTCCCGGAACCACCAGTCGGGATTATGCTACAGACCAGCCTACCACTGTGCAATGGGGCGAAAACGGGAGTACAAATTTTGTGGGCGGCGTATCAGATGGCGTTTACGGAGTAACCACTTACAACATGGATTACAACGATGTCAAAGCAAAAAAATCTTATTTCTTTTTTGATAAAGAAGTCGTTTGTCTGGGTGCCGGCATAACTAGCAGCAGTGCAGAAAATATTACCACTACTGTAAACCAAAGTTGGTTAGTAGGTAAAGTAAATTATGCATGCGAAGATAAAATTGAAAACGTAAAAAAAGTTCAGAACATTAGTAACCCATCCTGGATATGGCATGATAGCACAGGATACTTTTTTCCTTTTGCAGCGGAAGTAACCGTAAGTGCACAAACACAGAAAGGAAGTTGGGCAGCTATTAATGCCAGTCGTTCTACAGATGAAATAAAAGGCGATGTGTTCAAACTTTGGATTAACCATAAGGCAAAACCTGCAAATGCAGCCTCCGCTTACATTGTAGTGCCTGATATTAGTCTGGCAGCCATGAAGGATTTTAATAAGAGGGAAGTAAAAATTATAGAAAATACCGGAGCCATACAAGCGGTGAAACATGAAGGATTAAATATGTTGCAAATTGTTTTTAACGAAGCAGGAACTATTACCACAGAAGGGTTGTCGCTTGCTGTTGATAAACCATGTGTTGTTTTATTAAAAGCTATAGGAACTAGTAGTGGTACTATTTGGGTAGCAGATCCAACACAAAAAATGAAGGCAGTTCAGCTTATATTAAAAACAACATCAAGGAAGGAAGAAAGAAAAATAAATTGTATACTTCCAACAGGGAATTTTGCCGGAGCAGCTTCTAAAGTTATTTTAAATTAAATAAACAAAGTAATCAAGCATTTTTAAAACATCGAGCATGAGATTTATGACCATAAAAAAATTGCTATTATCATATTTTGTTATTATGGCAATCAGTTGTTCGCCATCTGCTTCCTCTTCTAAAAATAAGGAAGCAACAAAAAGGCCGAACATTGTTATTCTTCTGGCTGATCAATGGAGTGCAGAAACATTAGGTGCTTTGCGTAAGGAAAAAGTGCAAACGCCTTATTTGGATTCATTTGCCAAAAAAAGTTTATTGCTTACACAAATGGTCAGTAACTATCCCGTTTGCTCGCCTGCAAGAGCCATGTTGCTAACAGGAAAATATCCTATGAAGAATAATGTTTACACAAATGTAAATTCTTCTTCCGCACCCTTTGGCGTAGAATTGCCAGCCACCATAACCACCTGGTCGGATATTCTAAAAGAAAATAATTATTCAAATGGCTACATAGGTAAATGGCATTTAGATTCTCCACATGAACCTTTTATTACTACCTCAAATAATATCGGTAAAGTTGCCTGGAATGAATGGACGCCACCAAACAAAAGACATGGCTTCGATTACTGGTATGGTTACGGAACTTATGATCAACACGACCGGCCAATGTACTGGGATAACAATGCGACACGGGATAGCTTTCATTATGTAAACCTATGGGGGCCTGTGCATGAAGCGGACAAGGCGCTGGCATTTTTTAAAAATGAAAATCAGGTGCGGGATATTAATAAGCCTTTCTCTTTAGTAGTATCTATGAACCCTCCACATTCAGAATATAGAACCGTACCGAAGCGATATTATGATTTGTATAAAAATATTCCGCTACAAACCTTATTAACCGATGGGGATATTCCACCTGCCGGAACAGAGATGGGAGATTTTTACCGGGATAATATTAAATACTATTATGCAAATATTACCGGCGTAGATGAGCAAATGGGCAGAATTATTCAGGGACTGAAAGATGCAGGTGAATTGGATAACACCATCGTTATTGTTACTGCAGATCATGGTAACTGTCTGGGTAAACATGACGAAATTTCTAAGAATAATATTTATGAACCTTCTATAAATATTCCTTTCATTATTTATTGGAAAGGAAAAATTTTGCCGGGTGTAGATAGCAAGTATTTGGGTAGCCTCACAGATATTTTTCCAACCATACTGGATTTGGTCGGTCTTAAAAGGGAAATCCCTTCAGACATTGATGGTATGAGTTATGCAGATTATTTTACAAACCGAAAAGGCGAATTGCCAAAAGAACAATTTATTCTCGGTAATATTGTAAGCAACAATGTTGATAAAAATACCGGCTTCAGAGGTTTGCGTACTGAGCAATATAAATTTGCTTATTCCAGAAAAGGAAAGAAACTGGAAGGTTTTTTATTTGATATGAAAAAAGACCCCTTTGAACAAAAGAACCTTTACACTAATGAGGATCCGAGGGTTATTGTAATGAAAAAAACATTGCTGAAATATTTAAAAGAAACGAACGATCCATTTGTGCTGGATTAATTTTTTAATCAATGGTTAGAAGATAAATAAATATTTTAAACTATTTAATTTATGGAGCAAAAAAACAAATTTTATATTTTCTTCTTCCTGATCTTTTTTGTTGTATCAATGATTAATGAAAATTTGTTTGCTCAAGCCTATCAGCCTGTAATGAAATCTATTTATCACAAAGGCTGGATTGATTTAAATAAGAATGGCTTAATGGATATTTATGAAGATCCGGCGCAGCCTGTGGATAAGAGAGTTGAAGATTTATTATCAAAAATGAACATTGAAGAAAAGACTTGCCAGCTCGCAACTTTGTATGGCTACCACAGGATTTTAAAAGATTCGTTACCTACGCCTGATTGGAAAAATCAAATATGGAAAGATGGAATTGCAAATATTGATGAACACCTGAATGGATTTGTCGGCTGGGACAAACCAACACCGGATTTGGCAATTATAAAAGATATTAAAAAGCATGTTTGGGCAATGAATACCACACAGGCTTTTTTTATTGAAAATACCCGTTTAGGTATTCCGGTAGATTTTACTAATGAAGGTATTCGTGGTGTGGAAGCTTATGGTACTACTGATTTTCCAACGCAGTTGTCATTGGGGAATACATGGAATAAAGATTTAATTTTTAAGATAGGAAACATTACAGCAAAAGAAGCCAGGGCCATGGGTTATACAAATGTGTATGCACCTATTTTAGATGTGGCAAGAGATCAGCGTTGGGGAAGACTGGAAGAATCTTATGGTGAAGATCCTTACCTCGTAGGAAGTTTAGGCGTAGAAATGGTAAAAGGAATGCAACAGGATAATACAGTTATTTCCACAGCAAAACATTATGCATTGTACAGCAATAATTATGGGGCTAGGGAAGGTTTGGCAAGAACGGATCCGCAAATCCCTTTAAGAGAAGCTTACACTTTATTATTATCTCCTTTTGAAAAAGTAATTAAGGAAGCAGGTATCATGGGCATCATGGCTTCTTACAATGATTATGATGGTATGCCCATTATTGGTAGTCACTTTTGGCTCACACAAAAACTGCGACAGGAATTTGGCTTTAAAGGATATGTGGTTTCTGATAGTGATGCCATGGAATATTTATTGACCAAACACCATGTTGCAGCAGATATGGAAGACGCCGTAACACTTGCAGTAAATGCAGGTATGGATGTACGATGTACTTTCACCCGTCCGGAAACAATGATATTGCCGCTTCGTAGTGCCTTATTAAAAGGAAAAATTTCTGAGGAAACTTTGAATCAAAGAGTGAGAAATGTTTTAAGGGCTAAATTTTGGGTTGGTTTATTTGATCATCCTTATATAGATGATGCCACAAAATCAGAAAAGACGGTGAACAATCCGGAACACAAAGCAGTTTCATTACAAGCATCACAAGAAAGTATTGTATTGTTGAAAAATGCCCCAATGCTTAGTGGAAATCAAAATATTTTACCGCTCAGTAAAAGTATTCGTTCTGTTGCCGTTATTGGCCCCAATGCAAATGATGCTTCTTATTCTGGCACACATTATGGTCCGCAGGGTATAAAGGCCATTACAGTTTTGGAGGGAATACAAAATAAACTAGGCAAGGAAGTAAAAGTAAATTATGCTAAAGGTTGTGAGATTGTGGATACTCACTGGCCGGAAAGCGAAGTGCTTCCGCAACCTCCATCCTCAGGCGAGCAGGCACAAATAGATGAAGCTGTAAATATGGCTTCAATTTCAGATGTCGTAATTATGGTAATGGGCGGCAGCATAAAAACTGCAGGTGAAAATAAGTCCAGAACAACCCTCGATTTACCAGGTCATCAACTGGAACTTATAAAAAAAGTGCAGGCAACCGGAAGACCTGTTGTGGTTGTATTTATAAATGCGCAACCTATAAGTTTTAACTGGGTGAAAGAAAATATTCCAGGAATACTGGAAGCCTGGTATCCCGGACAGTTTGGTGGAACTGCCATTGCAGATGTATTGTTTGGTGATTACAATCCCGGCGGAAAGTTGACACTAACTTTTCCTCGTTCTGTTGGCCAATTGCCTATGAACTTTCCTTCTAAACCAAGTGCTCAAACTGATGAAGGAGAAACAGCAAGACTGAAAGGCAAATTATATCCCTTCGGTTTTGGATTGAGCTATACGACTTTTCAATACAGCAATTTAAAAGTCACTCCTGAAAAACAAAATTCGCAGGGGAAAATTATAGTAAGTTTTGAACTGAAAAATACTGGTAGCAGGGAAGGCGATGAAGTGGTGCAGCTTTACACACATCAAGAAGTTACTAGTATGACGACCTACGAAAAAAATCTTCGTGGGTTTGAAAGAGTGCATCTAAAAGCAAATGAAACAAAAACAATAACCTTCACTTTGACGACTGATGATTTAGCATTCTGGAACAGTGATATGCATTTTTTGGTAGAACCGGGGAAATTTAAAGTGATGATTGGGGCCTCTTCAGAAGATATAAAATTGAACGGTAGCTTTGAAATTTTGCAATCAGTTCAATCAAATTTTGGTAAATAATTTTTATGAAAAGATTTTCAAGTATAATTCCACTCCTGATAATATCACTGCAATTAGCTGCCCAGCAAAAACCAAATGTAGTTTTTATTTATGCAGATGATTTAGGTTATGGTGATCTGAGTAGTTATGGTGCGACAAAAATTAATACACCCAACTTAGATAAACTGGCAAAGCATGGTCTTCGTTTTACCAATGCACATGCTACTTCGGCCACCTGTACACCTTCCCGTTATGCAGTAATGACAGGTCAGTATCCTTGGCGTAGAACTGGAACAGATATCCTACCCGGCGATGCGGCATTAATTATCCCTACAGATAAAACAACGCTGCCAAAACTATTTAAAGAAACTGGTTATGCGACTGGTTTGGTAGGTAAATGGCATTTAGGTTTAGGCACCGCCATTGAAAAAGAATGGAACGGAGAATTAAAACCGGGGCCAAATGAAGTTGGTTTTGATTACTCTTTTATTTTTCCTGCTACCGCAGACAGAGTGCCTTCTGTATTTGTAGAAAATCATAAAGTAGTTGCGCTGGATTCTTTAGATCCCATACAAGTAGATTATAAAAAGAAAATTGATAACGATCCCACTGGTTTAGAACATCCGGAATTATTAAAAATGCAATCTTCTCCCGGACAAGGACATAATGCAACAATTGTAAATGGGATTGGGCGAATTGGTTTTATGAGTGGAGGACATACAGCAAGATGGACAGATGAAGAAATGCCCTTGACCTTTTTAGCGAAAGCAAAAGAATTTATTAATGATAATAAAGCAAAACCTTTCTTTCTTTTTTATACATTAACAGAGCCGCATGTGCCCCGTATGCCTTCAACCATGTTCAAAGGTAAGAGTGGCCTGGGTTTTAGAGGCGATGCTATTTTACAATTGGACTGGACGGTAGGGCAAATTATGCAGGAATTAGAATTGCAAGGAATTGCTAAAAACACCATGATTATCTTTTCCAGTGATAATGGACCTGTGCTGGATGATGGCTATGTGGATGGAGCCGTTACAGCATTAAATGGCCATACACCCTGGGGACCCTACCGTGGTGGTAAATACAGTTCCTACGAAGCAGGTACCATCGTTCCATTCATTGTCAGTTGGCCAAAAAAAATAAAACCCGGCGTATCAGATGCATTAATTAGTCAAATGGATTTGATGGCTTCTTTTGCAAAACTTTTTAAGAAGCAATTACCCGATAAGGTTGGAGGAGATAGCGAAAATATGTTGCCGGAATTATTGGGTAAATCAGAGAAAGGAAGAAGTGCTGTGGTAGAACAAGGCATTGAATCGATGGCTTTATTAAGCGGCGACTGGAAATACATTGCACCCAATAATGGGAACAGAATGGATACGCTTACAAATATTGAATTAGGCAACAGCAAACAACCTCAACTATATAATTTGAAAGATGATATCGGAGAGAAAAATAATCTGGCAGAAAAATACCCAGCTAAATTAAAAGAGATGGAGGCGTTGCTTCTGCACATTAGAAACAAATAATAGCACCTACATCATACTATTTCTATTTTCACATAATCCATTTGCAAATAATTTTACTAAAGGATTTTCTGTTGATATTCGTAGCTCACCTAATTAGTTCTCAACCCAGTCTTCAGGAGTAAGTATTAAACATATAATGTACATATATTTTGTGCAACCGATTGAGCAATGTATGCTGACTAGAATGCTGTATTTTAGGTATAACGAAAATGTTAATATTGCTTGCTAAAATCTAAGTTCTGCCATATTTATTGGTATTATGCAGCCAGGCTCATAAAAAAACTGATAATTCTACAAGCGATACTTATTGAGTGTAATAAAAGTAAATCAACACAGTTTTTAAAACCCCATTTTTTACCTGTATACTGGAAATAATTTATTATGACGCATTCAAATCTAAATATTAAAAAATACTATATTTTTTTATTGTTTCTCTCCCTATTTTTTGTAACTGCTTTTTCACAAGAGACCTACACACCTGCAGTAGAATCTTTTGAGTCGGAAAAAAGTTTACAGGCTTATGAAGCCATCAATGGAAAATTAATATTGAGTAATGCTCATCGTAAATATGGAAAATCTTCCCTGCAATGGGAGTGGACAGGAATTAGCAGCATAGGTACTTCAAAGTTTCGCATCTTAAAGGCTGAAGAAAGTCCCTTGGAATATGGTCTGTTTTTTCCGGCAAGTCCTACTTTACAAATGTCTATTTATAATGAAAAAGCACAAGATGGAACCATCAGCATATCCTTTGAAAAAAACGGTAAAAAAGAAGTGTATTTTGATGTACCGCTTTCCTTTTCCGGTTGGCGCACAATCTGGGTACCTTTTTATGAAATGAAAGGAAATGTTCCCAAAAAAATGGCTGCGATAAATTACGATTATTTTAAAATTAGTACTACTGCAGCAAATGGAAAATTATTTTTTGATGATATCATTTATGCTCAATATCAGGATGACAGACATGCCTATCCGGATGAGATTGTTCCTTTTGTAAAATCAAATCAAGATTTGAGCGAAGACCATTGGTTGCCATTAATTTCAAATTTTAATCGTATAAAACAATTGAATCCAGGAAAAATTTCTGATGCTCAAAAAGCAGATTTGAAATATATTGAAGCACAGATAGATAAAGACTTTGAAATAGATAAAAAATACAAACTTAATATTAACAGTTTGAGGGAAGATTATGCAAAATTAAATATTAAGGATAATGGGAAGACGGTGGTAGGACCACCTTTAACCTTTAAAGAGACCCAGGATTATTATGACGAAAAACAACAAGGCCCTAAACAATTTACAGATGTTCAGGATTTTGGGAAGGTGTTAAAAAAAGTAGCCAGCTCTTACAAAAGAGGCAATGCTGAGGAGCAAAAGGAAATGAAAACGATGTTTCTGGATGGTACAAGGTATTATTTAGATCAAGGTTGGCAAGCAGGTTCTAATGGAGGTACCAGACATCATATAGGTTACAATGTCAGACAAATAACTGAAGCCTTTTTTATAATGCGTGAAACCCTAAAGGAAAAGGGAATGTTGGATGAGGTGGGGGCAAGTTTACAATGGTTGTTTAATTTGGGTGAGGTTTTAGATGATCCCAAAAATTTTCATGTGAATATTGATTATTTGAATACACAAGCCTATTATCATATGATGCTTGTTTTCCTTTTTGATAAGCCTGAAAAGCAAGCGGCTATGTTGTTGGGATATTCTGATTATATATCTATAACCTTAGCACAACAAAAAGAAGAATGGGGCTTTAAACCAGACGGTTCTGCCTGGCATCATAACGGGCATTATCCGGCGTACGGACTTGGCGCATTTCAAAACGTACCTAAAATAATTAAGACACTATCGGGCACGCAGTTTAGCATTGGAATTGAAGGCCATAAAAATTTCAGAAACTCTTTTTTAACCACCCGGATTTACAGTCAGTTGTACAATTGGGGTTTTGGAAATGCAGGCCGGCATCCTTTAGAAGATAATGGAATAAAGTCCTTAAAAAATCCATATTTGCAAATGGCACTTGCCGGAAATCCTGAAGGAACTTCAAAGATAGATAAGGAGGTTGCAAGTGCATACCTAAGACTTTGGGGAAAAGAAGACCCTATGAATACCACCGTCTTTACTCAGATAAATGGCATTCCACAAGAAGAAATATCCGGCTATTATACTTTACCTTATGGTGCAACGGCTATACATAGACGTAACGATTGGGCTGCTTTAATAAAAGGTTACAGCAAATATGTTTGGGCTTCCGAAATTTATGTAAAAGCAAATAGATATGGTAGATATCCTGCCAACGGTACAGTTGAGTTACTAAACAGCTCCGGTGAAAAAGGTAGTGGTTTTGTTCAGGAAGGATGGGATTGGAACCGGTATCCCGGATCTACCATTATTTATTTACCACTTAAAGAATTAGAGCCTAAGCTGCCTTTATTGATGTTTCGATCTAACGAATCTTTTGCCGGTGCAACCAAGTTGGATGGTGATGGTATTTTTGGAATGATTTTAAATGAACAAAAAGGTACAAACGCAGATGGTAATGAATCTAATTTGGGATTCCCGGGAAAATTAAAAGCTAAAAAATCGGTGTTTTCTTTCGGAGAAAAAATGATTTGTATCGGTACAGATATTTTTAGTATTGATGAGAAAAATCTAACACAAACAAATATTTTCCAATCATCCTTAACAAATACTAAAGTACCAATTTGTACCTCTTCGGAAACAATCAAAGGTTTCCCTTATGACGGCGAATTAAAAGCAGATGCACAGTCTGGAAGTTGGATAATAGATCCTTTGGGGAATGGTTATCATATATTATCTGAAGCTCCTGTTCATGTTAAAAAAGCAAAGCAACAATCCTATCATAACGAATACTCAATAAATACGGGAGCCATAGAAGATCCAGTAAAAGGGGCGAAAGAAACGGTTGGCGATTTTGCTTCAGCCTGGATTGATCATGGGTTAGCACCAAAAAATGCATCCTATCAATATATTATTTATCCTTTCATGAGTGAGGATGACCAAGAAGATTTTAGCAAAAAAATAAAAAAAGATAAATCGTTTGAAATTAAAAGAGCCGATGGTATTGCACATATTGTTTTAAATAAAGAAACAGAAACATCCGGCTTTGTGGTTTTTGAACCGAATGAAAATTTAGGAAAAGAAATTTTAAAAGAAACTTCAGCGCCAGCGTTGGTTATGATAAATCATCAGGACAAAAATTCCTTAACCATTAGTGCCGTGCAGCCCGATTTAAATTTTCCGGAATACAAACCCGGTAAATTTAGAAATTATAGTCAGGCTATAGAACTAACCATAACATTGGAAGGAAAATGGAAAGGATCGCCGGAAGATTTTATTAAAAAAATTGAAGTTGTTGGAGATACTACCATCATCACTTTAAATTGTATTGATGGTTTGCCGAGAGAATTTAAGCTGAATAAAATGTAAATTTCTTGGAAGCTGAAATTGTAAGCAAACCTTATAATGCATATAAGAATTAAATTATGAACACAAATTATTTTTATAAATACCTTTTGTTTTGTACAGCTATTTTCTTACTAAGCTGCAGCACTGCAAAAAAAGTTGCTGTAGATACTGAAAAAGGAAAGTACGAAAGTAATACCGTTGCTTATTTTAAAAGCAATACGCCTCCAACAACTATAATTCCTTTTGAAACGGAGGAAGAATATGCTACTCGTATGCAGTGGTGGAAAGATGCAAAGTATGGCATGTTTATTCATTTTGGTTTGTATTCCATGTTGGGTGGAGAATACAATGGGAAGGTAACACCAAAAATTGCGGAATGGATACAAAATACGTTGAAAATCCCTTTGGCTGATTATAAAAAGCTACTGCAGAAATTTAATCCGAAAGATTTTAATGCAGATGAATGGGTATCCGTTGCTAAGGCTGCGGGCATGAAATACATGGTAGTTACGTCAAAACACCATGATGGCTTTGCTTTGTTTAATTCAAAAGTTTCTGATTATGATGTTATGAATACACCATTTGGAAGAGACATAATTAAAGAATTAAAAGATGCCTGCAAGAAGCAAGGTTTAAAATTTGGTTTGTATTATTCACATGTAATTGATTGGGAAAATCCGAATGCCTACATTGGTGAAAAAGATTTGACAGAGCGAATGAATACGGTTGATTTTGATCCGGCGAAAATGGACCGTGCTGTTTATCTAAAAGAAAAATCATTTCCACAATTAAAGGAATTGCTGACTAACTATGGCACCATAGATATTCTTTGGTTTGATATGGGTAAAGGTTTGAATGATGATGAAATTCGTCAGTTTGTAAAGGTTACAAGAGAGCTGCAGCCAAATATTATCATCAGTTCCCGCATAGGTGATGAGATCGCACCTAAGGATATTAACAAGGATATGCTCTTTGATTTTTATACACCGAATGATAATTATTTTACCGGTGATCAATCTTCCATACCCTTTGAAATGGCCGGCACCACAAACAGTTCTTGGGGTTTTAGAAAAACTGATAAAGAATGGCGGAAACCTAATATGATTTTAAGTTCCTTAATTGCGAGTGCGAGCAGGGGTGGAAATTATTTATTAAACGTGGGTCCTTCGGGTACGGGTGAACTTCCACAGGAGGCAGTTGAGAATTTAAAAGTAGCCGGAGCCTGGTTACATAAATACGGTGAGTCAGTTTATGGTACGCAGGCTTCTCCATTTCCCTGGAATTACAATTGGGGCTATGTTACACAGAAACCAAATAAATTATTTTTAAATATTTCTGACTGGCCTGCCAATAACCAAATTGATTTAAATGGGTTAATTACCAAGATTGACAATGTTCATGTGTTGGGCAATTCACAACCAATAAAATTTACGCAGGATGGGAGATTTTTAAAAATAGATGTATCCGGTGTAGAAAAAATTGCTTTGAGTACGCCGCTTGTTGTAGCATATAAAGATGCCTTACTAAACGTTGATCACACTATATCACAAGGTGCTGATAATAAAATACGCTTAGATAGAATTACCGGTACGTATAATAAAGATGAATTACTTTCTTCCTGGAAATTCACGGTTCATACGCCGGGAAAATATAAGATTGCTATTATATCTAATGAAAAAGGCGGGCACTCAAAACCCACCTGGACGGGTGCTGAACAAACAGGTAGTGTACAAGTTGCAGGAAAAATAATTCCAGTTGTGCTAAAAAGAGATGAAGAAAAAATAAACCCTTCCTTATTTTTTTATAAAGAAATAAGGAGCCATGTGGGTGAGATTGAATTTTTAAAAGCCGGTACTTATACCCTGCAACTTAAAAATATTGATGTGGATGCAGATAAATGGACGAAAGGATTTGGATTGGATAGAATTGAGTTGATTAAATATTAAAATATATTTGAATGATTTGCATTAGCAAATTTAAAATATTTTTTATAGCTATTAGTCTAGTTGTTGGAATTTTCACCGGAGCTTATGCGCAAAAGAAAGTTCAGCCCAACATACTATTAATAATCACTGATCAGCACCAGGCAGAAGCCCTAAGCATTGCCGGCAATACAGATTTAAAAACGCCTAATCTAGACAGGTTGGCAAAGAGTGGCATGCGTTTCGAAAAAACTTATGTTAGTTTTCCTTTATGTACGCCTTCAAGATCGAGCATATTTACGGGTAAAATGCCTCACACCCTTGGTGTCAATTCTAATGAAAAAGGAGATGATGTAATGAATCCGTTTGAAAAAGAATTGTTGCTTTCTAAAGTTTTACAACAGGCAGGCTATGATTGTGCTTACGCAGGTAAATGGCATGTGCCGGAACCAAGCATGGTTGCAGGAAATGGATTTGAAATGATTGCTCCTATGGGAGATATTGGTTTAGCCGAAAAAAGTATTGATTATTTAAAATCTAAAAAGAAATCCTCAAAGCCGTTTTTCCTAACCGTTTCATTTGATAATCCCCACAATATTTGCGAATGGGCAAGAAATGAACCCTTGCCTTACGGCAATATTCCAGAAGTTCATTTGAATAAAACGCCACAATTACCCAAAAATCATTTGCAGGAAGCCTCATTTCCTGAAGTGCTAAAAATAGAACAGGAGGCGAGCAAGAAAATTTATCCAACTGCCAATTATAGGGAAGAAGATTGGCGCCAATACAGATATGCTTACTACAAATTGATAGAAAAGGTGGATGCAGAAATTGGAAAAATCCTGAATGCAATTGACGATCTTAATCTTAGAGAAAACACCTTAATTATATTTACAAGTGATCATGGAGATGGAAATGCTTCGCACGGTTGGAATCAAAAAACAGCGCTTATAGAAGAATCCATCAAAGTGCCCTTTATTGCCAGTTATAATGGGAAAATTAAAACTAATCAGGTCAATGCGACCTTAATAACAAATGGATTGGACTTGTACCCAACTATATTCGAATATGCCAACATTGCAATACCTAAACAATTAAACGGAAAAAGTCTGAAACCTATTTTTGAAATTCCGAATAGTACTTTAGAAAGAGACTACATTGTTGTAGAAACTAAATTTGAAGGAAAGACTGCTTATGGTACAAGTGGAAGAGCTGTGGTAGGAAAGCGATACAAATATGTTTTATACAGTTGGGGCAAAAATCGGGAACAACTTTTCGACCTTGAAAAAGATCCTTTGGAAATAAATAATTTGGCTCATTTAAAATCGCATTTAAAAACTTTAGATCAATACAGATTGTATTTGTATGAGTGGTGTAAATCTACCAATGACAATTCCTTTTTAAAAAAAATCATTTTGCCAAGTACCAGTAAATTATCGTCAAGTTTACTTTTTGATAAACCTTATTGATTAAAATGAATGATAACGAAATTATTAAACCCAGCTGTTTTTATAGGAATTGGAATAAGCCTGTTTTCCTGCAAATCTGTAGAGAAAACTATTTATGACAAATCCTTTTTGATTCCTCGCAACTGGGTAGTTGAACAACAAGAAGGTGGTAAAGTAAATTTCATTAATAATACAATGGAAATTACAGATGCCAAAGGTTGTACCATTTGGTTTAAAAATAAAATAAAAGCTCCGGTTAAAATTGAATTTGATGTCACAGTAATTGATAACGACGGCCAATATGATAGAGTTTCAGATATGAATTGTTTCTGGATGGCTAACGATCCTAAAAATCCAAATAATTTTTTCAAAGAATCAGAAAACAGAAAGGGTTTTTTCCCAAATTATCATGGATTAACGCTGTATTATGTTGGCTATGGCGGACATGACAATACAAAAACCAGATTTAGAAGATATGATGGAAATGTTGACAGACCACTTTTGCCCGAACATGATTTATCGGATAAGAAATTTTTTATTACGGCCAATAAAAAAATGCATTTTGAAATTGTGGTAAAAGACAGCCTCACAAGTTACAGTAGAAATGGAGTAATTATTTTCGAGATAACGGATTCTCAACCTTACACTCAAGGATATTTTGGTTTTAGAACCGTAGAAAATCATGAGCTGATAGAAAATTTTAAAGTAATAAAATTGCAATAAAATGAAGTTGAAGAAAATTTGTTACAATTTATTTCTTATATGTTTTTTTCAGATAGCAGCATCATTCACTGTATTTGCACAAAACAATCGGCCTAATATTATTGTTTTTTTAGTAGATGATATGGGTTGGATGGACACCTCTGTTCCCTTTGGCGATAGTATCATGCCTTTAAATAAAAAATTTCATACACCCAATATGCAACGCCTGGCAAATGAGGGAATGAAATTTACCAATGCCTATGCAACTCCGGTTTGCACACCCACCCGTATTAGCATGGTTACCGGTATGAATGTAGCCAGCCATGGCGTTACCAACTGGACATCACCCAAAAAAAATAATAGCAGCGATGCTACCGATGATGAATTTAATCCTGGGCCGTGGAATATTAATGGTTTAAGCAGTGTGAAAGGAACACCTAATACCGTGTATGCAACTACCTATCCGCAGCTATTAAAAGAGGCCGGTTACTTTACCATTCATGTTGGTAAAGCTCATTGGGCAGCTGCAGGTACACCCGGAGCAAATCCCTACAACCTGGGTTTTATGGTGAATATCAGTGGGCATGCAGCAGGCCATCCACAAAGTTATTTAGCCTCAGAAAATTATGGTAATTTACCAGGGAAAGCCAGTATGCAAGCGGTTCCTGACCTGGAAGAATATTTTGGTACAGATACTTTTCTTACAGAAGCCTTAACGCTGGAAGCAATTAAGTCACTGGAAGATCCTATAAAAAACAAACATCCTTTTTATTTAAATATGTCGCATTATGCAGTACATATTCCGTTAATGGCCGATAATCGTTTCTATCAAAAATATGTAGAGGCCGGCTTAGAAGAAGAAGAAGCAAAATATGCTTCGCTGATAGAAGGAATGGATAAAAGCCTGGGCGACCTGATGGACTTTTTAAAAAAGAGGAACATTGAAAAGAACACCATCATTATTTTTATGAGCGACAATGGCGGTTTGAGTTTGGCGCCGCCTATGGGTGGGCAACCTCATACGCAAAACCTTCCTTTACGAGCGGGAAAAGGCTCTGTATATGAAGGAGGAATTAGAGAACCTATGATGGTGAAATGGCCGGGTGTTGTAAAGCCTGAAACGACAAATAAACAACCTGTTATTATAGAAGATTTCTTTCCAACTATTTTGGAGATGGCAGGAATTAAAAATTATAAAACCATTCAGCAGGTAGATGGAAAAAGTTTTGTTGCAAATTTAAAAAATGCGAATCTAAAAATTAAAGACAGAGCCTTTGTTTGGCACTATCCAAATAAATGGGTTGATAAAGACGGTCCTGCAATAAATTATTCCAGTGCCTTACGTTACAGCGACTGGAAATTAATATACAGCATGCGTAATAAAACTTTGGAGTTATATAATTTGAAAACGGATTTGGGAGAACAAAATAATCTTGCCACAAAATACCCGGCTAAAGTAAAAGAATTGGCGACCATGTTAACCAGTGAATTAAAAAAGAAAAATACGCCGATGCCTACTTATAAGGCAACGGGAAAAACGGTTGCCTGGCCTAACGAGTTGCTAAATAAACAGTAGTTAAGTTTTAATGGACCATGATGGGGCCCCGCAGTTTTTCAGTATATAAATGATTACCAATGAAAATTTTAAAAACTGAAATATCGCCGGAACTCAATAGTCATATTTCCTTTCTGGAAAGGGATGAACCCTTTTTTAAGGCACCTTTTCATTTTCATCCGGAGCTGGAATTGGTGTATATAAAAGAAAGTATTGGTAAAAGAATTATTGGAGATAAGATTGAATCCTTTACGGCCGGTGACATGGTTTTTGTAGGACGTAATCTGCCACATGTTTGGCTAAACGATGAAACTTATTACCAGGAGTTATCCGGCTTTAGAGCAAAAGCTATTGTTATTTATTTTAATGCGGATGTGCTTGCTCCCATTTTTTATAATATGGAAGAAGCAGGATTGATTAGCGGCTTTTTTAAATTAGCCGAAAGAGGCATACATATTTCCGGTAAAACAAAAGATATAGTAGCGGGAAAATTAGAAAAATTATTAACGAAAAAAGGACTGGATAAAATTATTGGTCTTTTTGAGATTTTTAATACGCTATCCAAATCCAAAGACATACGT
This sequence comes from Chitinophagaceae bacterium, assembly GCA_039927535.1. Lineage (GTDB taxonomy): Bacteria > Bacteroidota > Bacteroidia > Chitinophagales > Chitinophagaceae > JJ008. The sequence continues at coordinate 16,450 of JBDSUW010000062.1, read as the reverse complement.
TTAATTACGAATGAAAGTTATAGACATGAAGTGGATCATGCAAAAACGGACAGACTTTCTGCTTTGTATAAATATGTGCAAGGGAATTTTAAATCAGAGATATCGCTAAAAACGGCAGCGGAACTAACTTTCCTTACGCCGCAATCTTTTTGCAGGATGTTTAAAAAGAAGACCAACAAACATTTTGTAGAGTACCTGAATGAAGTGCGTATTTCAAAAGCCTGCGCTTATCTTCTTGATTCGGATTTACCTATTTCAGATGTTGCTTTCAAATGCGGTTACAATACCATTTCAAATTTCAATAAACATTTTAAAGAAATTGTTAAGTCAAGTCCAAAGACTTACAGAGAAAATATTTCCAGAAAACCCAATTTAAAAGAAGGGTTTTAAGTAGCATTATTTAAAAATATAAATATTTTCGAGCTATAAAAATTTGTGTATGCCGTATAAAAAATTTGTAAATTTTATTTTTTTATTTTTGATGTTTTGGTTACCAACCGAGGTAAAAGCACAGTCAAAAATCAACCCCGATTCGATCAGTAATAAAATGCAATGGTTTGCCGATGCTAAACTGGGCATTTTTATTCATTGGGGTATTTATGCAGTAAATGGTATTGGTGAAAGCTGGAGTTTTCATAATGGGCAAATAAGCTGGGCAAATTATATGAAACAAATGAAAGGGTTCACTGCTTCTAAATATAACCCTGAAGAGTGGGCAGCTTTAATAAAAGAAAGCGGGGCAAAATATGCGGTGATAACCACCAAGCATCATGATGGCGTAGCGCTTTGGCCAACCAAACAGAAACATTTTGATGTGGTGAACCATACACCGGCAAAGAGGGATTTGCTCACACCATTTTATAAAGCCCTGGATAAGGAAGGCATTAAACAAGGCGCCTATTTTTCCCTTATTGATTGGTCGTATGCTGATTACCCGGGATTTTTAAGAGATTCATCCAGATACAAAATAAAAGATGACCCAAAACGCTGGCAAAAGTTTCTGAACTTTTATGAGGCGCAAATCAATGAAGTGAAAAATAATTTCCATCCTGATCTTTGGTGGTTTGATGGCGATTGGGAGCACAGCGCAGAAGAATGGGAAGCAACAAAAATTAGAAAAATGATATTGGATGATAAGCCTTCAGCTATCATCAATGGCCGGTTACAAGGCTATGGCGATTACGACACGCCGGAACAAAACTTTCCGGTGACGAGGCCGCATTTCAACTGGTGGGAATTATGTATGACCATCAATACTAGTTGGGGCTACCAGCCAAAAGATAAAGAATGGAAAACACCTTATGAAGTGATAACCATTTTTGCTGATGCCGTAAGCAATGGTGGTAACCTGCTGCTGGATATTGGTCCAAAAGAAGATGGCACCATTCCCGAAGAAGAAGTACATGTATTAAAAGAGTTGGGGAAGTGGAATAAAAAAAATGGTGAAGCCATTTTTGCCACCGAAGCCGGACTTCCGCAGGGACATTTTTATGGACCTACTACCTTATCAAAAGATTCATCCACCTTATATCTTTTTCTTGTAGGAAATGTAAGTGGAGATATTATGCTGAAAGGATTGAAGAATAAAATAAATAAAATTCGGGTTTTGGGAACTAATGAAACTTTGCAACATAAAGTTGTTGGTAAAATTTCCTGGAGTGAAGTGCCCGGTCTTATTTATATCAATGTGCCTGAAAAAGTTCAGGATGAATACATGACGGTGCTTGCACTGGAGCTGGATGGATTCGTAAAATTATATAGAGGTAAAGGAGGTTTTTTATCGAACTGATATTTATTTTAATTATAGAGACCGGTCCAGATGCACATAGCCTCCATCCACATAAATTAACTGGCCTGTGGTGTGGGATGATTTTGAAGATAAAAGGAATGCAACCGTGTTTGCAATTTCTTCTGTGGTTGTCATCCGATGTTCAAAAGGAATTTTTTGAGTTATTTGTTTAAGCTGTTCTTCGGGATTATCAAAAGTTTGAATCCACTTTTCATATAAAGGCGTAAAACTTTCTGCAACAATAACTGCATTTACTCTTATGCTGTAAGGTAACAATTCAACAGCCCATTCCCGTGTAAGTGCATTGCGTCCACCATTAGACGCAGCATATGCGGAAGTGTTTCCCTGACCTGTGTCTGCCGTTTTAGAACTGATGTTTACAATAGGACCTTTACTTTGTTTTAGCCAGGGTAGGACATGATGCGCCATCAAATAATAATGAATTAAATTTTTATGTAAAGAGACAACGAAGTCTTCATAGTTTCCTTTTTCTAAACCTACACCATCATTTACACCGGCGTTATTTACGAGACCATCAATCCGGCCAAATTTTTCTACAACAGCTTTTACAGCGGCTTCGCATTGTGCAGGTTCAGTAAGTTCTGCTACCACTTGAAAAGCCTGTTTGCCCAGGCCTTTCAGCTCATCAACTAATTTATTATTGTGAGCTTCGGTGCGGCCAACAATAACAGGAATGGCATCTTCATTTGCCAATATTCTTACAATCCCTTCACCAATGCCCCTGGCACCACCTGTTACGATGATTACTTTATCTTTTAGTTGTAAGTCCATTATTGTAAGTTATAAATTTTAACTGCATTTAATCCAAACAGTTTGTTTTTTTCTTCTGTAGAAAAATTATTCAGATAGTTCATTAATAGTTCTTTCCATTCTAAGTATTCTCCACTAAGCAACATCACCGGCCAGTCGCTGCCAAATAAAATCCTGTCTTTTCCAAAGGCTTTAAATACGACATCAAGATAAGGATAAAAATCTATGGCCTTCCATTGCTTCCAGTTAGTTTCTGTAAGTAAACCTGAAATTTTGCAATATACATTTGGCAATTTTGCGATTGCTGTCATTTGTTTTTTCCAGCCGTCAATATTTTTATTTTTGATGTCTGGTTTTGCACAATGATCAATAATAAAAAGTTGTTCGGGAAATTGCTCCATAAATTTTAATACATCATTTAATTGATGATGATAAATTAAGACATCATAAGTGTAGTTGTATTTTCCTAAAGCTTTAATACCCCGGGTAAAATTATCTCTTAATAAAAAGCCTTCCGGCTCTCCCTGTGCAATATGGCGGAAGCCTTTAATGATTGAATATTGAGAATAATAATCCAGCCGTTCTTCAATATTTTCATTTAATAAATCAACCCAACCAACTACGCCTTTAATAATAGGATTGGCATCAGAAAGTGATTGTAAAAATAAAGTTTCGCCTTCACTTTGTTCGGCCTGCACAGCTACAATGCCATCCAGTCCAGCATTTGAAAGTGTTGGTAAGAGTATTTCCGGTAAATAATTCTTGTGCAAAATGTCCATGCCTTCCATCCAGCTATCCCGAATGGGATCGTAATTCCAAAAATGAACATGGGCATCAATCTTCATGGCTAATTATTAAAGACTGAAAATTTTATCCATCATCATCCATTTTTCTCCCGGCTTTGCTGTTGGTAAAGCCTGCTGATATTTCCACATCAGCTCTTCCCATTTTTGCACCGTTTCATTGGCAGCATCCATGGCAGATTTTTTTTCAAAACTAAAATTTGCACCTGCTTCCAATATCATAAATAGCCTGTTGCCTGTTCGGTAAATTTCTAATTTTTCAATATCAGCATTTTTGATACTGCTGATTATTTCCGGCCAAACTTCCCGATGCATTCTTTCATATTCGGTAATTAAAGTTTCATCTTCTTTTAAATCTAAAGCAAGGCAATATCTCGTCATGTTTATTTTTATTTGTAAGCTTTTGCTATTTGTTTGCTTGTTCCTAATCCTTCAATACCCAGTTCTATTTCATCACCGGGTTGAACATAAATTGGATTGGGTTTTATGCCAAGGCCAACACCCGGTGGTGTGCCCGTACTTATTACATCACCCGGAAGCAAAGTCATATACTGACTGAGGTAATGAATAAGAAAAGGAATTTTAAAAATTAAATTAGATGTATTACTGTTTTGAAATGATTTCCCATTCACGGTAAGCCACATCTTTAAATTATCTACATCGGCAATTTCATCAGTTGTAACAAGCCAGGGACCGAGCGGGGCAAAGCTATCACAGCTTTTTCCTTTTACCCATTGTCCGCCCATTTCTAATTGAAAGGCCCTTTCGCTGTAATCATTGTGCAAGCAATAACCCGCTACATAATTCATAGCTTCTTTTTCCTCTACATAACTTGCTTTCTTTTCTATTACAAATGCTAGTTCCACTTCCCAGTCGGTTTTTGTGCTGTTCTTTGGTATAATTAAATCATCGTTAGGGCCGCACAAGGCTGTGGTTGATTTAAAAAAGATGATAGGTTCTTCAGGAATAGCGACACCCGTTTCTTTTGCATGGTCAATATAATTTAAACCAATACAAATTATTTTTGACGGCCTTGCAACTACAGAACCAAGCCTTGTACCGGCAGGTACTTCAGGCAATTCAGGATTGCTGCCTAACTTTTCTTTTAATTTATCGAGTCCGCCATTTTCAAAAAAAACTTCATCATAATCTTTTACTAATGAGGATACATCAAACCATTTTTCATTTAAAATAATTCCTGGTTTTTCGTTACCGGCTTCGCCGAATCTTATCAATTTCATATCTTATATTTTTATTAATTCGTAATTCCTAATTTTTAATTCAACAAACAATATGTTTAGTAAAATCATTTGTCTTCTCACAACACAATTGTTCCATCACTTGTTGCAACTGTGTTTTTAAAATAGCAATCGTATGGTCACCTCCTTCATTTCCCAATGCTGAAACGCCGTACATAAATGACCGACCCATAAAAGTAAATTCTGCGCCACTCGCCATAGCCCGTGCTACATCAGGTCCGGAGCGGATGCCACTATCCATCATGATGCGAATCTTTCCTTTATAATTCTCATTAATGCCTTTCAGTGCATGAATTGAGGATTGCCCGGCATCTAATTGTCTGCCGCCATGATTGGATACAATTATGCCATCCAATCCCAGCTTAATTGCCATTGCTGCATCTTCTTCACTTGCCACACCTTTCAGCACAATCTTTCCTTTCCACATATCTCTGATGGGTCCAATTTTTTCTTTATTTAATCTGCCCGAAAAAGTTTGATTCATAAACGAACCCAATTGTTTCATGTTTAATCCTTTTGGCATGTAGGGTTTTAACGTCTCAAATTCCGGTTGACCATGTAGTAAAGTTTGCAAAGCCCACTGCGGCTTACCCATAATTTGAAAAATATTTTTCAAGGTCATTCTCGGCGGCATGGCCAATCCATTTCGGATATCTCTTGGACGATAGCCAAAAGATGGTACATCGCATAGTAAAACCAATATCGAATAGTTTGCTGCTTTTAGTCTTTTTATAATATCATCCCGTAAACTATCTTCTGCAGGATGGTATAACTGAAACCAAGCCTTACTTTCAGTTAACTCACTAATTTTTTCAATATTAGATGTGGTAACAGTACTTAATACAAAAGGTATATTATGTTGATGTGCCGCTTTGGCTAAAATCTCCGGTGCATTCGGCCACATCAAACCTTGCAGTCCAACTGGTGCGATACCAAACGGCGCATCATACACATGTCCGAACATTTCTGTTCTCAGGTCAATATTAGAATATTGTCTCAGGTAATAGGGTGTTAATTCTACTTCCCTTAACTCACTTGTATTTTTATAAAGATTTACATCCTCATTGCAGCCGCCATCCAAATATTCCATGGCAAATTTTGGAACTCTCTTCGCTGCTTTTTTTCGCAGGTCTTCTATGGAAGGATAGTTTGTATTGAATTTCCAGCTCATTTAATTATTCAGTTTTATGAACCCGCCATCAATTGGGTAGTCGCAGCCGGTAATAAAAGAAGATTCATCACTGCATAAGTACAACGCAAGACCGGCAATTTCTATAGGCTCTGCCATGCGACCAATGGGTTGTGTTTTAGATAATTTTTCAAACATTTCTTTTTCCTGACCGGGATAAGTTTTATTAATAAATCCATCCACAAAAGGCGTATGAACTCTTGCCGGAGAAATAGAATTGCAACGGATATTTTCATTAATATAATCTTTAGCTACGCTCAATGTCATAGCCATAACTGCACCTTTTGTAGTGGAGTAAACAAATCTGTCGGGCAAACCTACCCAGGCTGCAATGGAGGCCATATTTAATACCACACCGCCTGATGATTTTCTTAATTGTGGAATGGCCGCATGCAAACAATTGTAAACACCTTTTACATTTACATTCATTACTCTGTCAAAATCCGCTTCACCGGTAGTATCGGCTTTGCCAATGTGGGCAATGCCTGCATTGTTTACGAGAATATGAATATTTCCAATTTTTTCAAACACTGCATCTACTTCTTTTTGGCTGGCTACGTTGCAGGTATGCAGCGTAGGTTTGTTGCCGTTAGCCCTTATTTCATCCATTGCCGGTTGTGCACTTTCTGCTGTAAGTTCAACGATGTGTACTTCCGCACCTTGCTTTGCAAACAAAACTGCTATGGCTTTACCAATACCATTTCCACCACCTGTAATAACTGCTTTTTTATTTTGTAGGGAGAACATTTTTTATTAATTTATTTTTTACTTTTCGATTTTGCTATAACGAAACTCCTCTTCTCCAGGGAATAAAATCATCCTGATTTAACTGCACCGCTTTAGGTATTATTTCTCCGCTTGCAGCTTTTATACAATACTCTAGGATGTATTCACCCATTTGTTGTATTGTTTTTTCGCCACGGATAATTGGACCGCAATCTATGTCGATGATATCTTTCATTCTTGTTGCTAATTGTGTATTCGTAGCAACTTTAATAGTTGGACACACAGGATTTCCTGTTGGTGTTCCCAGGCCGGTAGTGAATAAAATTAAAGTAGCTCCGGCGGCAGCTTTACCTGTCGTTGCTTCCACATCATTGCCCGGGGTGCATACCATATTTAATCCGGGTTTGGTGGCAGGTTCTGCATAATCCAACACATCTGTTACAGGAGAATTCCCACCTTTTTTTGCAGCACCGGCAGATTTTATCGCATCTGTAATTAAGCCATCTTTTATATTTCCCGGAGAAGGGTTCATGTAAAATCCGGAACCAACTGCATGTGCTTGTGCATCGTACGTCTGCATAAGGTCTATGAATTTTTTTGCCGATGATTCTGTAGTACAGCGATCAATTATATTTTGTTCTACGCCGCAGAGTTCAGGGAACTCTGCAAGTAAAACCGTACCGCCCAATGCTACCAGCATATCTGCAGCATAGCCTACAGCAGGATTAGCAGATATACCGCTGAAACCATCGCTGCCACCGCATTTCACGCCAACACATAATTCAGTAATGGGAATTTCTTCTCTCTCCAATTTATTTAATTCCACCAGGCCATTAAAGGTTTCCCGAATAGCTAAAGCAATTAATTCTTCTTCACTATTTGTTTGTTGCTGCTCAAAAATAAACATAGGTTTATTAAAGTCGGGATTCAGCATTTTTATATCATCCTGTAATATTTTAGTTTGCAAATGCTGACAGCCCAAACTTAAAATAGTAATTCCCCCAACGTTTGGATGATTCGCATAAGCAGCTAATAATTTACCTAAAGTATTTGCATCGTCCCTGGTACCACCGCAGCCGCCATTATGATTCAGGAATTTTACACCATCTACATTTTTAAAAAGACGCTGTTGTTTTGGATTGGATGATAATGCCAAATCAAAATTACCGGTATCTTCTCCTTCTTTAAAAGCCTGAACCAGTTCCTTTGTAAACGATTTATATTTTGCATTTACAGAATAGCCAAGTTCCTGCTGTAGGGCTTCTTTAATTACATCCATATTTCTGTTTTCACAAAAAACAGTAGGAATAAAGAGCCAGTAATTTGCCGTTCCTGCTCTGCCATCACTTCGTTTGTAGCACATGAAAGTGCGGTCTTTAAATTTAGAAACATCCGGTGGCGTCCATTCATAATTTACATTTCGGTAAGCATAGGGTTGTGCGGCATGTTTTACATTTTCAGTACTCATTCTTGCGCCAGCTGCAACAGGTACTTGGGTTTTACCAACAAGTACACCATACATATAGATATCATCACCGGTTGCAAAATCCTTAGCAAAGAATTTATGTTTTGCAGGAATATTTTCCTGCATAGTAAAATAATCCCCATTCCAGTTTACCTGTTCATCTTTTTGCAGGTTTACAAGAGCAGTAATTACATTATCTTTTTCGTTGATTTTAATAATATTGCTCATCTAAAAAATTAATTTGTTTTATATCCTTTCCAACCAAACAAGGCCGTTACGATAAAGCAACCCAATGGTACTACATATCCATATTGAATATTTTGTGTTACATCACTTATGTAACCCAGCAGTGGTGGCAAAATGGCTCCGCCTACAATAGACATTATAATTAAACTGGAAGCCGATTTTGTATCGGCACCTAAATCCTTTATTCCTAATGCAAAAATGGTGGGGAACATTATTGACATAAAAAATGAAATGCCAATTATCGCATAAAGTGTAATGATACCTGTACCAAATATGGTAACCAAAGAAAGTAAGATGCATATAATAGAATAGAGTGTTAGTAATTTCGACGGTGCAATAAACTTCATAAAAAAAGTTCCTACAAATCTTCCCAACATAAACACCAATCCTGCAACTCCGGCGTAATAGGATGCTTGTTTTTCAGTGATACCTGCAGCCTTGGTTGCAAACAAAACAAGGAAACTTAAAACACATACCTGGGCACCTACATAAAAAAATTGTGCAACAACTGCCCACTTTAAATGCTTGTGTGCAAAGGCATGAAAGAAACCTTTTTTAGCATCTTTTTGCGTGTCTTTTATTTCGGGCAGTTTTGTAAAAATGAAAATGACAGCAACCAGTAAAATTATCAAACCCAAAATAAGGTATGGCATTTTTACAGTGGAAGTTTCTGCTTGCAGATAAGTTGCTTTCGCCGTTTCTGATAATGCAGAAAATGCTTCATCGTTTAAAGGTGCATCAGATAAAATTAATTTACCGCCAATGATAGGAGCTAAAAAAGCGGCCAGGCCATTAAAAGATTGTGCAAAATTTAATCGTTGTGTAGATGTTTCTGCTGCACCCAGTAAACTTACATACGGATTTGCAGCTGTTTCTAAAACGGTTAATCCGCAGGCAACAACAAAAAGTGCTCCAAGGAAATAAACGTATTGCATATTATTAGCCGCAGGTACAAATAAAAAACATCCAAAGGAAAATAATAAAAGCCCGATTATGATTCCGGTTTTATAACCAAACTTTTTTAACAGTAAGCCTGCAGGAATAGCCATAAAAAAATAGGCAATAAATACAGCAGAGTCTACCAAAGAAGCTTGTAAAGTGGTAAGCCGAAATGCCCGCCTCAAATGCGGAATTAAAATGGGATCCAGATTATGGACAAAGCCCCAAAAGAAAAACAAGCTTGTTATCAGGATCAGCGGAAAAAGATAATTTCCGGATGAGGAAGATTTTAGTTCCTTCTGTTTTGCAAGTGCTGGCATTCGCTTCTTTTAAATTGTTAGACATAGCAAAATACGAAATAGTAGCTTGCCTTTTCTTCATGTAATTACCTTTTCTTAGTACAATATTACCAGTGGCTTTGGGATTGAGTAGTATTGGGCAGTGAGTTAAAATATTTCTATTTTTTTTGAAAATTTTACCGAAACGTTATTTCGGAAATAAAAAAGCTTTATTGTTTCTATGTAGTATTTTCTTCATTTTTAGTATATTCTTATACAAGCTGGCCGTTATTATAATTAAAATAGCCTTCCTTTTTAGTGCAGCATGATAGTAGTTGGCATTTCTTCGGAATAGAAATTATCTTCAATCTGAGTACCTTCAGCCTTTTCACTTAATACCTTCATCATAATCTCCATGGCTCTTTCTCCCTGCCGGAAGGGATATTGTTCAAGAGAAATTACAGGAGGATGAGTTGTATAATTTGTAATTGGTAGATTAGCATAACTTGCAAAGATGATATCTTTATTTACTTTTATTTTTATTTGTTTTGCAAACTGAACTGCATCCATGTGTACGTAATCATTAAAAGAAATTATTACATCCGGAGGTTTTTTTAAAGCAAGGAGTTTTTTTAAAGCGGAAATAGTACTTTCTTTAGAAAAATCTGTTGTTTCCACCAGTTGCATGTCCACTTTTAATTTTCGATTGGCTACCGCTTTCATATAACCTTTTAAACGTTCAGTACTTGCAGCTAAAGTAGCGGGGCCATTAATTAGAGCAATACGTTGATAGCCTTTGTTAAATAACCAGCTTAGCATTTCAATGGTGCCGTCATATAAATTACAATAAACCTTGTGTATATTTTTTATGGGAGGAACTCTGTCAAAGCAAACGATTGGGGTTCCGTATTTTTCAAATGCTTCTAAATGCTTATAATTATTAGTTTCTTTTGATAGAGAGATAATTAATCCATCAACCCGCTGTTTTCTCATCACACCAACCACTCTTTTTTCAATTTCAAGATCGTCATAGCTTTGTGCAAAGAGCATAGTATAATTATGTAATGTAGCTGCGGTTTCAATACCATTAATGGCCTGCGAAAAAAAATCTTCTTTTATATCCGGGAGCACTACTCCAATAATAAATGTTTTTTTCTGTTTAAAGGAAATGGCCTGTATATTAGGTTCGTAGCCCAGATCCTTAGCTAGTTGCTGTACTTTTTCTTTTGTGCTTATACCAATCCGTGGATGATTACTTAATGCCCTAGACACGGTAGACACAGACACATTGAGTTGTCTGGCAATTTGTTTTATAGTAGGCGGGTTATTTCCTGATTTATTCTCCACCATTAAATATACAATAAAAAATATTGGACATTACATTATGGGTTAAACAGGATTTTGGTGGAAATCTATAAAAGAGAAGAGGTCCGGGATTAGACCAAGGGTATCACTATTCAACGTTATTCAAATACTAATTTTCCAAAAAATTGAGGCAAATGAAAATTTGGATGAGAGGAAATGATATTTGACCAGGAAATAAAATGTGGCTCTGGTAAAAGATCTCCGCATTTGTAAAAATTTGCCCTGCAAGTTATATCTTCTAGATTTTGAAAAGAAGTATGTACAAATGTACTCAAAGGTATTACCAGCGTAAGTTCCCAATTTGTAGCGTTTGCATTTTCAGAAACTATAACTGATTTTTTTTTCAGGTTGTTCACCATGTCTGATTCAAGTAGCTGCCGGTTATATTTAGAAGGCCCATATGCTATTAGACCGGTTCCAATACAATTAAATTCAATGTTGTAATAACTAATGTCTTCATTAAAACTAATAAAAAATTCTACACAGCTATCTTCATGTACTGGACTGTTTGCAATTTTATTTTCGGCCCGGATGTTTTTTTCCTCTACATAATATTTTAAAAAAATATTAGATTGATTATGGGCTATGGTAAAAACAACTTTTGGCTTATCGGAAAATTCAGGCCAGGGTACATACTCTAGTACTTGCTTCTCAAATGTGTCGAGCAAATTAGCTATTTTGTCTATAGAATTATTTTCAATACTATTTGAAATATTTTTTACTTTTATTTCTTTCATTATATCTTATTGTTATAGAAGATCTACTTTAAATTAATTAGCAACTGTTTAAAAACTGTCTTTTAACGGTTGCTATTTTAGACAATACTAAAATTGCCATCTTACAAATGCTTCCATTGCTTCATACTCTGCCAACCCTAATTTATTGTAGAGTAAAGCGGTTGCACTATTGCGGTCTTCGGCTCTTTGCCAAAACTCCCGGTTATCGCTGCCTTGAAACACTACGCCATCTTTCTGCGACTGATGTTTGAAAATACCATAACGCTTTTTTAATACCTGATCCGGACTCATGGGTACTACCATTTCTATCAGGTCAATATCCCATTCTGCCCAGGCACCTTTGTAAAGCCATACCCAGCAATCTTTCATAAAATCTTTATTCTTTAATCTTCTCACTGCTTCAAAAACGCCGTCAAGACAAACTTTATGTGTGCCGTGCGGATCTGCCAGGTCTCCTGCAGCAAAAATCTGGTGAGGCTTTATTCTTTCTATGAGGTCAGCTATTATTTTAAAATCATCTTCGCCAATGGGCATCTTTTCAATTGCTCCAGTTTCGTAAAAAGGCAAATTCAGAAAGTGTGCATTTTCCATTGGTACGCCCACAAAACGACATGTGTTTTTTGCTTCACCTCTTCTTATAATGCCTTTTACATATCGTAGTGCATCAGTATCTTTCTCACCATCTTTCTTTTCTTTTAAAAATGCAAGCGCCTCATCATAAATTTTGTCGGCTTCAGGACTTTGTATGCCGAATTGCCTGTTATAATCTTTAACAAACTCAATAAAACGGAAAGCTTCATCATCGGCCACTGCAATATTTCCACTGGTTTGATAAGCTACATGAACTTCATGCCCCTGATCTACTAAACGCTGAAAAGTTCCACCCATTGAAATAATGTCATCATCAGGGTGTGGGCTGAAGAGTAAAACCCTTTTCTTAGTCGGCAAAGCTCTTTCCGGGCGGTTCGTGTCATCCGCATTAGGTTTACCACCTGGCCAGCCGGTAATAGTGTGTTGCAACTGATTAAATACTTCAATATTCAAATCATGAACTTCTCCGTATAAGGCCAGCAAATCACTCAATCCATTTTCATTATAATCGGTTGCCGTAAGTTTTAAAATGGGTTTATTAATGGCAATTGCCAGATGTGTTACCGCCTTCTTAATCATGTTCACACTCCAGGTAACTTCGTCGGTAAGCCAAGGAGTCTTTATTCTTGTTAATTCAGCTGCTGCGGCATTATCTAAAATGAACGTTGTATTATGATGGCCCTGTAGGTAAGATGCCGGAACAAATTCTGTAACCGGTCCTTCAATCGTTTTCTTTATTATACCTGCTTTGCCTTCGCCTAATGCTACCAATACAATTCGCTTTGCTTTAAGAATGGTACCTACACCCATTGTTATTGCTTTTCGTGGCACATTATTTATAGCGCCAAATTCAAATACTGCATCTGACCTTGTAATATGGTCCAGTGTAATTAAACGGGTGGTAGAATTTACATGCGACCCCGGCTCATTAAAACCAATATGACCATTGCGGCCAATGCCAAGTAATTGAAAATCTAATCCACCAAGTTCTTCAATTTTCCGGTCATACTCTTCGCAATGTTTTTTTACATTTTCCTGTTTAATATTTCCTTGTGGGATGAAACAATTTGATTGATCTATATCTATATCTTTAAAAAAATTTTCAACCATATAATCACTGTAACGCTGGGTTGAATCTGGTTTCAATTGATAATACTCATCCAGATTAAAGCAAATAACATTTTTAAAACTGAGGCCTTCGTTTCTGTGCTTTTCTATCAGTTCTTTATATATTCTTTTAGGTGTTGCGCCGGTTGCAAGCCCCAAAACAGTTGTTTTGCCATCATTATTTTTTGCCCGGATGATCTCAGCAATTTCATTCGCAATTGCTTTTGATGCATCGAGGGCAGTGTCACAAATTATAGCTGTAATTTTTTCGTACGAAAATGTATTTACTTTTGAAAGTGTTTGAGTGTTCATCGTTGTTAATTTGCTTTAAGTTTTTTAAAAAAGGAAGTTTCTGTATAGAAATACTGAAATCTCCCTTTTAAACGATTGCTTACATGATGAATCGAATAAAATTCCATTCATCACTAACGAATTTATTAAAATATGATCTTGATTTAATGCGCAATCGGTTGTGCAAAATTGAATTTGAGCAATCGGTTGTGCAAGCTTTAACAAAGCGATTGCAGTATATTTAAAACTTAAAAAAACGACATGCTGCCTAACCAAAACAACAACAAAAACGCAATTGTAATAATTGGTGGATTATTTTTTGTGTTCGGATTTGTAACTTGGCTTAACGGCCCACTAATTACTTATGTAAAACTTGCTTTTGGACTTGATACCGATTCAAAAGCATTTATGGTTACTACTGCTTTTTACATGGCTTATTTCTTTCTAGCCCTGCCGTCATCATGGATATTGGAAAAAACAGGAATGAAAAAAGGAATGGGGCTGGGCTTACTCGTTATGGCCGTTGGCACTTTTCTTTTTGGCCAGTATGCTACACATCGTAATTATTCCATGTCGCTGGTTGGCTTGTTTGTGATTGGTTCAGGGCTTTCACTGCTTCAAACTGCATCAAATCCATATATCAGTATTATTGGCCCTATTGAAACTGCTGCGAGGCGAATTAGCATTGTTGGGCTTTGCAATAAAATGGCCGGAATTATTAGCCCGATTGTTCTTAGTGCTTTTGTGTTGAAAGGTGTGAATCAGTTAGAGCAAAAAGTAATTTCAGCGCCAGATCAAGCTACAAAAGATTCCATCTTAAATGAGTTTGCAAAAAACATTTACCTGCCCTATATCATTATGGCTGTTGCCTTGTTAGTTATAGCCTTGCTTGTGATGAGGTCTTCCTTGCCAGAGATAAAATCTTCTGAATCGAATAAACAAGCAGAAGTCAGCGTTGGAGCAAAAGAAAAAAAGAGCATCTTTAATTTCCCTCATTTGTGGCTGGGTGCAATTTGTATTTTTGTTTATGTAGGTGTTGAAGTAATGGCGGGTGATGCCATTGGTACTTATGGTAAGGGTTTTAATATTCCTACGGATGAAACAAAATATTTCACTTCATATACTTTAGCCGCAATGATGCTTGGTTATATTATAGGTTTATTAACCATTCCAAAATATATAACGCAGGAATTGGCTTTGAAATATTCTGCTATTTTAGGCATGCTTTTTACACTTGGTGCTTTTTTTACACAGGGTTATTTATCGGTTGCTTTTGTAGCTGCACTCGGATTTGCAAATGCTTTAATGTGGCCGGCTATTTTCCCAATGGCTATAAAGGGGTTGGGTCGATTTACTGAAAAAGGTTCCGCTATTTTAATAATGGGTATTGCAGGAGGAGCTATCATACCAAAATTATTTGCTAGTCTTAAAGAACATTACAATTTTCAATTGGTATTTTGTTTGTTGATGATACCTTGTTATCTGTACATCCTTTATTTCGCAGTAAAAGGGTATAAAGCAGGACAAATAAAAAAATCTATAACCTAGTAAAGTTTTTGGATGGTGAAGCAATTGTGAAAGGATTTCATTAATATGCGTATAGTTGCAGGAGAATCTAGTATTAAGAGGCAATCATTGAATCCATCGTTTATGTTTCAATAATTGTATGAGGTTTCAAAAGAAAACTATTTAATTACTATTTTTATTGAAATACTTTATTTGTTTTTTGTGCTTTTATACAGGTCTTTTCAGACTGCTGTAGTTTTAGGAACTTTTGATAGTCGTGATATTTTAGACTCAATAATTAAGCAAGTAGAATACAAAAGGAGAAAATATTAAACCTTCTCCTGAAACGTCCCCCAGAAAAGTAAAACCCTCATCAAAGTCAAGTCTGATAAGGGTTTCATTAAAATGTCTGTGCCCGGGACTGGAATCGAACCAGCACATCCTTACGAACGGCAGATTTTGAGTCTGCTGCGTCTACCAATTCCGCCACCCGGGCTGGTAGTTAATTAGTGATTAGTTAATTGGTTAATTTGTTTGGTGGGTCTTTATTCCCAATTCCCTGATTAACTAATTAACAAGTAAACTAAATCGGGCTGCAATATTACACCATTCCTGCTAATTGCCGGCGAATGCGGTCTAAATATTTTTTTTTGTAATAATATTCTTTTACTTGCAACAACTCTTTTTCGGTAGTAATATCTTCTTTATAATCTTCCACAATTTTTGCAACAGGTTCATATATTTCTGCTTGAAGATTGTCGATTGTTTGCTGAAGGTTCTTTGTGGCTTCTGCATCCTCGGCATCCATTAATTGTTCATTAATATCCATTACTTCCATCAGGAAGGCTGGCGGCAATTCATATTTTTCTTCTTCTTCCAATAAACCTTTTTCCATCAACACATATTTGATAGTGGCATCTGTATTCCGAAATGTTTTCCATGCCTTATTGAGCATGGCCGACTTTTCCAATGCCTCTGATTGTCTATCTTCGGATTCATTGGCAAAAAAATCGGGATGATATTTCCTGCTGAGTTCAAAGAATTTTTTAGATAAGGCTGATGCGTTTACTTTTAATTGTACCGGAATCTCAAATAGCTCAAAGTAAGTCATAATGTATTTCAATTTGTTTGCTCCCGCTTTTTGCGGGTCAGGTTATAAAAACCTACCTACGGGCAGGCTGGCTACACTTGGCTAACAAAAAAATCTTAGTTTAGACCATAAAACAAACTTGTAACAAACAAATTTATGCAAATTTGCTTCTTTAAAATTTCAGAAAAATAATATGACAAGAATCGGACTAATAAAGGAAGGTAAAACTCCGGCTGATAATAGAGTTTCGTTAACACCGGCACAATGCAAATGGATACATAAGAATGTTCCACAAATT
>JBDSUW010000061.1:0-11898 GCA_039927535.1 Chitinophagaceae bacterium | reverse complement strand
TTTGCCAATCATGATTGCCAGGAATCATGATAACTTTTGCTTTTGTATTCCTTACGATTGATAACTGAGAGTCTAGTACTGCTTTTGACGCATTATAACCTGAATTTTCCAAATCTGGCAATCCATGTTTGTATAAATTGTCGCCGAGGAATAAAACGGTAGTTTTTTTATCCAGTGGAATATTATTTCTAACAGCATCTACTACAGGATGACGTCCATCGGTAAGCTGTCCGGCATCGCCAATTAATATTATGCGTCTGGCAATGGTATCTGTCTGCGCTTTAAGGGTTATACACATTATCATCAAACAACCCGTCAATACAATATATTTTTTCATCGCTTCAGCTAAAAATTAAAGATGGTTGATCCAATTCTGAAAACTTACTGACAAATAGAATGAAAATTGATGAGGCATGTCTAAAGTTTTCTGTCTTCTTCATTTATCTCTTACACCTGTAAAAACACTAATTTACAAAAAGATCATCCAAATAGCAGGCTTTTAAGAAAAATAAAAATTCAGATCAAATGTTTCTCTTTCTAAGCTAATTTTTTATTGCAGGTGTTTGAATTCTTCAGAAAGTATTCAGACTTTCTTTTTAAAATTGTGGCAGCATTTAAATTGTAGTTTCTGGCTTTATATACGCTGTCAGAAAGATTTTCTATTAAAAAACATGTGTTATACCAATGCCCAACGAGCCATTATTATAAAAAGGCAAAATGGCAGTATTATCATGGTTGTTTTTAAAAATCCAATGCTGAATTTTTGGATAAAGCCAATAAGCCAGCTTAACAGATGCAATGCCAATACCTGCCGCTGCTACAACATCGCCAAGCCAATGCCTGTTATTGTACAGCCTTAAATAAGCCGTTGTAACAGCTATTGTATAACCCGCAATGCCATACCAGGCAGAAACGTTTTTATATTCTTTTCTTAAGAATTCAGCAGAAGTAAAAGCTTGTGCCGTATGCCCGGATGGAAAAGAATTGCTGTTGGAACTATCTGGCCGTAAAGAATGTGTGGTTTTCTTTAAAGCATAAACAGCCGTATTTCCTAAAAGGCCTGACATAAGATAAATAACCGACTTATCTCTGAGAGTATTTTTGCCTTTTACGCCAAATGCTTCAAGGGCAAAAGCACCTGCCGCCGGAACTAAAACAATGTAACTTTCTAAATGAAATGGTTTATGAGGGTTATCGATCCATATAATTTTATGCAAGTCTTTATTGACGTTTTTTAAACTATTGCTGGTTAAGGATAATACTCCATAAGTAAGCATTGCAGTTGGTAAGATTATCCCTTCTAACGGGAATTTTTCTTTACCAGAAGGAACTTCATAACCGATAGACGAGTTTGCTGTGTCTGCCTTTAGTGGTAAAATATTTTTTTCGGGAATGTCTTGTGTATAGGATAAGAAAACCGTTGTACTAAAAAGAATTGTGGAAGATAGTTTTTTGAAATGAGACATATTTTTTTACTTGTACTTTATAGCAAACAACTCGTTTAATTACGGGGTGGATAGACCGATAATCATGAAATGAAAATAATAAACATTTGATTGTTTGAGTAAATCAACAAGAAATTTCAGAAAATAATACTGTTTTAACCAAGCCAAGGGTTATTGAAAGGGATTTTTGCTATTTTATTCCTCTATTTTGTGCTTTATTTTTAAAAAATCGTATCTTTTCAAATCATTATAACATAACCATTTAACATTATCAACCTAAACCTGCAATCATGAGACGGCTTACTGTATGTATTTTATGCCTTATTGTATTTATTTTACCCGCTAAAGCACAGGAGACAGGAACTGCTCCCGGCTCACATTTTAGCACCAGCGGAACAAAAAAATTCTGGATGGGGGCCAATTATCGTACAGAATGGAATACTCCAATAACGGTACCTGTTTTAGATTTAAAAAATCTTCGTTTTGTAAAGAAAGGTGGAGGTAAACAAACAAAATCACTTCGGGTAGAAGATGCCAGTGGCAGAGAATTCATTATCCGGTCTATTCAAAAATTTATTACTGATAAAACACTGCCAGGCGATTTGCAGAGTGAGGCAGCTGCTGATTTGGTATCAGATGGAGTATCGGCCTCTTATCCTTATGCCTCGTTATCTATGCAGCCGCTGGCCGATGCTGTAGGTGTGCCTTATGGAAAAGTAAGACTTGTGTACGTTCCAGATGATGCTGCGCTTGGAGAATATCAAAAAGATTTTGGGGGTATGCTGGCATCCTATGAAGAAAGATTTCCTGCGAATGTGGACAAAGGATATGATACAGAAGAAGTAGCTGAAAAGCTGGAAAAAGATAATGATAATCAGGTAGACCAAAAAGCATTGTTGACCGCAAGAATACTGGATATGTTTGTGATGGATCTAGACCGGCATGAAGGGCAATGGAACTGGGGAGCAGTAGAAAATCCCAATGGAGGCAAAACGTACTTTCCAATTCCAAAGGACAGGGATCAGGCATTTTATATTAATCAGGGCCTTTTACCAAATATTGCAAGAAGAAAGGCATTTGTTCCACAGATCGAAGGGTTTAAAGATGAAGCACATGATATTAAGCGTTTCAATTTTGCTGCCCGTAATCTTGACAGATTCTTTTTAAATGGGTTGACGGCTGCAGATTGGCAAAAAGCAGTGGATGATTTTATTCCTAAAATGACAGATCAGGTAATTGAAAATGCATTGGCTATGCAGCCTGCAGAAATAAGAGGATTACCGCATAATCAAAAAATAGTAGCCACCTTAAAAGAAAGAAGAAAGTACCTGGCAGAAGAGATAATGAAATACTATTATTTTATTGCAGAAACTGTAACGGTAACGGCCAGTGATAAACAGGATTTGTTTGATGTAACCCGTAATGATGACGGTTCAATGCTTGTACAGGTGTTTAAACTTAAAGATGGACAGAAAGAGGATAAAAAATATGAACGACTTTTTATTGGCGGTGAAACAAAAGAAGTTCGATTGTTCGGATTTGATGGAGATGATAAATTTGTGATAAATGGTAATAACGACAAAGTAAAAATAAGAATGATTGGTGGTGGAGGAGCAGATGTGTTTGAAAAAACCGGTGAGGGAAAAGGAAGTTCTTTTGTTTATGATAAAAAAAATGGTGAAAATAAGCTTATCGGAAAATTTAAAAATCATATGTCTAATGACAGTGATGTAAATAAGTTTGAAAGAATTTCTTTTAATTATAATAAAGCATCTCCAGGCATAGCATTAGGCTATAATCCTGATGATGGCGTTTTTCTGGGAGTTACTTATAAGATTATAAATCATGGTTTCAGAAAAGACCCCTATAAATCTTCTCATACTTTCTCCATAAGTCATGCATTATCCACCAAAGCATGGAACATGCGGTATGCTAACGAATTTATAGGCGTCATAGGCAGAAAAGGAGATATAACAATGAATTTTAATGTGAAAGCACCAAATTTCACCACTAACTTTTTTGGCTACGGAATTAATTCAGTTTATGACAAATCGCAACCAGGAAAATTTAAATATTATAGAGCAAGGTATAATCTTGCAGATGCCACTATTTTAATCAGAGAAAGATTTTCTCCCAAGTTCTCCATTTCATTCGGTCCTACTTTTCAACGCTTTGAATTGGATGCAGATGATAAGTTCAACAGCCAGCGCTTTATTACAAAAACAGGAATGGGGCCGGGTCAAAATGGTTTAGATGCTTCTACATTATATCAAACCCAATACTATCTTGGAGGAGAAGTTGATGTTGAATTAGATACAAGAGATAATAAAGTTGTTCCTCATAAAGGTGTTAGTTGGATCACTACTGCCCGTCATTTATCAGGCACTGGCAGCACTCCATATAGTGTAACACAGTTAAATTCCGATCTAGGTCTTTATTTTAATATCATTAATAATTGGCTTACACTGGCTAACAGAACAGGTGGTGGTATTAATCTGGGCAAAAAAGGATTTGAATTTTACCAGGCTCAATACCTAGGAAATGAAGAAAATCTTAGAGGATATCGTCGCTATAGATTTGCCGGTAAAAGTAAATTGTATAACCAAACAGAGCTTCGTCTAAAGATAGCTAATTTCAGAACCTATCTTTTCCCGGGTTCTATGGGTGTATATGGATTTTATGATGTAGGCAGAGTGTGGGTGGAAAATGATACTCAGAAAAAAACAGTTAATGGATACGGTGGTGGTTTATGGATATCTCCACTTAGTCGCATTATGTTTACTATTGGATATGGCGTTTCCACCGAAGATGGGTTACTAACTATTGGGTTGGGTTGGAAGTTCTAAACTTAATTGTCTAATATAATAAAAGCGACCTGTTTCAACGGGTCGCTTTTTTTACAAAAACAAATCTTATAAAGCCAAATTTAAAAATGGTAGAATGTAGTGAGTGTATTTTTCGACCTTTCAAACACTTTGGTCTAATAAAGTTCATTATAGATATAATGTATTGTCCCGATTTGTAGGGGCATCATTCCTTAAAGCAAAAAAAATATCTGGGAGAGATAACCCGACAAATCGGGGGAAGACGTTTGAATGAAAATCCTGATTTCCGAACTCAAAAAATTATTTCATTTTCTTTTTTCTCTTTATCAACTTCATTTGAATAATTCTTACGTCAGTAGAAGGTCTGTTAAGGTCTTTTCCTTTACTTACGTCAACAGCAGCAATCTTATCAATTACTTCTAATCCTTTTACTACTTCACCGTACACCGTATAGTTGCGATCCAGATGAGGTACTCCGCCAATTGATTTATAAACTGTTCTTTGTGACTCAGGAATTTTTCTTCCTTGTAATCTGAAAGTTTCTAAGGAATCAAGCCCGGCATCTGTAAATACTTTTCCTTGTGCTAAATAAAACTGACTACCGCTGCTTGCTTTTTCCGGATTTACATTATCGGATGTTCTGGCCGCAGCAATTACTCCTTTTTTATGAAATAGTGTTTCTCTGAATTCAGCAGGAACAGTGTAACCAGGTCCGCTATTGCCCAGCGGCATCCCTGCTTTTGCTGATTTACTGGCGGGGTCGCCGGACTGTATCATAAAATTTTTTATCACCCTGTGAAAAAGTACACTGTCATAAAAGCCCACTTTTACCAGCTTCAAAAAATTATCTCTGTGAAGTGGTGTAGAATCAGACAGGCGAATAATCATATCACCCATGGTAGTTTGTAACAGCACATCTTTTTTCCGGTCTTTTTTGGTAACGGTGGAATCCCTGCCTGCCGGCGAGGCAGGTTTTTGGGCAAAACAAATTGCACCTACACAAAGAGTATATAAAAGCAATAAACTTTTTTTCATGAATGAGATTTTTTTAGAATTCCTTTTCGGTAAAATAAAGTAAGATATGGTCTTTCAAAAAATTTTCCTGTTCAAATGCATTCATATCAGGCATTGTCTTTAATTGTTTGAAATGCGGCCAGCCATCGTCATCCACACTTTCCAGTTCATAGAAGCCGCTGGGTGATAAAAGGCTGCAAACGGCAATATGCATCAGGTCTTGTTTTTGTTCTTTGGTAAATTTTTCTTTGATGTCGCCAAATTCCTGTGTACCGATAAGGAACAGAATTGTTTCCACATCCGGTTTTTTACCAAACCGCTCTACCAATTTTGCTTCCAGGTTCCACCACCGCTGTTGTAAATCATCATTCGCTATCATTCAGCAAATATAACTTTATGAATTCCGAAGTTGATTTATACGTAATAAATTATTACTTTTATACGTAATTTAGTCTTTATGAATACCAAGCTTACTTTATCCATTAACAAAACAATTACCGAAAGGGCTAAAAAATATGCCCGTAAAAAGAAAACCAGCTTATCCAAGTTGGTTGAAAATCAACTGGCTAAACTTACCGGAGATAATAGCACTGAAGAGATTTCACCGTTAGTAAAAGGTCTTTCCGGGGTAGTGTCAGAAAAGGCTGGAACAATTTCTCCCAATGGTTATGCCGGGTTTTTGAAAAAAAAATATAAGTAATGGATAATGTTTTTGTTGATACAGACATTTCCCTTGATTTGTTGACCAACCGGCAACCGTATTACTCAGCTGCGGCAAAACTTTTTACTATGGCCGACAGAAAAGCAATTAAACTTCATGTGTCTTCACTTTCTTTTTCCAATTTACATTACATTCTCAGAAGTGAGAATTCGGCAACTGAAGCCAGAAGGCTCTTAAGTAATTACAGAATTCTTGTAAATGTACTGGTAGTGAATGAAAAAATAATTGATCTGGCACTGCAATCACTCTTTAAAGACTTCGAGGATGCTATTCAGTACTTTACAGCTATACAAAACAATGTGCCAGTATTATTGACCAGAAATTTGAAAGATTATAAACATTCAGCTATTCCCGTAATGACGGCGGATGATTATTTAAAAATCAGCTGATTGTAATTCCATATTTAACTTAGCAAAAATTATTAAAAAAAGATGCTTCCAATACAATTACTGAGACAAAACCCGGATAAAGTAAAACAAAAACTAACTATAAAAAATTATAGTGACCTGGCATTGGTAGACACCATTATTGAATTGGATGATGAACGGAAAAAAACACAACTGGAATTTGATAATAAGCAGGCCATCGTTAATACCACTTCCAAAGAAATTGGCGGCTTGATGGCTAAAGGCCAAAAAGAAGAAGCAGAAATGAAAAAGCAAGAGGTGGCTGTTTTAAAGTCAACTTTGCAACCCATCTCGGAAAAATTAGCAGCAGTAGAAAAGCAATTGCATGACGAATTGGTTAAGTTGCCAAATCTCCCATCTGATTTGGTGCCAGTTGGAAAAACACCGGAAGATAATGAAGTGGTAAGAGAAGGTGGAGTAAAACCAACATTGCCTGCAGATTCAGTGCCACATTGGGACCTGATAAAAAAATATGACATTGTAGATTTTGAAAACGGGGCAAAAATTACAGGGAGTGGTTTTGCTTTGTTCAAAGGGCAAGGAGCAAAATTGCAAAGAGCATTGATCCAATTTTTTTTAGATTTTAATACTGCTGCTGGCTACACTGAATTTCATCCGCCTTTTATGGTGAACGAAGCCTCCGCTTACGGTACAGGCCAGTTGCCGGATAAGGAAGGGCAAATGTATCATATGCAGGAAGATAATTTCTATATGATTCCAACATCTGAATTGCCACTTACTAATATTTATAGAGATGAGATTGTAAAAGCAGAAAGCCTTCCTATAAAGATGACTGCTTACTCTCCTTGTTTCAGAAGAGAAGCCGGAAGTTTTGGTAAAGATGTTCGGGGGCTGAACCGGGTACACCAATTTGAAAAAGTTGAATTAGTACAAATAACACATCCTAAAAAAAGTTATGAAGCGTTGGATGAAATGGTCAGTCATGTTGAAAAATTATTGCAGTCATTGGAGCTTCCTTATCGTATTCTTCGCCTTTGTGGGGGCGATATGAGTTTTGCTTCTGCGCTTACGTATGATTTTGAAGTGTACAGTGCTGCTCAGGAAAAGTGGCTGGAAGTAAGTTCTGTTTCAAACTTTGAAACGTTTCAGAGCAATAGAATGAAGATTCGGTATAAAGATGAAAATGGGAAAACACAATTAGTACATACACTAAATGGCAGTTCTTTGGCCTTACCAAGAATTATTGCCTGCTTACTGGAGAATAATCAAACGAATGATAGGATAAATCTGCCTGAAATAATACATTCTTATTTCGGAGCAAAATCAATTCATTAAAAATTATATAAAAAAAAGTCCTGTCTCGTTTTAAATGAGACAGGACTTTTTTATTGAGATAAAAATAATTATTGCGCAAAATTTGCTCTTGGTCCACCATTCGCAAACACAGCCAGCATTCTTGTTTCTTGTCCGACACTAAACATATACATGCATGCATCATCACTATAATCCATATAGTTCATTGTCATTTCTACAGGAGTCCCCGAACAGGTGCTTTTATGTCCGGGTGACGGGCAACCATAGTTAGCCGTATTATGTGTTGGAGTATCGCCAACCTGGTCGTTACCACAAGTAGCATCGCCCCAAATATGGCGAAGGTTCATCCAATGCCCCACCTCATGTGTAGCGGTTCTTCCTTTATTGAATGGTGCAGCAGCAGTTCCAGTGTTGCCGGTTGCGTTATTATCTAAAACAACACCATCAGTTGCAGAATTTCCTCCAGGGAATTGAGCATAACCTAATATTCCTCCACCCATATTGCAAACCCATATGTTAAGTTTCGACGTTGGACTGGTTGGAGCAATTCCTTTTGGACTTTTTTTCATTGCATCGTTAGTACCCCAACTTCTTGTATTTGTCTGTTGACGAATTACTGCATCCAATACAAAACGAACAGCAATATTGCCTGATTTTACGCTGTTATAAGTAGAAGTGAGATTGTAATCACCATTGGTGGCTGAGAAATCTTCATTCAACACATCAATCTGAGATTGTAATTGTGCCTGCGAAATATTTTCAGCACTGGTTTTATACAATACATTAAAAACAACCGGAATTTCAACCACACCATTTACAAGCCGATATTGTAATGGGTTTTCTTCTACCCTTTTGGTAAAACTTTCAATTGCATTCATCCTTCCTGCAAGAGTAGGGTCATCTATTAATTGTTGTTGTAATACATCATCTGCTCCACAACTTCTTTGTGTGGCAGTAATTTCTTCATTGGAATTTGTTTCATCTTCGTTGTTGGAGGATTTGTTACAGCTGATGCCGAACATCACAACCCCTGCAAGCAATACAAGAGATTTCTTCATAAAAATTGTTTTGTTTTGAGTGTAAGGAAAAAATGACTATGTAATATATTCTCTTTTTGTAATTTGAAGAGTAAACTTGTACTATTTATTTTTGTCCTACTCCCCAAATTCGTAATTCCACCATGTTAAAGAATGTACATTTTGTTGTAGTAGCAGCTGTAATTGTTTGTTTTACTGCGATTAGTGTTGCCTGCACTCAAAAGACGGCTCCTGTAATTACCTCCCGTTCAACCGAACCTTTTAAAAAGGAAAAACAAGCTATATCCATATTGCCTGATCTGAATGAAGGGAAAATAGTTTTTACAAATCGTTGCGGAAAGTGTCATGATTTGCCATTGCCCGATCAATTCACGGAGAAAAGATGGGAAGGAATTTTATCTTACATGATTCCAAGGGCGAGATTAAATGAAGAGCAAGGCATACATGTTACTGCTTATTTAAAAGCAAATGCAAAAAAATAAAAATGCTGCACCGGTCTTTTACTTTCTAAAATTTTTAGAATAATTGTTTGTTAAAGGAAAGATCAACTGAATATATCAGAAGCTTTCTGTTTCATATTTGCAGGATATTTATCACAATTAAAACCAGCAGTATGAGAAAAATATCTACAATCCTATTTTCAATTTCATTTTTATCCAGTGTTAGTTTACAGGCACAAATTAAAAAAGGGGCAACTTTTCTGGGTGGCAATTTATCTTTTTCAGCTGAAGAAGGTACCAGCACTAATAACAATGACTATAAAACGGGTGGAGTTTATATCCTTCCAGTTGTAGGAAAAGCAGTAAAAGAAAACTTAATAGTAGGTGCTGATATACTTTTTTATTATCAGAATAGTGATGTTTCTTTACCCGAGAATGATTTGAAACAATGGATATATGGAACGGGGTTCTTTATAAGACAATATCAACAAATAAAGAATACAAGATTTTCTCTTTTTTTACAAGGTGGGCTTGCCGGTGAATATAATAAAGTAAGGAAGGGCTTAGGAACAGATAGCAGGTTTGAGAAAAATGAATCCTCAGTTCGGATATATGCTTATCCGGGTGTCTCGTATGCAGTAAGCAGAAAACTGCAACTTGAAACTGGGTTTAATAATTTACTAGGTATCAGATATTTTCATACAAAAACAGTGACTGGAATTTTCAATGAGGTCAAATCTACTTCAAATGGGTTTAATCTTTATGCAAGTCTGGAAAACCAGGCGAATTTTTATATTGGCTTCAGGCTTCTGCTAAATAAAAAATAAGCGAAGAGTTTTTGAAAGGCTATGCTTTGAGTTTATGTTCTAATTTTTTAATTCTCCTGTTCATCACATAAAACCATACTGGAGGTATAAGTGAAAGCAGAATCATTCCCGGATAACCAGTAGGCATTTGTGGAGAATTTTCATGATGCCGCAGCAGCTGGTATTTGCGGCTCGCCATATAATGGTGGTCGCTGTGGCGACTTAGTTCAAATAACATCAGTCTGCCGATAATGTGATCACTGTTCCAGCTATGTTCCGGCATTGCTCTTTCATATTTTCCTTCACCGGTAGCTTTTCGTTGCAAGCCATAATGTTCTATATAATTAACAGTTTCCAAAAGCAAGATGCCGATGAATGCAGCAGCAATAAAATAAATGGTGACCAGCCAGCTTGTAAGTATAAATACTAAACCTAAAAATGCAAGTTGGATAAAAATGAATTGAACCATTTCATTCTTTAAGGAAAAAACTGAATTTCCTTTTTTTCTCATTTCATCATTTGCAATATGCCATGCACTAATATAGCTGAAGATAATAGTGCGGAAATAGAAAAGATATACCGGTTCGCCATACCTGGCACTGCTCGGATCTTCCGGAGTGGCCACCTTTTTATGATGACCTTTATTATGTTCTGTAAAGAAATGCATGTATAGAGAAGTAAGCAATAATGCCTTTGCAAGAAGCTGTTCAAATTTATTTACCCGGTGGCCTAACTCATGTCCAACGTTAATGCCAAACACACCACACAAAATTCCCATGGCGAATATTCTTCCAACAATATCAATTGAGGTTAATTCATCAACCATCATTCCGTAAAGGAACCTGCTTAAAGCCGCAAATTGTAAAAGAACAACTAAGTATAATAAAATATCATATGATCTGTCGGCCCGGACAACTTCCTCTTCTGCCGCATTTAAATTACTGGCATTTGGTTTGATAAATAATTCTAGCAGAGGGATGACAAAAAAGCCATAGAAAACCGGCATCCATACCTCCCAACCGGTAATTGAAAATGCCCGGAGAGAACCGAAGTAGAGTAAGAAAGGAGATATATATTTTAATACCCGAAGCTTCATAATTTTAATAAAAGGCTATAAAACTTAAAAATAACCTTTCTTATTTTGCGTTATAATAAAAATTCAAAAGCTTTCTTTTAAACTTAATTCCTTCACAACAGTCTGAAAACTTAAATTTAGCTTATGGCATTATCAAACCAGGTTAAAAATCAGCACCTCCTTTGGCGGGCTGGCTTTGGCCCTGCTGTCGAACAATTTGGCGATCTTTCTAAATATACTCCCAAACAATTTTTTACGGCGCTAAAAAAGGCTTCCTCTAAAAAAGCAGAGTATATGGATGTGGCCGATGATTATCTGAAAGGGTTGGTGAAGGGTTATGAAGAATTAGGCCGCCAGCAAAAAAAGGAACTGGATGCAGATGAACGAAAAATGCGTCAGCAAAAAAACAGAGAAGG
Organism: Chitinophagaceae bacterium; assembly: GCA_039927535.1. Classification (GTDB taxonomy): domain Bacteria; phylum Bacteroidota; class Bacteroidia; order Chitinophagales; family Chitinophagaceae; genus JJ008. Next base: position 437 of record JBDSUW010000061.1, on the reverse strand, counting down.
TGTTCGTAACCTTAATATGTATTGGATGCATGAAATGGTAAACTCTTCTTCGCAGTTAAGGGAAAAAATGGCTTTCTTCTGGCATGGTCATTTTGCCTGCAGAAATATAAATGTATTTTATCAGCAAGGATTGCTGGATACCATAAGAACAAATGCATTGGGGAATTTTGGAAAAATGTTGAAAGAGATTTCCAAATCAGCAGCTATGTTGAACTTCCTCAACAATCAACAAAATAAAAAAGATCATCCCAATGAAAATTTTGCACGGGAAGTAATGGAACTTTTTACACTTGGCCGTGGAAATTATACTGAGCATGATGTAAAAGAAGCAGCAAGAGCTTTTACAGGCTGGAGTTCCAATATAAAAGGCGAGTATGTATTCCGTCGTAATCAACATGATTTTGGAGGTAAAACTGTATTAGGCAAAACCGGAAATT
>JBDSUW010000060.1:0-18847 GCA_039927535.1 Chitinophagaceae bacterium | reverse complement strand
TTAATGGCATATTCAATAATATCTTTTGATGTAACATCAGTAATAACCCCTTCCAAACCATAACCAACCTCAATTCTCATTTTACGGTCGTCCTTTGCAACGAGTAAAACAATTCCGTTGTTGATGTCCTTATTCCCAACCCCCCATGTACGGAGTATTTCCAGCGCAACTTCTTCAACTGAATAATTTCCTGTTGTAGGAATTATAACAATGGCAATTTGATTTGAAGTTGAATCATCATAAGCTACGAGTTTATCTTCCAATGCCTGTTTCTGAACATCTGTCAATGTATTTGTATAATCATTGATCAGCTTTGGAGGATTTGGCTTTTTAGGAACTACTTTTTCAATTTGTGCAAATGAACAAACTGAAATAAGCAGCGTAAGTATGAAGAGTAATTTTTTCATATACGTTTATCTGCCGAAAACAATTTCGTCAGGTAATTCATTTCTGTCCGTATCACTATCATATGGAAAATTAAATTTCAATGCATCGCCAATCTGAATGACACATTCAGCAATACCCACACCATAATTATCTGTATTGAAACTTAAAAGCATTTCAGCTACCACCCTATTCCAATAATCTGTACCGACTTTCTCATGTATACCTTCATCACCGAAAACAGCGAGTTGCCTATCTTTCATAGCAATGTAAACAATAACGGCATTTCGCTGTTCCGTTTTTTCCATTTTAAGCTGAAAGAAAATTTCGGCAGCCCTGTCCATTGCATTCATCCAACTGCAGCGGCTTTCCACAAATACTCTAACCTCTCCGCTGGTACTCTTTTCTGCCTGGCGAATTGCTTTTACAATAAGATGATTATCCTCCTTAGAGAAGAATTGCTTTTTCTTTCGGAAAAACGAGAACATTGATAGCTTTCAGTGGTTATTTAATATCAAATTTTATATCGGGAGCTTTATCAGTTCCTTCGTCAGACTTATAGTATGCTTTTTCTTTGAAGCCAAATATACCTGCCAAGATATTATTAGGGAACTTCACCACTTTCAGATTAAAAGTTTCCACCGCTTTATTATAATCCTGCCGGGCAACATTGATACGGTTTTCTGTACCTTCGATTTGTGTCTGGAAATCCTGAAAAGCTTTTGTTGTTTTCAGGTCAGGATAAGCTTCAAAAGAGGCAATTAAACGACTGAATGATCCCTGCAAATTGGCTTGAGCATCCTGATAAGCTTTCAATGATGCAGGGTCATTGATGTCTACATTTATAGAAGTAGCTTTTGCTCTTGCTTCAACAACAGCTGTCAACGTTGATTTTTCAAAATTCGCTGAAGCTTCAACAGTTTTTATTACACTGCTGTACAGGTCTGCCCGGCGCTGATAGTTTGTTTCCACATTACTCCAAACTTTTTTTACACTCTGATCAGCAGTTTTTAATCCATTATAGCCATTACAACCCCATACACCAAGCATAAGAACTAAAGCTCCTATTACGATTAATCCGACATTTTTGGTTCCTTTCATTGTAGTTAATTTTTAAGTATTGTAAAAATAGTAAATTCAAAAATTCATCAGCCTAATTTTTCGGTTGATCAAGTGAATTTGCCGGTAAAGACAAATAAAGCAATTTTGGTTAGTGTCGAATGGTCTACGAATCATCAAACACCTACAGCAGCAATACCCGGCAGCACTTTTCCTTCAAAATATTCCAGTATTGCGCCACCGCCAGTAGAAATATAACTCACTTTATCGGCAAAGCCAAACTGATTGACTGCTGCAACAGAATCGCCACCACCTACTAATGAGAAAGCACCATTTTGAGTAGCATCCGCAACTGCGATTGCTATTGTCTTTGTGCCGTGTTGAAATTTTTCCATTTCAAAAACTCCCATAGGCCCGTTCCATAAAATAGTTTTTGAAGCTTTAATAACATTTGAAAAATGATTTGATGCATGAGAGCCGATGTCTAATCCCATCCAACCATCGGGAATACTATTACTTGGAGCAACACTTATTTCAGCATCAGCAGCAAATTTATCTGCAATAACAGAATCAGACGGCAAATGAATTTTCACTCCTTTTTGCTCAGCTATTTTTAGAATTTTTAATGCGGTTTCCAATCTATCATCCTCACACAAAGAATTTCCAATTGATCCGCCTTGTGCTTTTATAAAGGTATAAGCCATTCCCCCGCCAATAATAATATCATTGGCCCTCTTTAAAAGGTTTTCTATAATAAGGATCTTATCACTCACTTTTGCTCCGCCGATGATTGCAACGAATGGCTTCTCTGCTTTATGCAATACTTTTTCTGCACTTACCACTTCGCTTTCCATCAGTAACCCAAAAAAACGTTTATCAGGAGAAAAGAATTTACCAATTACAGCTGTTGAGGCATGTGCCCTATGAGCTGTGCCAAAAGCATCGTTCACCCAAACATCACCAAGCGAAGCTAATTTTTTTGCAAAAGCTTCATCACCTTTCTCTTCTTCTTTATGAAAACGAAGATTTTCTAATAATAACACTTCACCGTTCCGCATCATCGAGGCAGTAAGATTAGCTTGCTCGCCAATACAATCTTTAGCAAAAAGAACTGTAGCACCATCCAATAATTCGCTTATGTGTTTTATTAAATGTTTTAAAGAAAATTTATCTTCCGGGCCATCTTTTGGCCGACCCAGGTGGCTCATCAAAATCACTTTTCCGCCATCTGCCAATACTTTATTTATGGTGGGAATAGCAGCCGTTATCCGGCTATCGTCCGTTATTTCCATTTTATCATTTAAAGGGACATTAAAATCAACTCTTATCAATACGTTCTCTCCGTTGAAATTATGCGAATTAAATGCTGACATGATGTTATATTTTAATTAAGATAAACCGATTTTTTCCTTTTCCGTTTCTCTGAATAAAATATGACCAGCAACTGTGGCCATTACTTCGTCAGTTACATCTTTACCACCTTTCATATTCGTACGAATACTTTCCAATGTATATTTTGGCCCGAAAGGAAATCCCCACCAACCGAATAAAAAGGAAAGCAATGTGAAGCAAATTCCCTTTGTAAATGCACTTTCATTTTTTTTCAATAAGTAAACGCCGGAGGTTCTTTTAAACGTCAATACAATGACCGAAATGGTGAAAGCATAATAAACAAATCTTCCACCTTGCTGCACTTCAAATTGTAAATTTTCAGAAGTTATTCCACCTATATTCTTAATCTTCATCCGTTATTAATTAAAAATAAAATACCGCAACAAATATTCCATACTTGCAGCGGTATTATCAATATTAAAATTTATTTATTAATTAATTGGGCAAAATAATTTACTGTTCTCACAAGTTGACTTACATAGCTCATCTCATTATCATACCAGCTAACTGTTCTTACTATTTGCTTATCTCCCATCGTCATCACTTTTGTTTGAGTAGCATCAAACAACGAGCCATATTGAATTCCAATAATATCGGTGCTTACAATTTCATCTTCATTATAACCAAAACTTTCATTTGAAGCTGCTTTCATATCGGCATTAATCTGTTCCACAGTTACCGTTTTTTCCAAAATGGTATTCAATTCAGTTAAAGAACCTGTAATAACGGGTACTCTTTGTGCTCCGCCATCGAGCTTTCCTTTTAACTCTGGCAACACAAGACCAATTGCCTTTGCAGCACCTGTACTGTTTGGAACGATGTTAGCTGCAGCTGCTCTTGCTCTGCGCAAATCTCCTTTTGAATGTGGAGCATCTAATGTGTTCTGGTCATTTGTATAGGCATGTATGGTGGTCATGAGACCTGTAACAATACCATATTTATCATTCAACACTTTTGCCATAGGAGCCAAACAGTTTGTAGTACAAGATGCACAAGAAATAATTGTTTCGCTGCCATCCAGAATGCTATGGTTAACATTAAATACAACTGTTTTTAAATCACCAGTTGCCGGAGCAGAGATAACTACTCTTTTTGCGCCAGCAGTAATATGTGCCGCTGCTTTGTCTTTATCTGCAAAAAAACCAGTGCTTTCAATAACCACATCCACATCATGATTGCCCCATGGAATCTGAGAAGGATCTTTTTGCGCATATATTTTTATAAGGTCACCATTAACTGTAATTGAATCATCAGACACTTTTACATCGGCATCAAATCTTCCTTGGGCACTATCGTACTTCAACAAATGAGCTAATACTTTAGGACTGGTAAGGTCGTTAACGGCAACAACATCAATACCTTTCATATTATATATCTGGCGGTAAACAAGGCGGCCAATTCTGCCAAAGCCGTTGATAGCTACTTTAACTGTGCTCATTATTATTACGTTTAAAAATTAAAAAAAAATCACCTTCGCTACTTCCCTTCACTAAAGCTTCGGAAGTTAAAAAAAGCTTCGGTGTATAGGGGGTGCGAAGGTAAGAAATCCTGAGTTGTATTTAGGTTTCGAATTCGGTCAAAAAGATCCACTCTAACCTTAAAATGAATTTGGGAAAACCAAAGACAAAAACATTTGGCTAAAAACCGTCGCACAACTATCTTTGCCCGCCCGTAACGAACGGTAACGTTCGGGCGGGCCGTCTTTCCAAAAGGCCCGTTCGTCTAAGGGTTAGGACACCACCCTTTCACGGTGGTGATACGAGTTCGAATCTCGTACGGGCTACAAAGGCTTCGAGCAATCGAAGCCTTTTTTTATTTACCCAGCTATAGCTTTTCATGGTATCCCAGTTGCCCGTCCTAATGTTTGGCCGGGCGGACGTCGCTCAGTTTGTATGTTCTCTTATTGGGCATCAACAATTGCGGAAATTTATAAACTCTGCAAAGTTAAAGACCGAGTGTGAAAAATACAATACACAAAACTATCCAACACAACTAATTCCAAATATTCGGGATCAACTGGGAATTGAATGGACATTACAAAGGAACAAATACAAAAATTCTAGCAAATACGGAACGACAAGTACAATCGTATCATTTTATTCATATCCGCCGGCATTATTTTTCCCATTATTTCCATCTTCAGGTTTTTCTTTACCCGGAGATGGAGCATGACCCGTTCTTTTTTCATAATCAGAAATCTTAATTCCGTCATTTACATCAGGATCCTGCTTGCTTCCCTCGTTGAAACCGCCACTCCCTTCATTTTTATCTTTTTTATCAGTAATTCCTCCTGACTGTTTATTATCTTTTTTCATGATCAAATTTTATGAATAAGAAATCAAAAAGGCTGCCAGATGAATAGGTTTTCTAAAATTTTATTTTTTATAGAATTTAAATTTTTTAAATAAGAAATCACTTTCATCTTAAACCCGACCCATCTACAAACAGAGGCAAAATCTCCATACATAATTGCATTTTTTCCATTTACTTACTTGTTATTATCCAGTTATCCAATAAAGTAAGATACTGTGGCAGCGCAAGGGATATTGAATTTAGTTCTTCCCGAATAAACCATCTAAGTACAGTATGCTCATGAGAGAGGTTTTCAGCTTTACCTTTATAAGAAGTGATCATATAAATATGATAAGTAAAGATTACATTTTTATTTGCAGTGATATTCATAATAGTTAACAATTCAGCATCCCTTACTCGAAGCCCTGTCTCCTCTTTCACTTCACGCCGCAAAGTGAATAAAGGGTTTTCATTTTTCAATGCTTTACCCCCGGGTATATCCCACAAACCTGCTGCCCAGTCTTTTTCAGGGGATCTTTTGCCAAATAGAAATTTATTCTCCCGAGAAATAAACCCACCTACGCAAATTTTTGTAGCCACGATTATAATTATTTTATTCGTATAATTTTCTGCTTTTCAAAATAAAAACATCTGTAATAAAAAAAAAGGTCGATTAATTTAACTCCAGTATAAAATTTATTTTTTATACTTTATAGAAAAACAGATAATAGCGACGTTTACTACAAATGAAAAAATGTTTGTAATAATTATAGGATAGTCATTTTTTAGTATCCCATACCATATCCATCCTCCCAATCCGGCTAATAAAATACCAAGCATTCAATACGATATATCATTTGCTTTTTTTTCTTTAATTATTTTAATTAATTGTGGCAACAAGGATATACCCGTAAAGATTCCCGCACTTATCCCGACATACTGGCTGCTATCATTCATAATTTAAGCAGGTACTAAAGTCATTTTTTCTCTTTCCCAAAAGCGATGCTGTTTGATTGCCTTTATGAATTTCGCTGGCAGGTTTTTATCACCATACATAAATCCAGGCAGCTCTTTATTTTCAACCAGCAAACTACCCACACTGGTTTTGGCGATGAAGTCTTCCGCATCCGTATCCACAGCTATAGCTTTGCAATGTTTATATGCCTGGTCTACAAAATGAATTGCATCTGCTTCATTCATTAAAGCAGCAATACTTTCTTTACCTCCCGGAACATAAACTGCATCATATAAAACGGAAGCAACCGTTCTTAAATTTTTATCAACTTTTATTTTCGTCTTTCCAGCTTTTATTTCGCCAAGTTTTGGTGCTATAATTTCCACCACTGCACCAGCGTCTGTTAAAGCTTTTTTCATATTTGATAAAGTAGTTCCGTTTACCCCATCTGCGGCAAGAATGGCTATTTTTCTTGTTTTAATTGAATCTTTAAGAGTATCAGCCATACTCAATGTTGGAGAATTTTCAATTCCCTGATTCACTGTCTTTGGTTGAAACTTAGCAGGGTTTCCATCAGCTGGAATGCTATGGTTAATTGGGTGTTCAGGTTTTTTGGGAACAACAAGCCCCAGTTCATCAGCTACATTTTTTGCAAGTGTTTTATCTACCTGGCTTAATAAGCCCACCATGCGCATCTGGACCTCAACACTTTCTACTTTACTTAACTCAAAGCGGAGTGCATTTGTCAGATGTTCTTTTTCAGCAGCAGACTGACTATTAAAAAATAAAGTAGCCTGGCTAAAATGGTCAAAGAAGCTCTGGCTTCTAGCTCTTACTTTTTTCGCATCAATTCTTTCTGTAAAGGAAGTAAAACCACCTTCTGTAGCTTTTGCCTGGAAAGGACAACCACCGCTCAGGCTATTAGGGCTATAACTTGTTTTGTCTTTATTGATTTGCTGCCGCATGTGACCATCCCGCTGGTTATTATGCACCATATTAATAGAACGATTAATCGGAATTTCATGAAAGTTGGGACTGCCAAGCCTTGAAAGCTGTGTGTCTGTATAAGAAAATAATCTTCCCTGCAATAAAGGATCATTAGTGAAGTCAATACCAGGCACCAGATGCCCTGGATGAAAAGCTACCTGTTCCGTCTCCGCAAAATAATTATCCGGGTTACGGTTAAGTGTCATCTTTCCTATACGCTGTACAGGAACTAATTCTTCTGGTATTAATTTAGTTGGATCAAGTAAATCAAAAGGAAATTTATGTTCATCTTTTTCATCCACTACCTGTATACCAAATTCCCATTCAGGAAAAGCACCTGCTTCAATGGCATCAAATAAATCACGGCGATGAAAATCCGGATCTTTTCCGGAAATGACAGTAGCTTCATCCCAACAAACTGAATGGACACCCAATAATGGCTTCCAGTGAAATTTTACGAAGAATGATTTTCCTTCTTCATTGATAAAGCGAAAAGTATGCACACCAAATCCTTCCATCATTCGTAAACTTCTTGGAATAGCCCGATCACTCATTACCCACATAATCATATGCATGGATTCCGGCATCAGAGAAATAAAATCCCAAAAGGTATCATGCGCAGAAGCTGCTTGTGGGATTTCGTTATGAGGTTCAGGTTTTACTGCATGAACAAGATCCGGAAATTTAATTGCATCTTGAATAAAAAATACAGGCATATTATTTCCCACTAAATCATAATTGCCTTCTTCAGTATAAAATTTTACAGAAAAACCCCGCACATCACGGGCAAGGTCAGTGGAACCTCTTGAACCTGCTACGGTAGAAAAACGGACAAACACAGGAGTTCGTTTCGAAGTGTCATTTAAAAAACCTGCTTTCGTATATTTTGCTTGTGATTCGTATAATTCAAAGTATCCATGAGCACCAGCTCCTCTTGCATGAACAATACGTTCAGGAATTCTTTCATGGTCAAAGTGGGTAATTTTTTCCCTAAGTATAAAATCCTCCAGCAACGTAGCTCCTCTTTCACCAGCTTTTAAAGAATTTTGATCATCATTGATTTTTAGACCCTGATCCGTGGTCATAAATTCGTTGAGGCCACTCTCTGTATTAATTGCAAGATCTTTCTGTTTTGCATCAGGACTGGTGGGTGATTTTTTTTTAGTTGCCATGTAAGTTATTTTTAAGTTGAACAATTAGTATGTATTGCTTTGTGGCAAAGGACATGCCAGTTGAAAATGTTTTATTACAACATATTATCAATGAAAAAAATATTAATTTTCCGAACATGAAAAAATAAATATTATATATATATAGTTTTCTACGTCCCTTATTAGAAAAAAAAATATTTTATTTTTCATGATATTTTGAAGTCTCCACTAACTGATTATAGAATCAAAGGGTAGATTTAATTGAAGTAAATCCTAAACGCTTACCTTCGAATATCAAATAGTTGCATAACTAACTAATTTCAGCATATGTCAAAAAGAATTATAAAAAAAGTAGCAGTATTAGGAAGCGGTGTTATGGGTTCAAGAATTGCCTGCCATTTTGCAGGTGTAGGTTTACAAATATTATTATTAGATATCGTTCCTAAAGATGTAGCAAAAGATGCAAAACCTGCCGAAAGAAATAAAATAGTGAATGATGCATTGACGGCAGCCATAAAAAGCAACCCATCACCTGTATATACAAAAGACGTTATCAAAAGAATTGCCACCGGCAACTTTGAAGACAATATGAAAGATATTGCCAATTGCGATTGGGTGATTGAAGTTGTTGTTGAAAGGTTAGATATAAAAAAGATTGTCTTTGATCAGGTAGAACAACATCGCAAACCCGGCACCTTAATTACTTCCAACACTTCTGGTATTCCCATTCATATGATGGCCGAAGGCAGAAGCGATGATTTTAAAAAGCATTTTTGTGGCACTCATTTTTTCAATCCACCAAGGTATCTACGATTGTTGGAAATAATTCCAACACCGTATACCAATCCGGAGATTGTTGATTTCCTAATGAACTATGGTGATTTGTATCTCGGCAAAACAACTGTTTTATGCAAAGACACTCCAGCTTTCATCGCCAACCGAGTAGGTGTTTTTGGCATGATGGCCATTATGAATGTAAAAGAAAAATTGAAACTTAGTATTGATGAAATAGATTCATTGACTGGACCAATTTTTGGGCGGCCGAAGTCTGCTACTTTCAGAACTGCGGATGTTGTAGGTATTGACACATTGGTAAAAGTGGCAAAGGGTGTGGCTGATAACTGTCCGAATGATGAAGCAATAGATCAATTTAATATTCCTGCATGGTTAGATAAAATGGTGGCCAATAATTGGCTGGGCGATAAAACAAAACAAGGCTTCTTTAAAAAAATAATTTTACCGGTAACACAAGGTAGCCCTGAAGAAAGAAAAAGTGATAAAGAGATTCATGTATTGAATCTTGATACATTGGAATATGAACCAAGAAAAAAAACAAAATTTGCTACCATCGAAGCCGCCAAGCCAATTGACGACTTGCATAGCCGTCTAAAAGTGCTGGTGGCTGGGCAAGATAAGGCTGGAGAATTTTATCGTCTCTTTCATTATGGTCTGTTCTCTTATATCTCAAATCGTATTCCTGAAATAAGTGATGAATTATATCGGGTAGATGATGCGATGATGGCGGGATTTGGCTGGGAGATCGGTGCTTTTGAAAGCTGGGATGTACTTGGCGTTGCTAAAACTACAGAAGCTATGAAAGCTGCTGGTTATAAAGTTGCCCCTTGGGTACATGAAATGCTTGCAGCAGGAAATAAATCATTTTACAAAGTAGAAGCAGGAGTAAAATATTCTTACGATCCTGCAAGTAAAACATACAAACCATTACCCGGTGGTAAAGCATTCATCGTAATGAGTAATTACACCGATAAACAGATCTGGAAAAATGGAAGTTGTAAGTTGTATGAGTTAGAAGATGATGTACTCGGTTTACAATGGTTCACCAAAATGGGAAGCATTGGTGGTGATGTGCTAAGTGGAATTCAAACAGCAATAGATAAAGCAGAAAAGAATTATAAAGGATTAGTGATTGCCAATGAAGGTCCTAATTTTTCTGCCGGTGCAAATGTGGGAATGATATTTATGCTGGCGATAGACCAGGAATATGATGAACTGGATATGGCCATCCGTATGTTTCAGAATACAATGATGCGGGTGAGGTATTCTGCTATCCCTGTTGTAACAGCTCCGCATGGTTTAGCACTTGGTGGTGCCTGCGAGTTAAGTTTACATTCAGACAAGTGTTGTCCAGCTGCTGAAACATATACTGGTTTGGTTGAACTCGGTGTTGGGTTGATTCCGGGTGGTGGGGGCACCAAGGAATTTGTGTTAAGAGCCTCTGATGAAATGCATGAAGATGAACCAGAAACAATTACTTTAAAAAATCGTTTCCTTTCTATAGCGACAGCTAAAGTTGCAACATCTGCAGCAGAAGGTTTTGGATTAGGTGTATATAGAAAAGGATTGGATGAAGAAGTAATGAACCAAGGTAGACGAATAGTTGAAGCAAAAAAATCAGTTATAGAAATATACGACAGCGGTTACACAGCTCCGGTTCAGCGAAAAGATATTAAGGTTTTAGGCCAATCTGCATTGGGTGCTTTGTATTCCGGTATACATGCAATGAAGACAGCCAACTATGCAACAGAGCATGATGCTGTTGTTGCAAAAAAATTAGCTTACGTTATGTGCGGCGGCGACCTAAGTGAACAAACTTTAGTTTCCGAACAATACCTGCTCGATCTTGAAAGAGAAGCCTTTCTTTCACTTTGCGGCGAAAAGAAAACTCTGGAAAGAATACAGAGTGTATTAAAAAGCGGAAAGCCGATCAGAAATTAACGGACTTCGGAACTCTGTTCCGAACACAGACAACTGAACTCTGGTCAGTTTAATAAGTAATTTAATCTTTCAATAACGGAACAGAGTTCCGTTTACCGGGATGAATGACAAACATTTCTATAAACGGAAACTACCTCATTGGCAACCTGAGGAAGAAAAATTCTTTATTACATATCGTCTTGCTGGTTCTTTACCTATAACAGTAATTGAGAAACTTAAAGAACAGTATCTTCTACAAAAGGACGACTCCCATAGCCAAAGTAACGAGCAAAAAGCAATACTCAAAGAAAATTATTTTACTGCTTTTGAAAATCAATTAGAAAATAATCTAAATAAACCACACTGGTTAAAGGATGAGGCGATAGCTAAAACAGTTATGGATTCACTTATTTTCAGAGATAAGGAACATTACACATTATGGGCAGTCTGCATTATGAATAATCATGTACACATTTTGATTTCAACGTTACCCGGCAGCCCTCTTTTGAATGTAATATTGCAGAATCATAAGAAATTCACTGCAGTTCAAAGTAATAAGTTGTTAAATAGAACAGGAAAATTCTGGGAAGAAGAAAGCTTTGACACTCTAATCAGAAATAATGATCATTATTATAACTGTGTAAACTATATTCTTCAAAATCCAGTAAAGGCAGGATTAGTAAAAAAATGGCAGGATTGGCAATGGACATATTTGCATCCAGAGCTTGTAAAGGAATTTCGGCTTGATGAATCTAGTTGATGCTTAAAGGTAAAGGATTTATCTAACGGCCTTCAAAACTCTGTTCCGAACAATGGATTTCGGAACTCTGTTCCGAAAAAAGATATATACTTTTTAACAACAATAATAAAAAGAACGGAACGGAGTTCCGGTTTACCATGAACGGAACAGAGTTCCGTTTACCGATAGATTGCCAAATTCTTAGTATATTTATCTACATCAAAGCCTTAACCACATGCAAGTAACTGTTGTTGATTTTGCCAAAGAACGGATTGTTTACAATATGACAGGCTGCACTAAAGAAGAATTGGATAACAAATTAAATCTCTTCTTTACGTCTGAGGGCTATAAAGTTAAAAAGGCAGAAGGAGAATCTATCACCTACGAAAAAGGCAACAGGGTATTACGTATCCTTTTAGGTTCCTTTGTAAAATATCACAAACAAACTGTTACAGTAAAAAATGAAGGTGAACTTTTTTCTGTAATGCTGCACAAGGATTCATCCGGTATGTCTGGCGGATTGATAGGTATGAACCAGGTGAAAAAAGAATTTGAGAGACTCGGGGAAGCTTTTAAAGAATATTTTAAATAAGTAATTAGGTAAAGGTTTTCTTTCCTCAATTTACTTGCCTGATCAACAATGCTCGGCTTGAGCCAAACAAATTATTCTGGCTTATACAGCTTCTCATTTAAAACAAAAGGTAATCCACCGGAAACAGAAAAACAAGAGGGCTTAAAGGTCAATTAGGGTTGCTTAAAATGGATGGCGACGAATATCGGTTCTGGCTGAAATTAATTCCAAAACAAATTGGCATAATATTCCCTACCTTTTAACTCTGTTATCATTTAAAACAAAAAAATGAGTTATGAAAAAGATTTTTATTTTTTCTTGCCTTTTGGTGGCCGGCTTTCTTTCTAATGCCCAGGTTAATTATTCCGGAACATATAGTTATACTAACTCAATAGAATCAAAACAGATACCAAAAGAAATAACTTCTGTGCCCGGTGGTGTATTAGTACTTATGAAAATGGAAGGCAATACGTATCGTTTCTGGCTGGATGTACTTAAAGGATCTCCTGGTTTCAACCGTGGCGAAACGGATGGTACTATTATATTTACCGGAGATACTGCTTCTTTCGATAATACTTTTGAAAATGCAGAAAGTCCCTGTGTCCTGAGATTTCAAAAAAAAGGACAGACAATTACGATCCACTCTCAATCAACATCCTTTAACTGTGGTTTTGGAAATGGAGTAACTGCCGACGGAGTTTATCGCTGGAAAAAACAACAGGTAACGCTGGATAATCAATGGCTAAAAAAACAATACCCACAGGCGTCAACGTTTAGGGTGGAAGATGACCAGGTGGAATTATTCCGGGATGAAAGTGCTTCACAGTCTTTTACTCCTAAACTATTTTTTAAAAAAGGAGACTCATTCATAAATATAACCGAATCAGAAAAAAATATTTATACTGAGTTTATAGATGCAGGAGGCTCCTTCAAATATGGGTGGGTACGGAAACTTGCTATTAAATAATATTACAATTTTACATGGGCATTGCAGAAGTGATAAAAAGCCAGATTTTTATACATTCTCATATCATTACTTACGGCAATGTAACTGATGAAGCCCTGACCTCATTAATCAGTGAAGAGATAGAAACGATGTGGAATGAACCAAAAGGGACTGTTCTCTTTGACGGTTTACCTTTCCAGGTCATATTTAAAATAACTTCTTCTTGTTCTCCTGAATTAACAGATGTAGATATTTTTCAGAACGTTGATCCCAGAAATAATTATTTCCGAATTGAAGAATTTGCTCATGGCAATATTTCCTTTGTAGATGGATTGGGATGTAACAGTGGTTATTTTAAACTAGAAAATTTATATAAAGGGTCTACAACAGCCGCACATGAATATGGGCATACGTTAGGATTAGACCACCCGGATGATTTAGACCTGAGAGGTAAAGGAGTGCCGGGCATAATGTTTCCAAGAGGAACTTTAGTTGACCCACAATATCAATACGAACCGGATAAACCAGCGGGAACAAAAGGCGGCACTATGCATCCGATGTATAGAAAAGTAAAACAAGAAGATATTGAACTTCTTAAATTACACAAACTCGATTTTGAAAATAACAAAGCGATAATTGGCTCCTTTACTAACTATTGGCATCCCGATCATGCAGCAATAAATGATAACGGAGAACTATGAAACTGTTTCTTTCCGCAAAGCACTTTCTATTTCCAGATAATTAAATTGAAACCCTGTAGCAAGAAGTTTTTCTGCGCTTACTGTTGCACTTTTCAATACTTCCACACTCATTTCACCCAACACTATCTTCAACAAAAAAGAAGGTATATAAACAGGTATATAAAATTTATCTCTTGCCGTTGCTAATGTAATAGTCAACTCTTTATTCGAAACAGGATTCGGCGCAACTGCATTATAAGCCCCTAGCATAGTTTCATCTTCAATTGATTTAATGAATAGCTGCACTAAATCATCAAGGTGAATCCAACTGATTACCTGTTTACCATTTCCAAGAATTGCCGCTATACCAAATTGCTGAGGTTTCATAAATTCTTTTAATGCTCCGCCACTATTACTTAATACAATTCCAATTCTAATATGCACCAATCGCTTTCCCATTTCTGCAACCGACTTTGTGCTTTCTTCCCAAATCTTACAAGCTGTTCCTAAAAAATCGGGAGCCGGTTTATCATTTTCTTTAAATGGATTGGGATTCGGTACTTCAGGGTCAGCACCATACCAGCCAATGGCTGATGCACTTATTAGTGCTTGTACTTTATTGGGTATGTTTTTTAAACATTGTACTAATAACTCTCCACTTTTTACACGGCTATCAATAATTTCCTGTTTTCTTTTCTTTGTCCATCTTTTATCAGCCACTCCTGCACCCGCCAGATGAATAATATGTGTAACCTGTGCGAAGGCCTGCTTGTCTATAACCATTTTACCAATATCCCAGTGACCATAGCTGAGATTAGGAACCGTGGATTGCTTGTCCTTCTGCCTGGTTAATATTATGACGGAATACCCTTTGGAAATCAAAGCTTTTGTCAGCGCATTGCCAACCAATCCTGTGCCCCCTGTAATTAAAATTGTATTCATTAATATAAATCTGTAATGATATAAAGGTATAACAACCGTGTAGCAATATTGTTCTCTTAAATTAGCCGGATTCTTTTATCTTCAAGCCTAAATACTACAAGTATGAGTGTTGTTCTGTCGCTAAAAAACATTAAAAAAAATTATGGGCCTGTAAAGGCTCTTGATGATATTTCTTTCGATGTGCCTAAGGGAAGTGTGTTTGGCATACTTGGCCCTAACGGAAGTGGTAAAACAACGCTGCTAGGAATTGTAATGAATATTTTAAAAGCAAATGCTGGAAATTTTTACTGGAATGGTGTGCAAGGCAGTTCTAGCGAAATGAGAAAGCAGATTGGTACATTATTGGAAACGCCGAATTTCTATCACTATCTCAGTGCCGAAAAAAACTTAAAGATAGCAGCGGCTATTAAAGGAAGAAGTTATGAAGAAATTCCAATAGTGCTTGAAAAAGTAAACCTGTTGCAACGCAAAGATTCAAAGTTCAGCACTTATTCTTTAGGGATGAAGCAACGTCTAGCAATTGCCTCAACCCTTCTTGGCAATCCTGATATTTTGGTTTTTGATGAACCTACCAATGGATTAGATCCTGCAGGTATTGCAGAAATAAGAGAGTTGATGAAGGATTTAAATCGCCAGGGCAAAACAATAATAATGGCGAGCCATATTCTGGATGAAGTAGAAAAGGTTTGCACACATGTGGCCATCATACAAAAAGGTGTTTTAAAAACTGTTGGAACTGTTCAAGAAGTTTTGAATGCATCACCTACTGATAAAGCAGCTACTTTAGAAATAGAAGTTTCTGCAGAGAATATTACAGGTCTTGAAGAGATTTTAAAACAATTACCGGGTATCATATCGGTAACAAACACTGGGTCTTACCTTACCATTGAATCTGCTGAAACATTGAGCAGCAGCAGTATAAATAAATATTGTTTTGAAAAAGGAATTGTTCTTAGCCAGTTAACGCTGAAAAAGAAATCGCTGGAAAAACGCTTCTTAGAAATCACCGGTGGCAAAAGTGATCGTTAATTTATTTTACTATAAAAAATATTTACATGTTTAAGAATTTACAAATAGAATGGATGAAGATTAAGAACTACCGGGTGTTCCAGGTTTTCTCTGTCTTGTACATGCTCGGCATAATTATCATCATTTTTATATTTTATAAGGTATATACACAGCTTACGGGAAGGCTAACCGGAAGAGATAATGATGACCTGTTTCGTCTTTTCTCTGAAGAAAGCATCTGGGCAACTGTTTGCTTTGCCACTTCTTTTCTTTTGTACCTCCCCGGTATGGTTATCATTAATCTTTTTATTAATGAAGTGAATTTTAAAACCCACCGGCAAAACATTATTGATGGCTGGAAGAGAGAGACTTTTATTTATACTAAAATATCACTCATTGCCTGCATTACCATTGCAGTTACCATTATGAATTTAGTTGCCACATTAATTATGTGTAATGTTACTAATACACCGTTTACACTTGGCCCAGGTATAAAGATGCTTGGCTTTTCCTTTATGCAAACTTTTATTTACCTGATGTTTGCTTTATTACTAGCCACTTTTTTCAGAAGAAGTGGTGTAGCCTTTATTGTATTCTTTATTTATGGCCTTTTGCTTGAGTTCATTTTGATGTGGCTGTTTAGTAAAATTTTACCCGGTATGCAGCATTTTTTACCCCTTCAGGTAGCTGATTCACTTATTGCATTTCCTGGCATGGATGGTAGCATTTTTGGCAATAATCCCGGCGAAATGGTAATGACAATCGGTGCTTTTGCCTTTGCCGGATTATATATATTCCTTGCCGTAAGGAAATACAAGTATGATGATCTGTAGGCGTTTAGTCCTGCTTTACTTTTTACTGCACATGATTCAGTAGCATTCAAATTTCTTTTGGAACAATTCATTAAGAATATTTATATTTAGTCACAGTTTGGCATCCTGCTTGCCTGTAATACAGTATCCTATTAGTAGCAAATCACCTTTTCGTTAACATTAAATGCAACACCATGGCTCTGAACAAACTGTTTTTAGCAGCTGCTTTAGTTATGCTGATTAACACAACTACGTATTCTCAAAATTGTATACTTACTTGTCCGGAAAACATTATCGTTACTACAGACCCTGGAAAAGAAGGTACTGTTGTAAAGCTTCCCACTTTAGAACTTGGTACAGACTGTGGGAGTTACACATACTCCCGGGTTTCAGGTTCTTTTTTTCGCCTTGGCTCGCATAGTATTATTCTAACTAGTGCTTCAGGTCAAAAATGTTCATTTTCTGTAATCGTTACAGATAATGAGCCTCCAGTTTTATCGCCCCTTTCTCTTTCCCGTTCTTCCCTTTGGCCTGCCAGTAATAAAATGAAAAAGACAAAGTTAAAATTCTCTGCCTCTGACAATGGTGGTGAAGTAACGACTGACATTGCCGTAAGTAGCAATGCCAGCGACGGAATTAAAGATTGGCAGCTTCTTGATAATAGTGAGTTGCGATTAAAATCAAGCAGACTTCCTGATGGTTCTCCAAGAATTTACACTATTACTGTAACTGCCACAGACAAATCTGGTAATAAAACGAAGCGGACTACAACTATTGCTGTTTCAGAAACTATGGTAGCAAAAAAATCTGCTGCATAAAATAGTCTTTGCCTAGAAAGTTAAGAATAGCAATTACCGCTGAGGTTGCCTGCTACCTTCTCTTCTGCCATTACCATTCCTTGCTGCCTGCGATTGAAAGGAACGTTGTGTTTTACCATTAGAATTTCCCGAGGGTTTATTTCCGTTAGAAAACTGACGTCTTTGCTGTGGTCTCTCTGCAGGAGGTGGCGCAGCCATATTTGCATTGGCTGCAAAAGGATGATCTTTTACCAAAGGAATCGAAAGGCCTATTAGTTTTTGTATATCTCTAAGCTCTGTTCTTTCTTCTCCACTACAAAATGCAATGGCAATACCTGTTTTGCCAGCTCTTCCTGTTCTGCCAATGCGGTGCACATAGGTTTCTGGCACATCCGGCAAATCGAAGTTGAAAACATGGGTTAGTTCATCAATATCAATTCCCCGTGCAGCAATATCTGTTGCTACCAGCACTCTTATCTTTCCTTCTTTAAAATCGCTTAATGCTTTTTGCCTGGCAACTTGAGATTTGTTACCATGAATAGCAGCTGAATGAATACTTGCATAGTCGAGTATCTTCACTACTTTATTTGCACCATGTTTTGTACGGGTAAAAACCAATGCCGATTTAATTCCACTATCATTTAATAAATGTTTTAGCAACTCCGGCTTTTCCTGTTTGTTTACATAGTAAAGGCTTTGCTCTATTTTTTCTACCGTTGTAGCGGGTGGTGTTACTTCTACTTTAGCTGGATTGGTTAATAATACGTTGGCCAGCTTCTGAATTTCTGGTGGCATAGTGGCTGAGAAGAAAAGTGTTTGTCTTTTTGGTGGCAGTTTCGCTATCACTCTTTTTACATCATGTATAAAACCCATATCGAGCATGCGGTCTGCTTCGTCCAGTACAAAAATCTGTAATGACCTTAGATTAATAAAACCCTGGTTCATCAGATCGAGTAAACGACCGGGAGTGGCCACCAAAATATCTACCCCTCTTTTTAATGCATTGGTCTGGTGCAATTGTGATACGCCACCAAATATAACGGTGTTCCGCAGGCCAGTATATTTGCCATACGCTGCGAAGCTTTCATCTATCTGAATAGCCAGCTCTCTTGTAGGAGTTAATATTAATACTTTAATACCAGGAGCCATTGGTTTTTGACCATGCAGTATTTGCAAGATGGGAATAGCGAAGGCTGCTGTTTTACCGGTGCCTGTTTGTGCGCAACCCAACAGATCTTTACGTTGCAATACCAACGGAATTGCCTGTTGCTGAATGGGTGTGGGAATAGTGTATCCTTCTGCGGCTACTGCCCTAAGGATAGGTTCAATAATTTCTAACTTTTTAAAAGCCATTATATGGAATTAATTAAGATGAGGGCTGGCTAAGATGTTGTAGGGTCTGAATCAGCGAAAGTTT
>JBDSUW010000059.1:0-11227 GCA_039927535.1 Chitinophagaceae bacterium | reverse complement strand
TTTTTTTGGTAGTAAGCTTTTGGTTTAAAACGGTTAACAGTGATACGCCACAATGTGCCGTTAACAACTGCCTGCAGAGATTGGAGAAGCCGTTGTTTATTCCAGGAAAGCCAATGGGCAAAAAAGCAAAACCCAATTGTTGCTAAAATTATTGCTATCCCTATGTAAAGCCCGGCATAACTATTGGCATCATCAGTTCCTATAGTTATATGATTCATATTTCTTACTAATCCTGTAGCTGCCACCAATGCTACATGTATTATAATAAAAATGGCATACGCTATCATCACTAAAAAGTGAATAGAACGGGCACTTTGCCGATTGCCGAATAATTTTGGATACCAGTGAAAACGATTTTCAATAGCCGGTGACATAGCCATACCCGTAAGCATGGCCAGCGGCGCTAAAATAAAAACTACACCAAAATAAGAAAGCTGTTGCAGCGCATTATACTGATAAAACCCATTCGGCTCCACGGGCATATTGAAAGTAACATAGTGAACAAAAACATTCCATGAATCAGGTAATATTTTCCATGATGCAGGCACCAGCCGTTTCCATTGATTTGTATAAAATAAAAGCGCAATAAAAATGGCGCCGTTTAAAAGAAAAAATGGAACGGTGAGAAAATGCCAGACCCTTGCGATACCTATCGTATGCCGGTAACCAGGTAAGCCTATAGCCGGGCTGATATAACGGGCATCTTCTTTGGCAGTCCAGGATTTGTCTTTCGGTGTTTTTAATGGTGTAAATCTTATCCAGGCAGTTTCAGGTTTGCAACTATTATTCCAGTACAAACGAGGATGGTCAACCAATATTGAAAGTCCGCTTCTTATAATCAACACCAAAAAAAAGAAGTTAACCCAGTGGCTTACGCTTATCCATATTGGAAAACCAGAAGGGTCTGAATTTGTTGGAGAGATAAGGGGCAGAGAGGGATCAGCGGGCAAACCAATTAAAAGAAATTGTAGCCAAGCCATACAAGGCAAGCCAATAATCAGCACGAAAAAAATTATTAATATATAAGGTTTAAGTGCAACAAAACTTCGTCTGTCCGCAGGATAGTGTACTGCTTTTTCGGCTTCCGTAAAATGGGGCATCATAAAGAGCGTTTCATGCTTGTGTAAAATAAACTAATTGTTACTTCTTTTATTTATTGTTTTCCTATTGTCTCCAAATTTTTACTTTCAACTTGGATGTTTGTGAATTTATAGAAATATTACTGCTATCAGTCCAACTGAAATTCGCTTGCTGAGTGTTGGCAATTGCAGCTCTTTTGCAAGGTTGGGTTCTGTGCAGCAGGCTTTGTGTGCCTTGCAAATGTGCTGCAATGTGCGGTGGGTTGTAGAGACTTTGCATTGAATGTCCTGTCACTTGAAGGTGAACGGAATTTCAAAATAGGGTTGCGTACAACGGCAGTTTGTGAAAAAACTATCATTGCTGTATAAATATACACAGAATGTCAACAGGTAAAAAGCTGCTTGTTATTTGTTGTAATTGTGCATGCAATTTATTCAAGGCAGTAGCCGTCATCAAACCTACTTTGCTACACTGGAAGACCAGGTAGGAATAGATAATCCTGTAAGGCTAATTGATGCCTTTGTAGAGAAACTTGAATTAGAGAAATTAGGATTTGGCAAAACAATACATAAAAGCGAAGGTCGTCCGCCGTATGCGCCGGCTCAACTGTCTTTGTTCCATATATTATGCACAACAAAGATTTGATAAAGGCCCGAAATTTTTGATAATCAATTCATCAATCAAGCATAAGATGTTTTAAATTCGCAAGATAAGATTATAACCATATGGAAAGGAAGCATGAAGTTTTACAGGATGTCGTTATCAAATTTGCGGGAGACAGTGGTGATGGAATGCAGTTAACAGGTACCCAGTTTACCAATAACACTGCTTTGCTTGGAATAGATCTTTCTACTTTCCCGGATTTTCCGGCAGAGATCAGAGCTCCGATAGGTACGCTGCCCGGTGTAAGTGGATTTCAGTTACGATTTTCGTCGGATAACATTTATACTCCCGGCGATTCTGTAGATGTATTAATAGCGATGAATGCTGCTGCCCTAAAGACCAACCTTGCCGGATTAAAGAAGGGTGGTAAAATAATTGTGAATACCGATGGATTTGATGGTAAAAACCTGCGTCTTGCCAATTATCCTGACGGAGAAAATCCTTTGGAGAATGATAGCCTGACAAATTATGATGTGATAAAGATGGATGTAACAAAGATGACGAGAGAATCATTGAAGGATTTTACCATGGGAATGAAAGAGAAGGACAGGGCAAAGAATATGTTTGTGCTTGGCTTCCTTTATTTCATGTACAACCGGGACATGGAGAATACGATCAAGTTCTTAAAAGAGAAGTTTGGAAAAAAACCCGATATATATGAGAGTAATGTAAAAGTGTTGCAGGCGGGTTACAATTATGGTGATACAACTGAAACCTTCACTACAACTTATTCTGTAGAAAAAGCAAAAATGGAACCGGGTTCTTATCGTTCCATTATGGGTAACCAAGCCGTTTCGTATGGATTGATTGCAGCTTCACAAAAAAGTGGCTTGCCGTTGTTCCTGGGTTCATATCCCATTACACCTGCATCAGATATTTTGCATGATCTGAGTAAGTATAAAAATTTTGGCGTACGAACTTTTCAGGCGGAAGATGAGATTGCGGCCATAACATCTGCAATAGGTGCAGCGTATGGCGGATCATTAGGAGTTACCACTTCCAGCGGACCGGGCATTGCCTTAAAAGGCGAAGCAATGGGACTTGCAGTAATGCTTGAGATTCCTTTAATAATAATAAATATACAACGAGGCGGACCTTCAACAGGGTTGCCAACAAAAACAGAGCAGTCCGATCTGATGCAAGCTTATTATGGAAGAAATGGAGAATGTCCAATGCCTATTGTTTCTGCATCTACTCCGGCAGATTGTTTTGATGCGGTGTACGAAGCAGTACGCATTTCTGTACAACATATGACACCGGTTATTTTTTTAAGCGATGGTTATATTGCCAATGGTGCAGAACCATGGAAGTTTCCTGTTTCAGAAGACCTTCCTCCCATTACTGTAAAATTCAAGACAGATCTTGGCGATCATGAAGAGGTGTTTCAACCTTATTTAAGAGATGAAAAACTGGCAAGACCTTGGGCTATACCCGGTACACCTGGATTAGAACATCGCATTGGTGGCTTGGAAAAGCAGAATGTAACAGGCAACATTAGTTACGAGCCGGAGAATCATCAGCTAATGGTGAAGATCCGCCAGGAGAAAGTAGATAAGATAGCCGATCATATACCCGAACAAAAACTGGACAGCGGCCCGGAAAAAGGAAAGATATTAGTACTGGGCTGGGGATCTACTTATGGTGCAATAAAAACTGCCTGTGCAGAAATGCAGATGAAAGGTCATGAAATCAGCCATGCACATCTTAGATATGTTCGTCCATTCCCAAAGAACCTGGGTGATATTCTAAAAAACTTTGACACGGTATTAATTCCGGAAATTAATAACGGTCAACTGATAAAAATTATCCGTGATGTTTATTTTGTTGATGCAAAAGGATATAACAAAATAATGGGGATACCTATTACTAAAACAGAGCTGGTGATGAAATTGGAGGAGATGCTCAGAGATTAACTAACATGTATTTAAATAAACCGGGTAGCGGAGTTATTTAATTTTATTATTTTCAAGGCTCGTAGAGTCGAAATATTGGTAGTAAAAAGTTTCGATTTAAAATTTCCAGAGCCCCATAGGGACGATATTTTAAATATGCCGCCCCGATGGGGCTTAAAGAAACCATTAGAACATTTTTTATTACCAATATGTAGCCACTCTGTGGCTGAAAAAATTGACTCCGCCAAAAGCTTCAATAAATAAAAATCCACCGGCCTGCGCTGGTGGATTTTTATTTTTATTTCAAATTAATATTTTATCCCGGTTGGTATATTTCCATCGGGTGTGGTAATGCATACGCTAATGCAAAAGCCAGGATAACCAGAATTAAACCAAACATGAAAATATTATAGGCGATTCTAAGCAATCGATATTTTTTTGCGAGCACTACGCCTAAAAAATAGGTATCCTTTACAATACTGCTGTACAGGTAATCTTTATCATTCAGCATTTCACCCATTGCCCAGTCGTAATCAGGCAAATTCATTTTATAAAAATTACCAAAGAACAACAGGTTCGTTTTTTTATTATGAATATCCTCTTGGGTAAAGATGCCGTGACTTACATTTGGCCTAGTGGCTAATATGGAGAAAACAATAGTAGACACACATACAATTACCAACGAGAAAAAAGGAATCATGAGATTAGGATTTGATTCCAGTTTTGTAATAAGCTGGGAAATAACAATACTTAAAATAATGGCATTTACAGAAATCAGAATATTTGCTTTTGAGTCTGCCATCTGGCTCAGGTTATTCTGATTTTGTGCCATGATGCGGAATACAGTTGCAATTCCCCTTTCTGACTGATTACTTTTTTCTTTTTTCTTTTTTTTGTCATCATCAATCTGCAAAGCTGCTACTACGATATCGTCAGTATTTTTTGACTTCTTTTTTTTCTTTGTTTTATCATCAAGATCACTTAGCTCCTCTGTAAGTGCTTTTATATGCACTTCTTTTATGGGTTGCAATGTTTCCTGCCCGTACGTAGTAAAATATTTATGTGCTTGAAGGAAATCAATGTTTATTTTCCACCAATCATTTTTAGTAATTTCCTCATCACCAAAATTTTTCAACTCCTTTCTAAGCAGATTTGTTTTTTCTCTGAATGCATCAGTGCCAAGATGAAAAAGATCTGCATCACAAATTATTTTTTCTAACGAATTAACGGGTGTTTGTGGCATCCGGGTGGCATTAATGCAGCTGATTACCTTTCCGGATATTTCAGGCGCCACATTATGGGTGGCTAAAAACTCAGTGGCAAGCTGGGCACTGAGTGTTTCATGGTCTTTTGCCTGTCCACCAATGTAACCCGTATCATGAAACCAGGCAGCAATAAGTAAAGCGGTCTGCTCTTCATCAGGTATATGATAATAGTCAGCTATTCTCTCGCAGGCAGCCACTACCTCTTCAGTATGCTCAAATGTGTGAAAACGTATGTTTTTGTTAAGTTTGTCAGCAAGCAAGTCGGATACATAGGTTTTTGCCTCCCGAATCAGTGCTAATTGATTTTCTGTCATGTTATAAAGATAAGTTTTGATAAATTTAAACAAAATAAGAACAATGGCATTTTTAAATTTTCGCTTTTCACTGCTTTTAGTAGCCTCAGTTACGTTGATCACCCTGTCCGGATGTAGACCTAAAAAAAGAGTGCTTTCTTCTCCGCCCCATTATGATTTTTCTCAGGCAGCTATTGATAAGCTGGATTTAAAATTGCAGGAAATTTCGGGACTTACCTGGGATGCTGATATTAATGTTTTTTATGCAGTGAATGATGAGGTTGGAAAACTGTTTACCATGGACAAAGAATCAAAAGCGATCAATGGTGAATATGAATTTGGGAAAAAGGGGGATTATGAAGATGTGGCTGTACTTAATAATAAGCCATATATTTTGAGGAGTGATGGAACTATCTTCCGGTTTATTAAAAACAATGAAGGAGAAACTACTGTGCAGGAAGCAGGGAAAGTTCCTGTAGAAGGGTCCAATGATTTTGAAACGATGTATAGTGACCCCCAACTAAATGGACTGATAGTGATTTGTAAAAATTGTAATGCAGATGATAAGAAATCGGTAAGTGCCTATATTTTTTATCCGGATTCTATAGGGTTTGATAAAAAACCTTACTATATACTTGATGCCGAAAAAATTGAGAAGCTATCACCATTTGGAACATCCAAATTTCAACCATCTGGTGCGGCCATTCACCCCAAACTACATAAGTTATATATTATTTCTTCTGCCAGTAATCAGTTAGTAATAGCAGATTTACAAGGAAATGCTGAATCTGTTTATAAACTATCTCCCAACCTTTTTTTGCAGCCAGAAGGAATTGCTTTTAAAAATAGTGGCGATATGTATATTGCTAATGAAGGTTTAGGCAGCAAAGCAACTTTATTGAAATTTGCTTACATACCCGAGACAGACCAAGCCAAAAAAGAAATTGAGCAATCAGGGTATAATTTTTCTAATCCTGACGAAAGAATGGACTTAGACAAGCATTTAAAAGAAATCTCCGGAATGGCGTATATACCTAAAACAAATTTGATTTTGGCAGAAAACGATGAAAAAGGAGAAATTTTTACAGTTGATTTTACTAACAAGAATGATCTAATAAGTAAAGAAAAATTTGGAGGTAAGAGTGATTACGAGGATATTGTTTATACAGATACTGCAATTTACATGTTGGTGAGTACAGGTAGTGTCGTAAGGGTTTCTACCAGAGACACTTCCCTTGTAACAAGTGAATATAGCCTTGCATTAAATGGTACCAATGAATTTGAAGCAATGTATCTTACTGGAGATGGAAAATCCTTGATCTTACTTTGCAAAGATTGTTCTAAAGAGAAGGATGAAATTCGAAAAGCATATCGGTTTGATCTTGCAACACAAAAATTTGACACTGAGCTTGCCTATACAATTGATGTGAATTCTATCCGGCAAATGCTCAATGATGATAAAGCAGAGTTCAAGCCTTCTGCGGCTGGCATTAATCCTTTAAACGGCAAGCTCTACATTATAGCTTCTGTTGGCAAATTAATGGTAATAGCATCTAAAGATGGGAAGGTAGAAGCAGTTATTAAATTAGATCCAGAACTGTTTAATCAACCTGAAGGGTTAACATTTGCACCGAATGGTGATCTATATATATCAAATGAAGCAGGTGAAAAAACACCTACTATTTTGAAATTTCTTGCAAAGTAGCAGGTTTCTTTTTTAATAGTTTATCTAAAACAAATAAACATATTAGCAACCAAAAGCTGCCAAAAATCCAGCCGGCAATTACGTCTGATGTATAATGCACTCTCAGGTAAACCCGGCTGAAGCCGATGAAAAATATCAATAGCAGCAGCATAAAAATTAGAAGAAGGGTTAACCAGTTTTTTTTCCATTCGGTTGCAATAAAATATATCAACAAGCCAAAAAAAGTTAAACTCATAAAGGCATGTCCGCTGGGAAAACTAAAATTAGTTATTCCTTCAATCAGAGGATTGATAGGCCGGTGCCTGTGAAAAAGGTACTTCA
Organism: Chitinophagaceae bacterium; assembly: GCA_039927535.1. GTDB lineage: Bacteria > Bacteroidota > Bacteroidia > Chitinophagales > Chitinophagaceae > JJ008. The sequence continues at coordinate 4,008 of JBDSUW010000059.1, read as the reverse complement.
GCAAAGACATTAGCCCAACACTGGTTAAAGCTACCACAAGAAACCGTAGAGCATCTTCCTTGTTTTTTTTGAACAGCAAAAAAGCCATTGTCAATAAATTTGCTGGTATCAAAAAATTGTGGTCTCCCAGAAAAGTAATCGCTTTCATAATATTCGTTAGCGGAACGGTAACCCGAAACGCAAAAAAAGTAAATACCCTCTCATCTGGTTGGTTGTTTTTATTAATAAAAATTAACCATATAATAAAAAGCAGTATTGCAGCAGCAACACCAACTATTATTTTTATTGCTAATGAATTATTGTTTGTTTTCTTAGCTTCCATCTTGAGTTAAATCAAAAAGTAAGATTGACTTTTGTGCCCAGGTTAAAGTTTAGCAATCTTTCATGGGCGGAGAAACCAACAGTGGCAGAAATGATGAAATTGTTAAACGGAACAAAATATATGCCGCCACCAATTGCCCCATGCCATTTTCTGGAGTGCTGACCTCTCATCCACACCCGGCCAATGTCATAAAATGCGGTAAGGCCAACAGGGCCGGGTAGTATATACGAGTTGATATTAAACAATTGGTATTTAACTTCAAAGCTTCCGTATAATAAAGATGATCCCGAATACCTGTTTTTTCTGAAGCCATGGATATTCGGATTGTCAACACCTAATGAAATTGCCTGAAAGAATTCAAAGTTTTTTGAAAGGATACGTCCGCCACCAAAACCCAAAGCGAACACCATTTTTGCCGGGTCTTTAAAACTTACATAGATTGACATATCCGTGTTGTACTTCACAAAATTGTTGGTGTTATATCCAGTTCCTGCGGTTGCAACAAATTCATTTTTCCAGAATATACCACGGGTAGGGAAAAGCTTATTGTTACGGTTATCAAACTGCATTACAAATTTGCCACCGGTATATGATTTGATGCTGTACACATCTGCAGAGTCAAGTCCAACTTCGCTTGGGTTTTTCAAAACATTTTTGACATTATCATTATAATCATTCCAATATCGGTTATAGTAAGGGCCAACCATTAGTTCAAACCTTTCAAATATCCGTTTACGCATAAAAAGCTCAATCTCTAAAGATTTGTAACGGCTGCGGTAAAAATCAAAGTTTTTTTCATTTGTAACTACAGTTTCGTTACCAAACCCTGTAAAGTTTCTTAAAGCAGGTAACAGATAGTTGATATTAACTAAAAGGTCTTTATCTCTTGTTAAATGATTAAACACACCGCTGTATTTTACCTGAAAAGCTTTACGGTTTAGTGCATAGAGTACAGATAGTTGTTGCTGAGTGGCATAAGGTAAATTCACAAACCCGTAAGTAGTTTTTAAAATCCCAGCACCAATCATATTGCCATCGTCTGAATTATGATTAAATAGTAATTGAGGGAACCTGGTGGTATTATACTGGTATCCTAAAATGCTTCTGTTAGTTGATGGAGGATCAGCAGAGAATTTATTTTTTGTATGACTTTTGTTCTTAATATAATTTACATCAGATAGTTTGTCATAAATGATATTCTTTATGTTGCCACGAATATTGAAAGTGTCATTATCTTTTCCTCCTATAATCCTGAGTTTAATTCGGGAAGACACATTTTCGTCTACATCAAATACATCTTCATCATTTAAACCAAATAAGCGAATTTCTTTTGTAACAGCAGGATCAAAAATTCTGGTGTACATTCTAAAACTGGTATCATTTCCTTTTCCTCTTTCATATACTCTTACCTGTAAACTATCATTATGGCTGCTAACTTTGAAATACTCTTTTTGATTACTGCCTACTATATTTACCTTATGGGAAAGAAATTTATAATATTTCATCGCTTCCCGGTCCATCTGATCCCGCCTGTGTATCAATTTGCTGATAATTTTTTCTCCATTGAAAGGAAATATTTCCGGTGGAAGTTTTTGGACCGCCTTGCGTATGACAGAATCGGTAATCTTTTTTTGAAAATTCTTTATGGAGTTTTCCCATTCATTTTTAGAAAGCCCGGTCAGGAAAATACGGTCAAAGTCTTTGGCAGTATAACCCAGCCAGGTTATCTCATGTATATTTTTTCTGAAGCCTTTTAGAAAAGGCATCTCTCTGCCTGTTACAGCCCTGAATATTTTTCCTTCAGAATTGAAAAAAGCCTGATCCCTGTCCCGTGGAATAGGATAATATAATTTTCCTTTTCCTGTATCGCTGATTCCCCATCTCCACTGATCAAAATGGCGATCAAAATCGCCGATAAGAATATCAAGCAGTCTGGCGGTTAATACTTTTGGCTGATCAGGACGATGGTCGTTATCTACAAGAATTTCATTAAATACTTTTGAAGTGGACATTGACTTATCCTCTGCCAATGCAAAATTTCTTTGCTCCAGTAAACAAACAGTATTCGCAAACAGGAGTCTGTATATACCGAGATTTGGATCATCAGGTACAAAAAACAATTCCGGTTTGGCAGTTAAAACATGTAAGGGCTCAGCTAAAGAAGGTATTATCAATGATCCATAAGGGTGTGCTCCTGAATTTAATTCAGGTGTAAAATCTGCTGCTGCGGTGCCCTTAAATTCTTCAGGCAAGGCTGCTTCAATGTTTTTATTTACCCCTCTCAACACCCATTCTTTGCCACTTTTATCCTCTAACCTTAAGGACCTTGTTTGTTGACCACCGCCAAGACTAACAATCTTTAAGCCCCCTTTTTCTTTGCGCATGTCCAGCACCTTCATGTTTACCGGAGCCGACCATTCCTGCCTGTAATTCTGCCCCATAAAATATTTCTTCAACCCACTTATTACAGGAAGTGTTTTGCTGGCGGGTTTGGATACGGTATCCTCAAACTTCAATTCCTGATTGCCAAGCACAACAGGTGTTTGAGCAGAATCAATAGGCTTTACAATAGGTTTTGTATAATTTAAAAGGAAGGAACTGTATTCATTACGAACAGAATCAGTAACAGTATAAATAGAAAGATTTACATTTTTATTGGTGGAAACTTCCAGTACAGCAAAACCAAAGTCGGTAGAATTGAAAAGGCCTTTATTTTTTTTGGAAATCCTGCTTTGTTTGCATCCACCGCCACTTACGATATAATTATATTTTTCATCTTTTATATGTTGTAAATTATGCTCATGACCAGAAACAAAAATTACATTAGGTGCTAAGGAAGTTTCAATAGCACCAGTTATCTGATTGATCATATTGGCATATGCCGGATATTTTAAATCCTGCGGGGCTCCAAATACGCTGCGGGCAATTACATACACTGAGCCTAAAACAGGTAGTGGAATGTAGAAATTTGGTCTGATATCAGTAAAAGGAAATAGATGTTGTTTGAAAGTAAAAAAACCACCATGTACACCATTGCTTTTAAATGGGTGATGGTCTGCAACGATTATTAGCTTGTCTGTATTCTGTGTGGCAATATCTCTTATTTTAGAAACCAGTTCAATTTCTGTTTTACAATCACAATCAGATTCAATTCCAGGCTTATCAAAAGGATGAAGCCACCATTGACTGTCGAAAATAATAAGTATTACGTCGTTACCAATATCAATTTTTTTAGGGCCCGGGCAACCATCTTCTGGTTCAAATTTAATTGATACACTATCCATTTTGATGAAGTCTACATAAAGCTGCTCCCGGATTACGGCTTCATAACCATTACGGCTGCCATTTTGCCAATCATGATTGCCAGGAATCATGATAACTTTTGCTTTTGTATTCCTTACGATTGATAACTGAGAGTCCAGTACTGCTTTTGACGTATTATAACCTGAATTTTCCAAATCTGGCAATCCATGTTTGTACAAATTGTCGCCGAGGAATAAAACGGTCGTTTTTTTATCCAGTGGAATATTATTTCTAACAGCATCCACTACCGGATGACGTCCATCGGTAAGTTGCCCTGCATCGCCAATTAATATTATGCGTCTGGCTATGGTATCTGTCTGCGCTTTAAGGGTTATACACATTATCATCAAACAACCCGTCAATACAATATATTTTTTCATCGC
>JBDSUW010000058.1:0-9690 GCA_039927535.1 Chitinophagaceae bacterium | reverse complement strand
CATAACTGTTCAGAAACTTACCTTTGCCCCTCGTTAGCAATTACCTGCCTTTTAACCCATTCATTTTATGAACAAAAGAATTCAATCAGCACTTATTTCGGTTTTTTACAAAGACGGGCTGGAAACGATCATCAATATTTTAAAAGAGCAGGATGTAACCATCTACTCCACCGGCGGCACACAGGATTTTATTGAAAAACTGGGTGCAAAAGTAATTCCGGTGGAAGCACTGACCACTTATCCTTCCATCTTGGGCGGTCGGGTAAAAACATTGCACCCTTCTGTGTTTGGCGGCATATTGGGTAAACGAGAGGATGCTACACATATGCAGGAAATGAAGGAATATAATATTCCGGAAATAGACCTGGTGATTGTTGACCTCTACCCGTTTGAAGAAACTGTTGCTTCTACTACTGATGAAAAAGCAATTATTGAAAAAATAGACATTGGCGGACCATCAATGTTAAGAGCCGCTGCAAAAAATCATACAGATGTGATGGTGGTGGCCAGTAAAGCTGATTATGCTGAACTGGTTTCAATATTAAGTACACAACACGGTGAAACAACTTTAGACCAACGCCGCCAGTTTGCCATCAAAGCTTTTGATGTTTGTACTTCGTATGACAATGCAATCTCGAATTATTTTCATCAGTTAACAATCGCCACTCCGTTTAATGCGCCTGAAAAAACAATGCGATATGGTGAGAACCCACATCAGTCCGGTGCTTTTTATGGCGATCTGGATAAACTGTTTGAGCAGTTGAATGGTAAAGAACTTTCGTATAATAATTTGGTGGATGTGGATGCGGCGATGCAAATGATAAGGGAAGCCTCCCTGCCCTCCGAAGGGAAAGCCTCCCCAAACCCCTCCGAAGGAGGGGCTTTAAACTCCGACAGTTCTGCTATTAATAAAGAACAAAAGACTTCTTCAATAGCAGACTCTAAGAACCCTCCTTCGGAGGGCAGGGAGGCTGTATTTGCCATTTTCAAACACACTAATGTTTGCGGCATTGCACAACGTTTTTCTGTGAAAGAAAGTTGGGATGCAGCATTGGCTGGCGATCCGGAAAGTGCATTTGGTGGCGTATTGATTTGTAACAGCACTATTGATAAAGCTACTGCTGAGGCCATTAATGAAATTTTCTTTGAAGTATTGATTGCTCCAGCGTTTGATGAGGATGCATTGGAAATTTTAAAGTCAAAGAAGAACAGGATACTATTAAGGAACAAGGAACAAGGAACAAGAAATCAAGCGGGAATGTTCCGCTCCTTATTAAATGGTGTGCTAGTGCAGGGACCAGATGAAGGCAATTTAACTGAATGGAAAGAAGTGGGTGGCAGAGATTGTACTGCAGAAGAAAAAGCTGATCTCGAATTTGCAAACATTGTTTGCAAGCATTTAAAATCAAATGCGATTGCATTGATTAAAAACAAACAGTTAGTGGGTAAAGGCTGCGGACAAACTAGCCGCATTGATGCATTAAGACAAGCAGTTGAAAAAGCAAAGCAATTCAACTTCGATTTGAACAGTGCTGTTATGGCAAGTGATGCTTTCTTTCCATTTAATGATTGTGTGAAGTTAGGATATGAAGCAGGAATTACGGCATTCATTCAGCCGGGCGGTTCTATAAGAGATAAAGATTCTATTGAGTATTGTGTGGAAAATAAACTAGCAATGGTAATTACAGGCATGAGACATTTTAAACATTAATCTTTGCCACGTTACGATATATATAAAACCTTAGCCAACACTACTGCCAACATTAAAATGTTGCGGGCCTTTAATCCTTTTAGCATTCATAAGAAAGGAACAAGGTCGAAAGCAATTTTTGCATTGGCTGTTGTAAGTGTTTTATGGGGCACCACCTGGATAGCATCCAAAGAAGGTGTATCACATATGCCGGCTTTGCAAATGGCAGGTATCCGACAAATTATCGCTGGTGTTTTATATGTTGGTTTTTTTATTTACAGAAAAGCACCGTGGCCGAAAGGAAAAGAATGGATTCCTATTATTGTATTAAGTTTTCTGAATTTTATTCTGAGTAATGGACTCAGTACTTGGGGTGTGCAATATATTTCCGCTGGTCTTGGTTCTATTATGGGTGCAATATTCCCTTTGTGGCTTGTGGTAATTGGCTTGTTTACGGCTAAATCTAAATTGCCTCGAAATGCTCTGATTGGTTTGTTACTTGGTTTCGGTGGCGTATGTGTAATTTTCTTCCCTCACTTGAAGGATTTTCTTATTTATGATTTTCGTTTTGGAATTATTCTTTCCTTGATTGCCACCTGGACATGGGCTTTTGCTAGTTTATATACAAAACAACAGGCAAATAAATTCAATCCCTATTTCGGATTAGGCTTACAAATGTTAATGGCAGGTATAACGTTGGTAATAACAACAGAAGCAAGTGGTTTGTCAATACCAATAGCATCTATTCCGTGGAAAGCATGGGCTGCCATCGGTTACCTTGTACTGTTTGGTTCTGTCATCGCTTTTATTGCTTATTTATATGCATTGCAAAATTTGCCAACAGAACAGGCATCCATTTATGCATATATAAATCCTATCGTTGCTGTGTTATGTGGTTGGCTGTTTTTTGGTGAAGTGGTTTCCATCTTTATTATTATAGGTGGACTGGTAGCATTATTGGGCGTATTTATGGTGAACCGTGCCTTTAAAATCATTCCTCCGCCAGAACAGCCGGAAACGGAAGGAGTTTAACGAACCGCTTCTTTGATGAATTGCTGATACACTTCTCTCCAGCCGGCAAAGAACGGATCAGTTCCTAAAAATGTATTGTGCCAGAGAGTACTTAATGTGCCGTTAACTTTTTTTACTTCGTTTAAGTAGTGAAGCATTTCTTCTAAAGCTTGTTGAGCTGAAACTTTCTGTTCATAAAAAGAATTAGCCTCCATATAGCAGAAAGGATGAAGTAATAAATCAGTCTGTTCTTCTTTTGCCAGATCATACCAATAAAACGGGGAAGCTACAGATGCTCTGAATCCATTAATGCTTCCGTAGCCCATTGAGTAATCTTCTTTGATGCCTGCTGAAAGTAAGCGACGAAAAGTATCGGGCAATGTAAATCGTATAAAATGCTGGCGGGAATTGGATACAGTTTTTTCAGTTATCTCTTCAAGTGTTTTAATTTCTTTTTCCAATAACGAATGCTCATCACTACTTTGCCAAGATGGATGAATACCAACAACATATTTTACTGCATGTTGCTTTATCAGTGACTGCATTGCAGTATTCGCCGGAAGAATATTCTTATCGTATAGCCCATTCTTCTCCGGCACCAGGAAAAAATAGTTAGGTTTCAGGTTATACTGTTTGTGCAATTCATCCATCCATTCGTATGAATCATAGGTGTCCTTTATTTTATTACTGATCACTTTCTGTCGCAATGCAACTTTGCTCCAGTTTCCTTTCAGTAAATCCTTTAGTGCACCACCGACATTTCTAAACCAGCCTTTATGTTTGTAAGAATATGCTTCATCAATATCATAGGTTGGTTGAAATTTGAAAGAAGGGTTCTTCTCAGCAAAAGAAGGGAACTGCTGTTTCAATACTTTTTTAAATACTTGCAGCCATTGGTTGACAACCGGAATATTTAAAAAGTTTTCCCTGAAGGCTAATGAGTTTTCATGTGCATACCTTTCATACATATCTTTTTCATGTGGCAGGTACTCCTCGTAGCGGCTGAGCAAATAAAAAGAAGTAGCAAAAATGTCAAAGGGGAAATCGCCATCGGTTTTAAAGAAAGCTTTACTGCCGTTCCATTCAAAACAATCTATAGTTTGTTCGCAAATATCTTTCTCAGTTAACAGACCATGTGGTTCTATCCAACATTCTGTATCAGTAATTCTTGCTGAGCTGTAATTGAACTTAGTACCTGTATAATTTCTATACGAATCCTTGTCTTCTGTTACCTGAAAAGACTCAATACTTATTTCTTCTGCAATAAATGTTGAAATATAATTTAGTCGCGGAGTAATCTTTTCAGAATAAATAAGCATAAATCATTTTTCATTCAACATCCGAGTATAAGTTTCAGTATCAATATCTATTTGTCGTAGAATTACTCTAATCAACGGTCTTGTCAAATCTTCTCCCGAATGATGTGGTAAAGTTGTGTAGCGGCCGTCAGTATGTTTGTAAAACCGGTGACTTCCTTTTTGTCGGATAATCTGAAACCCCTGTTTCAGTAATAACTTTTCTAATTCTTTTGCCGACGTAACGGGCAACTTGCTCATATCGCAATTGAAATTTGTTGGGTTCCTATGAATTGAGGAATTTCTTTTCGTTCATCTTCATTCATCGTCTCAAAGCATAATTCTAGCACTTCTTTTAATCTTAGAGACAGTTCGTCGAGTGTTTTGGCCTGTGTATGAGCACCGGGCACATTTGGGATTGTTCCAATATAATAACCTGATTCAGTATCCCTTTCAATATGCGCAGTAAAAAGCTGTTCCATGTGTTTTACATTTAAAACAAGTTACAAAAATAATCACACATTATTTTTCTCCTTCCACATCTCATTGAAAGATTTCTTCGGGAATTCCATTTCGCCTCGGTGTTCTTTCCAGCCTTTCACCATCGTATTCACCACCCAATTCTTCATTTTCCCATTGGCCATATTCATCCACTTGCGGCGCAGCATTCCTTGCTTCCACATTTTCCAGGCTATTTTTTCACTGAAAGCACTATGCCCTTCTTCCACTGATTCATGCCTGTTCTCCAACAACAATTCATGTATATTAATTTTTACGGGACACACTTCTGTGCAGGCGCCACAAAGCGATGAAGCATAACTCAAATGCTTCCACTCATCCATATTTTTTAAATGTGGAGTAATTACAGAACCAATTGGTCCGCTGTAAGTAGCAGCATATGTATGACCACCAATATTTTTATAAACTGGACAAGCATTCAGGCAGGCACCGCAGCGGATGCAGTACAAACTTTCTCTTTGCTTTTCGTTAGCAAGAATATTGGTACGACCATTGTCCAGCAATATCACATACATATCATCCGGACCATCTTTTTCATTAGGTTGCCTTGGGCCAGCAACTATCGTATTGTAAACAGTAATCTGCTGCCCTGTACCAAAGGTTGAGAGCAACGGCCAGAACAAAGCAAGATCCGTCATTGTAGGAATCATCTTTTCAATACCTGCTATTACAATATGTGTTTTAGGAAAAGCACAACTCAATCTTGCATTGCCTTCATTTTCCGTAACAGCAATTCCGCCAATATCAGCAATGATAAAATTAGCACCTGTTACTCCCACTTCTGCCTGCACATATTTTTCACGAAGTATATCTCTTGCTATCAGCGTAAGTTCTTCAGGGGTTGCTTTGGGGTCAGTCCCTAATTTTTCAGCAAAGAGTTTCGCCACATCTTCTTTGCTCTTATGCATAGCAGGAGTAACAATATGGTAAGGTGGCTCTCCATCCAATTGCTGTATATATTCTCCCAAATCAGTTTCCACACTTTCAATGCCGTTCTTTTCTAAAAAATCATTCAGGTGTATTTCCTCTGTCACCATGCTCTTGCTCTTCACCAATATTTTACAAGCCTTCTCTTCACATATCTTCTTGATAGCATCCAAGGCTTGTTGTGCATCTTCCGCCCAAATAACTTTTGCACCTCTTCTTGTTATGTTCGCTTCAAAAGTTTCCAGTTGCTTATCCAACGTCTCAATGGCTTTCCACTTAATATTCTTTGCTTTTTCTTTTACAAGATTTACATCTGGAAACTGTTCCTTTCCTTTTGGCACCACAGCATTATACTTGCCAATATTAAAATTGATCTTTCTGCGATGTTCTTTATCGGCAGCTTTAATTGTACTCTTCGCAATAAAATCGGATGCTGATTCTTTCAAAATAATTTCTGATTATTTATTTCTCGTTAAATACTTTTGAGCCAACTTCAATTTTCTATGACATCGTCCTTTGTGTCGCACTCTTCATCATTCTGTTCGCTTTTCATTAAAATGCATCTCTTTTACTAAACTTATTTATATAAGCATATAGAATCAATAATGTATTTCTTTTTTTTAAAGACTTTAAAGCCCCTCCCCGTCCGAACGGCTTGGCCGGGCGGGCTTCGGAGGGGTTTGGGGAGGCCCTATTTCTTCCCACTCCCCTTTGGCAATAGTATCCAACGCTTCATAAAATTCCTCACCGTACTTTCTAATTATCGGTTCTTTTAAAAACTGGTAAGCCGGTACTTTTAATTTTTCTCCCAAGGCACATGCCGGGCTGCAAATCGTATCTCTTGGTTCGTAGTTCACTCTTTCATAATCGCCATGCTTTCCTTTTTTGGAAATGATGGGATACAAATGACAACTGATTGGCTTCTTCCATTCAATCACCTTATCATTATATGCCTGTTCAAATGCACATTTAATAATACCGTTTTCACCTCGAACGCCATATACACAAATTTCATTATCATTATCCACGGTAGGTGTTACCCACTCAAATTCTGCATCGTAAACGTAGAAACCCTTTTTCTCAATTTCTGAAATAGAGTTTTTAGTCAGGTAAGGCTTTACTTTTTCATATACCTCCGTCACAATTTTCAATTCCTCTTTAGCCAGTGGTGCGCCAGCAGCACCATCTTCGCAGCAGGCACCTTTGCAACTGTTCAGGTCGCATACAAATTGCTTATCCACCACATCTTCGCTTATCAATATATTATCAATTACAATCACCTCTTATCTTTTTTTACAAAGGTAAGCCTTGCCTTATTGTTCAGTGTCTTTTGGTCCTCCGAATATTTTTCTTTTTATATGATGCCCTGCCGATGTTAGGCGGTTATGAGAAGTAAGATATTTAATAACCTTATGTTCCAGCCAATGATGCAGTGGAAGCAACAAAGCTGCCAACCCGATCATGAGCAAAAGATCTTTCCATGGTTCACCTTTGGTGATAGAGTAAATATTCTTTTTAAATATCAAGAAGATAAATTCGAAGAACATCAGAAAAGCAAAAAATCCGATCATTTTGATGGTGGTGGCTGAAACTTTAAACATTCCTAGTACTACAAGAGCAATAAACAAAACAACTATACCAATCGTAATTGCCAGGTACTGAATATTATTTCGCTGCCGTTTCGCTTCTTCTTTTTCTTTAACTAATCTTTCCTGCCGTTGCAACTCATCTGCAGCTTCCAGTTGGGTAAGCTCCTTCTCTTTGTTTAGCTTTTCTATACTGTCTTTATATTGGTAGTAGATGCCATTGAATTGATTGGCTAACTGGTAACTTCCGTTCTTTGTATAAAGAGAATCTAACTGCTGTGCTGCCATTTCTACACTTTCAAGTAATCCCAACCGTTCTCCTATATCTTTTACTTTCAGGAAATACTCAACAGCTTTACTGTTTTGCTCAGCATGCTTATAAAAAGTTGCCAGTTGTTGGTAAAAAGAAATCTTGTTTGTTTCATTGCTGTTCTCGAAAAAAGGAAGTGCCTGATTGAAATAAAGATTAGCCGAATCATATTGTTTCAATTCTGCATAAATAACACCGTATACCTGGCTAATTACTCCCGACAATCCAAACTTCATCAGGTGTTCTTTTAATTGCTGACCTGCAGGAGATTTCATATAGTCCAACGCCTTCAGGGGCTCTTCCATTTTCAGGTATTGATTCAGTAAACTTACATATCCCGGAATTTTAAGCGACGAAAATTTTAAAGAGTCAGCCATTCTTACCGACCGCTCAAAATAGCTGATAGCAATATCATATCTTTTCTTTGCCGAAAACAGATTACCAAGTGAATTAATATCAACAACCCGCTGGTAGGGTATGTTCTTTTCATGCAGGTCATCTAACTTATTATAGGCAGAAGTATAATAATCAATTGCCTTATCATAGTCATCGATTCTGGCATAAAAGTTTGACAGGCTTAGATAGCAGTTTCGTAATAATAATGGCTTCCCGTTTTTTTTATCAGCTTTTTCATCAGGCATCTCTTCTGCTATTCGTAGGGCAGTAAGATAGTTGCGGAGACTCAGCGTCTTTTCATTCCGGGCAAGATAAACTTTGCCATATGTATTATGGGCTTCCACTTTCAGGCTGTCATTAGAAAGAGTAGAGATCAGAGAAAACCCCTGGTTGGCATAGCTCAATGCCTTATCCTTATCTGGTATCATTAAATATACACTAGCAAGGTTTAATTGTATTCCGCCAATTTCATTAACTATTTTTTCTTTCTTTGCAATGTCAAGGGCTGAATTAAAATAATCTATGGATCTAGTTATATAATCCTTTTGACCACCAAAATAACTGCATCGTACACCATTGGATTTATAAGCTTTGATCATTAACAGCCTGTTCCTCGATTCTTCAGCAAGCTGGATCATTTCATTTCCATATTTTTCTGCCTCCTGCAAATCCACATTCATTAATGTTCGGGACAGGTAATCCAGTTGTTTCATCTTTTCATCAATCGTGGTAGCAACGGCCAGTGCTTTTTTCATAGAATCGATGGCGGCCGCTTCTTGTGTTTTTCCGGCTTTAAAAATCAGCAGGAGGAGCAGCAAAACGGCAAATTTTCTCAAAGGGATCATAAGACAGTTGTTGAACTTTGAAATTAGTAAAGTTTCAGCCGAATAGAAAATTCCTTTAACAAATAACTAACAGGTAACTTTTATGAATTTTTTCAGGTGTTTACATCAGCACTATATCACAAACCATTGTATGCAAAATTCTCGTATACTAACACTGCAAAAATCGGCCAAAGTGCTGTTTCAGATGTTGTTCTGGGTGCCGGTAATCGGGTTTAGTTTACTTCTTATTTATAACACTTTACCTTATTTCTCTTTCAGTAAAGATTTTGATTTCATTCAGGAGAGAAGTTTCCTCTTTAAAAGTAATTTCTATAATACCTGCTTTTATATCCATATCACTGCAGGAGCCTTATGTATTGGTACTGCCCTTATCCAGTTTTCGAGATATATATTGAAAAAATCAAAAGCCATCCATCGGTTTTCGGGCAAGATTTATGTTTTCGTTGTCCTTTTCCTTGGGGCACCCACTGGCCTGTACATGTCATTCTTTGCAAAAGGAAGTTTTTGGGAAAGAGCTTTATTTATGTTCATGGCAGGCTGGTGGTTTGTTACTACACTCAATGGCCTTACCACTATTCATAAAAGGAATATAGTAGCACATAAAATCTGGATGATAAGAAGCTATGCAATGGCAATGACGGCTGTTACATTCAGAGTCTATCATATCCTTTTTTATGTAATGGGCTGGGGACATTTAGAAAACTATGAGCTGTCTCTTTGGATTAGTGTAATCGGCAATATGCTTTTTGCAGAATGGATTATTTACAGGCAGAGTAAAAAATATTTAAAAAGTTTCGCAACATAGAATCGATATTAATATATATTCCTAAAACTTCGGAGACTTAAGGTCCTTTAGGCCTGCCCGGATGATCCGGTTGGACGGGGGTTTGGAGTAAAAAACAACTATGATTTGCAAAACTATTTGGTCATTTAAAAACAATAAAAACTAAAACAAATGAAATCAATCTTGTACGTAGGCGCCACGTTAATGATAGGCGCCAGCATTTACGGGTTTGTAGATTACAAGCATACCAGCGAGAAAAAAGAATTCAAAAGCATGTACTCCGAAAAAAAAGCAATCGAACCTGTTGTGTTTACAGATGTTGAAACA
>JBDSUW010000057.1:0-12882 GCA_039927535.1 Chitinophagaceae bacterium | reverse complement strand
TGCCTGCAAGATTGGCTGAATAAGTTGCATTCACTTCTCCTGATATTATTGTTCCATCCTTGTACCATTGATACGATGTTCCACCTGTTGCAGTTAACAACTGTGAGCCACCAGTACAAATAGATGCAGTAGCCGGACTTATTGTGCCAGAGGGTGCTCCACTCAAAGTAATAACTGAGTTATTTGATGCCGGGCCACTACAACTGCCATTGAAGATTGTTACTGTATAAGTGCCTGCAAGATTGGCTGAATATGTAGCATTAACCTCTCCTGATATTATTGTTCCATCTTTGAACCATTGATACGATGTTCCTCCTGTTGCAGTTAATATCTGAGAACCACCAGTACATATAAATGCAGTAGTCGGACTTATAGTGCCAGTGGGTGCAGTACTCAATGTTATAATTGAGTTGTTTGATGCTGGACCACTACAACCTCCATTGAAGATTGTTACTGTATAATTGCCTGCAAGATTGGCTGAATAAGTTGCATTAACCTCTCCAGATATTATTGTTCCATCTCTGTACCATTGATAGGAGGTGCCGCCGGTTGCAGTTAACAATTGTGAACCACCAGAACATATAGATGCACTGGCAGGGCTTATTGTGCCTGCAGGTGGTAGAGTAAAAGTTATAGTTGAAGCATTAGATAGTGGTGTAGATTGGTCACATCCGGAATTATATGCCCTAACTTTATAAACACCAGAAAGTGTGGCAGTATATGTGGCTGAGGTGACACCATTGATAATATTATTATCCAAGAGCCACTGATAACTATTACCACCCGATGCAGTTAATAATTGCGAATTGCCTTGGCAAATTGTTGCGGATGCGGGAGTTAAAGTTGGCGTTAAAGGATTAGCTGGTGTTGTAAAAGATGTAGTAGTCCAAGTATTACAAAAAGCTAAATTTACTAAGTCGAAGTCACGAATGCTAGCCCCTCTTACATGGATATAATAAGTAGTTGAAGGAGATAACCCTCCAACTGATGCAGATGTAGAAGTTACAGTAGAACCGATAGCCGGAGGAGTCGATGAAAATGTTACTGCATATTGAAAACGTTTAACCGGACTGCCATAATCTGTCCAACTAAAAGAAACTTGATTAGAACAAACCGATAATGTACTCAGATTTGTAACACCTCCGTAGTAGACAGCAACACTGTTAGTGTAAACAGTATTACAACCGGGTTTTGTAGATTCTACAAAATAAGAGCCAGAAGACCTAGCTTCCATTGCAAAATTTAAACTTTGATTTCCGCCTCCGCCACCGATTGGGATATACCTTGTCTCAGGACCTATCCATCTATATGTCTGATCTTTCTCTGTATCTGGCATACCAACACTTACTCCTTCCCCTTCGCAATAAACTCCATTTCCACTAAGTGTAGGAGTTACAATATTTGATCCAAGACTAACTTCTTTAGAAAAAACAGTGCATGAACCAACAAGTGATTTAGCATAATAAGATCCCGGTGTAGAAGCATTTAATGACGATCCGCTTTCACCTGATATAATTATACCATCCTTATACCATTCATACAATATACCACCCGTAACCGTTAATGTTATTGTTGATATTCCAAGACAAAAATTTCCAGTTTCAGGAGTTATTGATAATTTATTTATACAAGGTGAAAACTTCCATAAATCATTTAAGACATTATAATTGGAATAACTACCCGGATAACCGTACCCACCTAATAACCAAAAATTCCCCCCCGCATCTTTCCATGCTGCAGCATTTCCTCTTTTACCAGGAGTATTTAAATCTGCAGAAACTCCTAATGTACCATATATGCCATACTCAATACTATTATTTTCTCCTTTTATCCAAGTCCAATTTTTGCTGGTAGTATCAAATTTCCATAAATCTTTGTTAGCAGCCCCATCGCCGCTGAACAACCATAAATTCCCAAACTGATCTTGCCAATTAGCCATGCTAGTACGGCCACCCGGTGAATTTGTTTCAGCATCAACACCCATTGTACCATACCTTGTATTCTTATTTATTGCTCCATCCCCTTTTACAAAAAGCCATTCATTTGTTGAAGGTGTATATTTCCACAAATCATTTAAATACCCAGATCCGTTCAAACGATAAGAATCATAGCCATAACCTCCAAAAAGCCACATATTATCGTTTGCATCTCTCCAGGAAACAGCATCCATAATTCCCCCCGGACCTGTATAAGGCGATCTATCAATAGTATTTTCACCATTTACCCATGTCCATTGATTGGTTGCTGGCGAATACTTCCATAAGTCATTTAAATATCCAGAAGAACCAGTTTCTCCAAATCCATAGCCCCCAAATAACCATAAATTTCCGCTTGCATCTATCCAGGAAACAGCAGCACTCCTGCTGCCAGGATTATTACCAGCATTAGCCGTACCCTGAGTACCAAATACTCCATTTATATCAACTGATTTATTACCTCTTACCCATGTCCATTGATTATTAGCAGGTGAATACTTCCATAAATCATTTAAACGGCCATTGGCTGTTTCTCCATTCCCAATACCTCCAAATAACCAAAGATTTCCACTTGCATCTTTCCACGACACTGCGTCTTCTCTTGCCCCAGGATTATTTAAAACTGCTGAAACACCAATTGTCCCGTAAACACCGAATAAGTTTACTGTACTATCGCCCTTTACCCAACTCCATTGATTAGATAATGAATTATATTTCCATAGATCATTCAGAGCTCCGGAAAATGTGCTACCGACACCACTACCGCCAAATAACCAAAAATCATTTCCATAAGTCCAGGTGATAGAATTATTTCTGCTACCTGGTTTATTAGAATTTTCCGCAGTTCCTTGTGTGCCGAAAATTCCAGAAAATCCTATAGTCATATAGTCTCTCACCCAAGTCCATTGATTTGTAGAAATATTGTACTTCCATAAATCATTCATCCTTCCCGGGGTTCCCGAACCCCCAAATAACCATAAGTTTCCTATTGCATCTCTCCAAACAGCTGCCTCAGATTTACTATCAGGATTATTAATTGCTGTAGCGACTCCTTGTACACCAAACACCCCATTCACATTAACGGCTTTACTTCCTTTCACCCATGTCCATTGATTGGTTGAGGTGTTATATTTCCATAAATCATTTAAAAGCCCAAAACCAGTTTCTCCAAATCCAGATCCACCGTATAACCATAAAACACCGGTAGCATCTATCCAGGAAAGTCCAAATCTTCTTGCACCGGGTTTATTGGCTGCTGCTGCTATACCTTGTGTACCGTAAACGCCAACTACAGAACCTGTTTTATCGCCTTTCATCCATGTCCACTGATTAGTACTCACATTATATCTCCAAAGATCATTTAAGTTAGCAGATGATCCCGATTCCAGGTAACCAGTTCCACCAAGCAACCAAAAATTTCCACTCAGGTCTGTCCAGCAAGTAGCTGAATTTCTCCCTCCAGGTTTATTTGCAGCAGCTGCAATACCCTGAACACCATAGACTCCATAAGATAAAGTAGTTTTATCACCTTTCATCCATGTCCATTGGTTAGTAGTGGGATTATATCTCCACAAATCATTTAATGAACCTGAAGATGTTTCTGCATATGCACTTCCTCCCATTAACCAAAAGTTCCCACTGGCATCTTTCCAGGAAGTTGCTCTGTGTCTGCTGCCGGGTTTATTAGCTATAGATGCAAGGCCTAAAGTACCATATGTTCCATTTATATTAGTTCCTTTATCACCCTTTATCCAGGTCCATTGATTAGTAGCTGGAGAATATCTCCATAGATCATTTAATGAACCAAAGTTAGTTTCTCCATACCCACTTCCTCCAAATAACCAAAGATTACCAGTGGCATCTATCCATGAAATTGCATCCCTTCTGGAACCAGGTTTGTTAGCTAAGTCCGGTGTGGTAATAGTACCATAAATACCATTTTGATTTCTTATTTTATCACCTTTCATCCAGGTCCATTGGTTAGTTGTGGGGTTATATCTCCACAAATCATTCAAATCACCTGGTGATGTTGATGTTCCCGCTTCTCCATAACCAAAACCCCCAAATAGCCACATGTTTCCGCTGGCATCTGTCCATTGAACGGATCCATTTCTGCTCCCTGGTTTATTTGTAGGACTGGCAACTCCCAGTACTCCATATACACCATAACTAGTGTTTTGAATGGTGCTGTCTCCTTTTACCCAGGTCCATTGGTTATTCTGGGCATACAAACATGCACAATCAATTATAAAAAATATCAGAAGTAGTGAATATTTTATCATCTTAAACTTGTATTTTTTATTTCAACAAAATCCAGGCTGCCCATTTATACGGATCATTCCTGTACTTATTTTTCATAATCATTTGAGTTTCGTAAAATGATTGATCAATTGCTTTTCCTTCAAACATGTTTTTATAAAACAACTGCATAAACTCTGCAGTTTCTATATCCGGTACTTTCCAGAGACTCATCACCAGGTTTTTTACTCCTGCCATTTTAAATGCCCGTTGTAAGCCATATACTCCTTCACTCCCCTTTATATCACCCAAGGCTGTTTCGCAGGCAGAGAGTACAACTAGTCTTGTATTTGGTAAATAAAGATTGGAGACTTCGTATGCGGTAAGAATTCCATCGTCCTGGGAACCTTCTATATTTTTTCCTTTCCAGGTATCATTCGCTCCGGCAAATAATAATCCTGAACGCAGTAAAGGATTTTCAGCGAATTGAAAGGCCGCACCATCTCCCAAATTCATTTTTTTATTTTCAGAGTTATTGCTTTCGGGGTCATCAAAGAAAAAACCATGTGTGGCTATATGTATTACAGCAGGAGATTTTATTCCGTTCAATACTTTTACAGAATCCTCTTTTGCCAGCCAACCTTTAAGTACAACGGGTGTATATTTTTTTTCGGCACCGGTAGTTGCGATTGCATCTACTTCTTTTTCTGTACCAGGGAGGTAATTAAAACCACTTCTTTTTGCAATACTGCCGGAGTCAATCAATGAATTTGCTTTGGTACTATCCCGGTTATACTGCACTCCTCCATATAATAAAATTTTATCCTGAGTATTTACATAACCGGGTTTCAAAACGGGAATAGAGGCAGTAGTAGATAGCTGTACCAATTGATACTTGTCACTTAAAACTTCAGCACTATCAACAGCAAGAGCTGCAAAGGAAATACGATGTAATAATCCAGCCGGTGCATAATAAATTTTGGTTAGGCCGGCTAATTGATTTTCCATTGGCTTCCAGATCGTATTATAAGCCTGCTGCGAATAGCTATTATCCTCTGTTAACTCTAATCCCCTTGTATAAAATTGATTGATACCAACACTGCCGAAAAATGCTTTTCTAAATAAGCTATCCAGTTTATGCTTTTCAAAGAGAGGGATATAAGCCGGTTCTGTCATTCCTTTTCGCAAGACCTGTGCGACATAAAAAGTACTGTCAGTGTTTTTATGTCCATCAAAATAGTTAAACTCAATAAATTCAATAGCGGCTTCTGTCGGGCCTAACTGATTACGGATTAGTTTCCAGTCAACTTTATTCTGTGTTGCAATATTTAATGCTTTCGAGCTGCGAACGATATCTTTTTCCAACACATCTGCTTTTTCCAAAAGCAATTGCAACTGATCTTTTGGAGCCGACTCACCTTTTGCATAAAGCGTAGCAATTTGTTTTTTTATAGTTACCCACTTTGCATATTTATTGGTAAGCAATGTATCTCTGCTATCGTAAATCAATTGCCGCATTTCCTGTGATGATGCAAGGATCTGGTTTCTTTTCAACAATGAAATCTGATAAGGCTGGCCACCATTTCCCTGATTCATTTTTTGAAAATAGAAAGATTGGTACTCATCTTCTGAACCAGCAATATTTTTAAGGTATAGTTGTTTTTCTTCCTCGGATGTAAATGAGAAAAAACTGCCAGCCAGCTTCACTTGTGCATCAAACGCCTGTACATACAGCTCATTCGCTTTTTGAATGTCATCGTTTTGCCAATTAACTCTGGCAAGACTCAGGGAATTTTCGGTGTAAAAAGGATGTTCTTCGCCAAGATTTTTTTTCCAGATTATTCTGGCTTTCCCTAAATATTCTTCTGCTTTATCAAATTTCTTCATCGCAAAAAACAAAACGCCAAGACTATTATAATTAATGGCAATATCACCTTCTGCAGCATTTCCAAAACTTTGGTATATCATATCAGCCTTTAAGGCAAGTGATTGAGCTTGTTCATATTTACCCATTTCCCTGTATAAGGCAGCCATATTGCTGCAACTCTGCCCATAATAGAAACTGGCAGTGGAACCTATTTTTTCCCTGATAGCTTTTGATTCAATGTAAAGTGGTTCTGCTTTATCATATTGTTTCATGAAATAATAGAGATCAGCAAGTATGTCACAACTCAACGCATATTCATCATTATCTTTTGTCAGATATTTTTCCCTGATATTTTTTGCTTCAATATATAAGGCTTCAGCTTTTTCATATTTACCCATATCCCGGTAAATATTGGCAAGGTTAACACAGCTTATGGCGTATGTAGGTTTAGGCACTATTGCAAGGCTCCCTCTTATTTCTTTAGCTTCCAGTGCTAATGGCTCGGCTTTGTCTGGCTGACCAAGATTCCAGTAAATAGCGGCCAGATTATTACAACTTTGTGCATAATAGGCAGAGTCTTTAAGTTCTTTCCGTATTGCCCTGGCTTCAAAATGCTGCAACTCTGCTTTTTCATAGTCTCCGTTATCGTTGTATAAAATGCCTAATGCATTACAAACAGCAGCATATTGTTTACTATTTTTTCCAAATATATCTTGCCAGATTTGTTTTGCTTCAAAGTAAAATTCTTCTGATTTAATAACATCCTTAAGCTTATAATAGATTTGCCCTAACATAAATGCATTTCTGCCATACGTATCGTTATTCCTTCCTTGAATTTTACTAAGAATTGTTTTTGCTTTTAAATATAATTCTTTAGCTTTTTCGTATTGACTTAGGGATAAATAGTAAAAGTTTGCGGTCTGAGTGAGCAAGGAAATATTTGATTCTGTTTGTATTGAATCTGTTGGCCTGGATTTATCGGCCTGCTCATAAAAGAAAATTCCTTTTTCAAAATCATTATTCTTCCTGTATAATTCAGCACTATCCAGATATTCCTTCCACGACTGAGCCTGTGTCTGGGTAGACATTAAAAGAACTAAAAAAAGTATACGGATCAATTGCCTAAGCATTTAATAAATCAATTACTTACATGTTACCAAATATTTCCAATAAAAATGTTGTTACCCATTTTAACTTTATTTAAGCTATCAAGTATTGGATTGTTTTCAGGGATTGAATGATATTAACAATGATACTTACAAAAGCGGCTATGCGTTTTCGTAAAATCTTTTTGAAAATAGTAATAAAATGTTTACAAATAAAAAATTACAGGGAAAATTTATAAAAAATACCCATTTTAAGGTAGACCTTTTATTTTACTAAGGAACCAATTTTTTGAGATGGTGCAGCCTTTTTCTTTGGAGTTTTTGTAAGATTATACGCAATACTCAACCTGAAGTTTCTTGTTTGTGTGATGCTATAACTTTCCAGGTTAAAATTTGGAGCATAGGTAAATATTCTGCGCTGCTGATTTACAAACGGATCAATAATATTGATTGTTGTAATCAGCTTCTTATTGAAGAATTTTTTTTGAATTCCCAGGTTCATACTGGTGTTCCAACGGGCAAAGCCTTGTGGGTTTCCAAATCGGTTAATATTAAATCCCCCTGTAAAATTCCAGATATCCTTTGGTGAGAAACTGGCATTTACATTAGAAGTAAATGAACCACCATTTCGAAACCTGCGTACAGTAATATCAAAATTGCTGTACTTGCTATAGGTATAGCTTGCACTTGCATTTAGTTTTAGTTTTTTTGTAAGCGTAATGCCATTCCAGGTACTGATCTCATATTCCTTTCTACCACTGATATTTTCCCAGGTAATTTGTGTTTTACCTTCAGGTAACAATGTTCTTACCTGGCTAAAAACATCATCCACTATATTGTAACCCATTCCGAGGTTCAGAAAATATTTTGTTTTTGTTCGACCCGCAACAAAATCAAAATTGTGTGAAGAGGATGCTTCCAGCTTATCATTACCAAACCGCACATTATAAGGATCAGAATAATCGATAGCAGGATTCAATTGTGTTATTCCTGGACGGTTGATCGTACGACGATATGCAAACGTAAGGCTCAGTTTATCTTTCCAGGTTTTGTTGATATTGGCAAATGGCAACCAGGTAAAATAATTATTCTTTACATCCTTTTTTTCTTTCAATAACTCAAACCATATATCAGTTCGTTCAACAGATGTTCCGGCTGTAAAACTAAAAGCAGTTCCCAGCAACTGTTTTACTGAACCACGAAAGTTGGAAACCGTCTGGTGAAACCAGAAATCATTACTCAGCAATTCCAGCCTTTCCATAGTGCCCTCAGGCTTCTTTTTATAACTGGCATCTACCACTACATGATTATTGGAACGGTTATAATATCCACCAAGCGAAAGGAATGTTTTTGTTTTTGCCAATAACCTGTCATAGTTCATTCTTACATTATAATTATTTATTGCTGTTGTATTTATCTGCCGCTGCGTAGAGTCAATTCCTTTTGGCGTATAATCAGGATTAAAATATTCCTGAAAGAATAAGCGATCACTGTTGTTCGATGAAAAATTATAACTAGTAATAACCTTCAATGTTTCACCGGGTTTGCCTTTCCAGGTATAACTAAAATTTAAGTTCGGGCTGTAATTATCGCCTTCACTATGTACTTGTCGCTGGCTTAGTTTCCATATTGCATCAAAGCGGTTAATATTCTGATATTCGGTATTAGTTGTATTGTCGAAAGCATTCTGATTATAATTAAAAACAAGGTTCAGGTTATTGTTTTTGTTAATATCATAACTCACATTCATCCGGAAGTTAGGACGTAAGTTTTTATTGGTATAGCTATTTGTGGAATTGAAAAAATTAGAAGAGTCTGTATAAATATTATTTCGGATTGAATAGCCATTCCCCTCATAACGGTTGTAACCACCGCCAGCATTTATATTGACTGAAAAATTTTGCTTCCTGTATGTAAAACTTCCATTTATTGTAGCTTCTCCTCTTGTTCCACCAGTAAGTGAAATTCTTCCACTCTTACCAACTTTTCCTTTCTTGGTAATAATATTAATTACACCACCCTCTTCATTTGCATATTGAGGTGGCGGATTGGTCATTACTTCTATCTTATCAATTGAGCTTCCAGGCATTGATTCTAATAAATCCTGCAACTGTTGCAAATTCAGTTCAACAGGTTTATCATCAATAAGTATTTTTGGTTCCTTGCCTCTTACTGTAATTTTTCCATCAGCATCTTTTGCTACCAATGGCACATTGGTTAATAAGTCGCTAGCATTACTACCTGCTGCCAATGCAGATTCGCCAACATTAAAAGTTATATTCCCTTCTTTAGATTCAATCAAAGGTTTTTCAGCATAAATAATTACCTCTCCGAGGTTTTGTGTGCTTTTGGGCTTTAGTGTAAGATCTGAAAGATTGAAATCGAAACGTTCAGTTCTAAAATGAATACTATCAATGTTGAGCATTTGCATCCCCACATAATTGATACGAAGCCGGTAATATCCAAAAGAGATATTGCTGATTGCAAAATCACCATCCTTATCAGTAAGTACTGTTTGCCTTTGTAAACTATCTTCCAGTTTGATTAACTCAACAGTTGCACTTTGTACCGCTTTGCCCTTATCATCCAGCACATTGCCGGCTATAATGCCTAAACTACTCTCCTGCGAAAAGGAGATAAAACCGATGACTAAAGTGAGTAATAAGAAGGTAATTTTTTTCAACACATAAAATTAGACGCAAATATATTATTTAGCTTGCTAACTAACTGAAAAAGAGAATACTAACAAGTGATAGCTTGTATTATGGGAGTCTCCTTAAAACGCTGACATACTGTCGCAAATAGGGCATGAGTTTGTATATTTGCTGCTTGCCTGCCGATAGGCAGGTTCTAATTTTTATTCCATGCTTGACTATGTGTCAGATAAAGTGCAGGATGAAACGAGACAGGGTGAAGCTTTCGCCCCGTTTCCGGAAGATCCAAATAGCTATAAGAAAAGATTCTTTATAGAAAGCTATGGCTGTGCAATGAACTTTGCAGATAGTGAAATAGTGGCTTCAATATTAAATAATGAAGGGTTTGGAGCTACTAAAATTTTAGAAGAAGCTGACCTAATCTTTATTAACACCTGTTCCATCCGTGAAAAAGCGGAAATGACCGTTCGTAAAAGGTTGACTGAATTCAGGTCGTTAAAACAAAAGAAAAAAGGATTATTGGTTGGTGTGCTCGGCTGCATGGCTGAGCGGTTGAAATCAAAATTGCTTGAAGAAGAAAAACTGGTTGACATAGTAGTTGGACCAGATGCTTACAGAAGTCTTCCTGCATTGGTTGAAGAAGCAGAAACCGGCCAAAAAGCAGTAAATGTTTTATTAAGTCGTGACGAAACTTATGCTGATATTTCTCCAGTTCGTTTAAATAGTAATGGTGTTACTGCTTTTGTAAGCATTATGCGAGGCTGTAATAATATGTGTTCCTTTTGTGTAGTTCCATTTACCAGGGGAAGAGAGAGAAGCCGCAGTGCTGATAGCATTGTAGCTGAATGCAAAGATTTATTTGAACAAGGATTCAGAGAAGTAACCTTGCTTGGACAAAATGTAGATAGTTATTATTATACAGCCCCCCTAAATCTCCCACATGGGGGGACTCTGAACTTTCAATTTAAAAATGACAATAAAGAAGAAACGACTAGCGTAATATCAGAGGTTAAAGCCCCTCCTTCGGAGGGGTTTGGGGAGGTCGTAACATTTGCTTTACTGTTGGAAAAAGTTGCCTTGATTTCTCCTTCGCTAAGAGTTCGATTTTCAACATCACATCCAAAAGATATTACAGATGAAGTTTTGTATACCATAAAGAAATATGAGAATGTTTGTAATTACATTCATCTTCCGGTTCAGAGTGGTTCTACAAGAGTGTTGCAATTAATGAACCGTACCTACACCAGAGAATGGTATATGGCAAAAGTGGCACGGATAAAAGAAATAATTCCAGATTGCGGTATTAGTGCAGATATTATTACCGGATTTTGTACCGAAGAAGAAAAAGATCATCAGGACACATTAAGTATTATGGAATATGCGAAGTATCATTATGCATATATGTATTACTATTCTGAAAGACCCGGAACACTTGCACAGAAAAGATATATTGATGATGTGCCACTGGAAGAAAAGAAAAGAAGATTGTATGAAGTTGTGGCCTTACAAAACAGGCTTTCCTTAGAAAGCAATCAAAAAGATATTGGCCAATCATTTAAAATATTAATAGAAGGCGACAGTAAGAAAAGTGAAACAGACTGGATGGGAAGAAGTTCGCAGGGAAAAGTTTTTGTTTTCGCCAAAGAAGAATACGAGTTAAAGAAAGGCGACTATGTAATGGTGGAAGCAACAAGTTGTACACAAGGAACATTACTCGGAAAAATAATTAAATAAATTCAGAAAGGATACTTGCATGGAAATTCAAAGTATAAAAAACAGGTTTGGCATAATTGGAAATTCTCCTGCGCTTAATTATGCATTGCAGGTGGCAACACAGGTTACCAATACCGATCTCACCGTTTTAATTAATGGAGAAAGCGGTGTAGGTAAAGAAGTTTTTTCACAAATTATTCATACACTTTCGCCAAGAAAACATAATCCGTTTATCGCTGTAAACTGCGGAGCAATTCCTGAAGGAACAATCGATTCTGAATTATTCGGACATGAAAAAGGATCGTTTACAGGAGCTGCAGATTCCAGAAAAGGATATTTTGAAACGGTAAATGGGGGAACAATTTTTTTAGATGAAATTGGAGAATTACCATTGGGCACACAGGCAAGATTGCTCCGTGTTTTGGAAACAGGTGAATTCATTCGTGTAGGTTCCTCCAAAGTTCAAAAAACGGATGTTAGAGTTATCGCTGCTACGAATAAGGATTTATTACAGCTGGTTCAGATTGGAAAATTCAGAGAAGATCTGTACTACAGGTTAAGTACTGTCCCCATCAGAGTACCTTCTTTACACGACAGACAAGAAGATATTCATATACTGTTCCGGAAATTTGCATCAGATTTTGCTGATAAATATAAAGCCGTACCTGTTCAGCTGAATGAGGAAGCAAAACAACTGTTAATAAACTACCCATGGCCGGGCAATGTGAGAGAATTAAAGAATATTGCAGAACAGATTTCTGTTCTTTCTCATGATAAATTGATTACTGCAAAAGATCTCAGCAAATTTTTGCAGCCCTATTCCAACAACAGAATGCCTGTATTAGCGTCTGCTAATGGCAACTCACATGAGTTTGCCAATGAAAGAGAAATTCTTTACAAACTTTTTTTCGACATGAAAAAAGATGTAACGGAATTAAAAAAAATGTTCCTGGATGTTTTGCAAAACCCTGAAATGGCACATCAAAGCAAATCCTTTATTAATGACCTGCAGGAATTGAAAAGTTCCGAATCATTACAACCAAAAATGACACAGCAGACATTACAGTCTTCACAACCTGTGCTGATGAATGGCGATATTCATGACCATGTGGAAGTGGAAGAAAGCCTGAACATTGTGGATAAAGAAAAAGAACTAATTATAAAAGCATTGAAGAAACATAAGAGCAAAAGAAAAGATGCGGCATTGGATCTTGGCATTAGCGAAAGAACATTGTACCGAAAATTAAAAGAATACGATATAGAAGATTAAATGAATACAATAAAAAAAATATCAATATTTGCAGTTCCTATTATGCTGTTCGTATTTG
>JBDSUW010000056.1:0-8215 GCA_039927535.1 Chitinophagaceae bacterium | reverse complement strand
AAAGTAATTCCAGTTTAATGATTCACAGTTTCGATGAAATAGTAGCTTATATATCCAATTATTTTTCAATAAATATTGGTGATATGATTTTTACAGGCACACCAGCTGGCGTAGGAGAAGCGGTGGTTGGCGACGAACTGGAAGGATTCATTGAAGATGACAGCATGTTTACAATGGAAGTGAAATAATATAGAATTTATTATATGCCTGCATGATTAATCAACCAAGAACCAATACTATCTGCAAGAGAAAGCCATTCATTAAACCGATGGCTTTTCTTTTTTAAAGGGCATTGCTTTACCTTAAATTTGCGATTAACATTGTTTGCAATAAATGATTGATACTACTATACTATTGAAGGCATACAGAATGATGAGTCAGGTGAAAGAGATGGCAGAGACGTATGAGGCCAATCGTACTATTTGCAAATATGTTCATTCAACTTCAAGAGGACATGAAGCCATTCAATTAGCAACTGCTTTTCAATTACAGCCACATGATTTTGTAAGTCCCTATTACAGAGATGAAAGTATCATCATGGGTATCGGCTTTACTCCTTATGAACAAATGCTGCAGTTGCTGGCCAAAGGCAATGATATATTTACCGGCGGCAGAGAATATTATTCTCATCCTAATTACAAAGGCGATGACAAGCCCACGATGATTCACCAGAGCAGTGCAACAGGTATGCAGGCTATCCCAACTACTGGATTGGCACAAGGTGTTCAGTATTTAGAAAAACATTTATCCGGAAGATTGAAAAAAGGTGTGAATGGAGAATTGCCAATTGTAGTTTGTTCGCTTGGTGATGCAAGTATTACAGAGGGGGAAGTGAGTGAGGCATTTCAATTTGCTGTGCTGAAGCAATTACCTATTATTTATTTAGTACAGGATAATGATTGGGGTATCAGCGTAACTGCCGATGAGGCAAGAGCCATGAATGCATTTGAGTTTGCTGCTGGTTTTAAAGGAATGAATAGAGTGCAGGTGGATGGCAGCGATTTTGAAGCATCTTATTCAGTGATGAAAGATGTTTGTGACTTTGTACGTAAAGAAAGAAAACCCTATCTCGTTCATGCACAGGTTCCATTATTAGGGCATCATACCAGCGGTGTAAGAAAAGAATTTTATCGCAGTGATGATGATTGGGCAAAACATGAGGAACATGATCCCAATCCAAAACTCAGGAAGAAATTATTAGAGAGAAATGTTAGTGAAGAAATAATAGCTGAAGTTGAAAAGGAAGCTGCTGAATTAGTAGGTGCTGATTTTGCAAAAGCAGTAGCTGCACCTGAGCCAGATCCTTCAACAATAGAGGATCATATATTTGCTCCGACACCTGTAACAGAAGAAAAAGGAGAACGAACTCCTGCCGGAAAAGAAAAAGTAGTGATGGTAGATGCTGCTTTATTTGCCATAAGAGAGTTAATGGAAAAACATCCGGAAGCTATTCTGTACGGACAGGATGTAGGAAAAAGATTAGGTGGTGTATTCCGTGAAGCAGCAACATTGGGAGAAATGTTTGGTGATCACAGAGTTTTTAATACGGCTATACAGGAGGCATATGTTGTTGGCTCTACTGTTGGAATGAGTGCGGTTGGTTTGAAACCGATTGTGGAAGTACAGTTTGGTGATTATATCTATCCGGGCTTTAATCAATTAGTAACAGAAGTTTCAAAAAGCTGTTACCTCAGTTGTGGTAAGTTTCCGGTTTCTATGATATTAAGAGTGCCGGTTGGTGCTTACGGTGGCGGCGGTCCATATCATAGTGGTAGTGTGGAAACGACTGTGCTGTCCATTAAAGGAATTAAAGTGGCTTATCCTTCCAATGCTGCAGATATGAAAGGGTTGATGAAAGCGGCTTATTATGATCCCAATCCGGTGGTGATGCTGGAACATAAAGGTTTGTATTGGAGCAAAGTGCCGGGATCGGAAGATGCAAAAACACCTGAACCTTCAAGTGATTATATACTGCCATTTGGTAAAGCAAGTATTGTTGTCAATGCTTCTGAAGAATCAATTACTAACGGCGAAAGTTGTGTAGTGATAACTTATGGAATGGGGGTGTATTGGGCGAAAGCTGCTGCCAAGAAATTTAATCAACAAATAGAAGTTGTTGATCTGCGGACTTTATTTCCTTTGGATGAAGAACTGATCTATGAAAGAGTAAAAGTTCATGGAAAATGTTTGGTGCTGACGGAAGAGCAACAAAACAATTCTTTTGCTGAAGCATTAGCCGGAAGAATATATAAAAACTGTTTTCAGTTTCTTGATGCGCCGGTGGAAGTGCTTGGCGCATTAAATACTCCTGCTGTGCCAATGAATATAGGATTGGAGAAAGTGATGTTGCCGGATGGGGGAAAAGTAACTTTGATTTTAGAACAGCTTTTTAATTCCTAATTTTAATACAGGAACACAGATGACACAGATTAGATGGATGAACACAGATTGTAATTTGCTACGCAAAATGCTGGATAAAAACCTTTGCTACTCTTCTTCAAAATAGTCAGTATCTATCTTTTTGATCTCATAGGTTGATTGAATAGAAACTCCAAGATTATAATCAATCATATAGTTAGCCAAATCCTCACCATCTATTAGTATGATTTTTACATCCATTTGTGTAGCATAAGAGGTCGCATCTTTTGAAAAATTTGAAGTTGTTATAAACACTCCTTTTTTGGCTCTTTGACCCGCTAATGCGCCAACAAATTTTTGAATCTCAGGTCTTCCTACAACACTATCCCATCTTTTAGCTTGAATATAAATAATATCTAAGCCAAGCTTATCTTCCTTGATTATTCCATCAATACCTTCGTCATTCGTATATCGGGTTGCTTCTCCGGCCTCTGCAATTGATCCACCGTATCCCATTTTAACAAGTAACTCCACAACAACTTTCTCAAAATATTTTGGATTTACTGCTTTAAGCTTTGAAAGAATTTCTTGTTCTAGTGCAGTACGAATTTTTTGATAGCCTAATTCAAGTTGTTCTTCCGGTGTTTGATTAAAGTAAGTATCATCTGTCTCAATTCCTTCTTTTGATGTTGTATTTATTTTAGCATCTGATTTTTTACTATTTGATAGCAGATTTTTATAGTCTCCAAATTTGTTAGTTAGATATTTTATATTTATGAATGGAGGGTTTTCTTTTAAAACTTCTAAACCTCGACTTGTAATTTGGAATTGACCTCTGGCTTTGTTTTCTAAAGTTCCAGCCATTTTTAAATGAGCTTTAGCCCAATACACATAGTTATAGAATTTTTTTTGGCTTTTACTTGGAAGCCATTCATTTAAATCTTCTTCCGTTAAATTTAATTGCTTTGCGAGGATATGTATAGTTTCCTGCATAGTATGAATTTGGCCATCACTTGCAGATTTTAATAGAGGAAGCATTAAAGATTGAAACTCTGGTATCATAAAATTCTGTGTTAATCAGTGAAATCTGTGAGCCACTATTTCAAATTCAACTTGATCTGCAACTCCTCAAATTGCTTTTCATCAATCGTAGCTGGCGCATCCAACATTACATCTCTTCCTGAATTGTTCTTTGGAAAGGCAATAAAGTCACGGATGCTTTCGCTGCCACCAAGTATAGCACAAAGACGATCGAAGCCGAAAGCAATACCACCATGCGGAGGAGCACCATATTCAAATGCACCTAGTAAAAATCCAAACTTGTGTAATTGTTCTGCTTCATCCATTCCTAAAGCTGCAAACATTTTTTCCTGTAATTCTCTTTGGTAAATTCTGATTGAACCGCCGCCAATTTCATTCCCGTTCAATACCATATCGTAAGCATTCGCTTTAATATTGGCATACGGATGTTTTAAATATTGCGAAGCATTTTCCCCGCCTGCCGGACGGGCAGGAATAACAGGATTATTATTGATCATCGTTTCTATCTGCGATGGTTTTGGAGATGTGAACGGATGATGACGGGCTACCCAACGGTTACCTCCTTCATCATATTCAAATAATGGAAAATCTAAAACCCACAAGAGTTTGAATTCATCCTCTTTCCTTAAGCCTAAACGAGTGGCCATTTCCATCCGCAGATCGCTGATTGCTTTTCTGGTTCTTTCTTCAGCACCAGCAAGAATTAAAACTAAGTCGCCTGCTTTTGCATTGGCTGCATCTGCAATAGCTTTTAATTTTTCTTCAGAATAAAATTTATCTACGCTGCTTTTAAAAG
Source organism: Chitinophagaceae bacterium (assembly GCA_039927535.1). Lineage (GTDB taxonomy): Bacteria > Bacteroidota > Bacteroidia > Chitinophagales > Chitinophagaceae > JJ008. The sequence continues at coordinate 4,020 of JBDSUW010000056.1, read as the reverse complement.
TGCCATCAGCATTTACTTTTAGAAACACCAAACCTTTCATTCCAATCTGCGGACGTTTTACCCACTCTGTCAATTCATCTGTTTGCTTGCGGCTATATTCACTGCAACCGGGTACTGCTATTGCAACAACAGTTTCTGCTTCATCAAAAACTTTGAAGCCTAAATTAATTTTTCCAGGAATGCTTTCATCATTTGTTACTGGCATTAAATCACTTTTTAATAATGCGGAGACTGAAGCCCCTCCTTCGGTCTCGCTTGAGGCGAGAGGGGAGGTCTTGTCAGCAAAAGCATGTGCTGGAAATTTAAGATTTAGCACTTTCATGTCGAAACGGATATCCGGTTTATCATTACCATAATTCCACATGGCATCTTCCCATGTCATCCGTTGCAATGTTTCTGTATAATCAATCCCTTTTACATCTTTAATAATGGATTTTACCATTCCTTCAAACATGTTCAGGATATCTTCTTGCTCTACAAAAGCCATTTCACAATCTATCTGTGTAAATTCCGGTTGACGGTCGGCTCTCAGATCCTCATCCCGAAAACATTTTACAATCTGGTAATAGCGGTCGTAGCCGCTCACCATTAATAACTGCTTAAATGTTTGTGGTGATTGTGGCAAAGCATAGAACTGACCTGGGTTCATTCTACTTGGCACCACAAAATCTCTTGCTCCTTCCGGTGTGGATTTAATTAAAAACGGAGTTTCAATATCCATGAAACCCTGATTATGTAAAAAATTTCTTGCAGAACGGTTTACGGCATAGCGTAGTTCAATATTTTTCTTTACAGGGTTTCGACGCAGATCCATGAAACGGTATTTCATCCGCAGATCATCACCACCATCAGTTTTATCTTCTATTGTAAAAGGAGGTACAGCCGATTTGTTTAATACCTTGAAAGAGGTAACTACAATTTCAATATCGCCGGTTGGAATGTTTGGATTTTTATTACTACGTTCACTCACTGTTCCGGTTGCCTGCAACACAAATTCTCTTCCCAAAGGATTTTCTTCCAATTGTATGTTTAAATCTTCACCAAATAATAATTGAGTGATGCCATACCTGTCACGCAGATCAATAAAAGTAATGGCGCCGAATTTTCTAATAGTTTGTACCCAGCCGGCAAGGGTTACTTCGGTTTCTTTATTGGCTAATCTTAGTTCGCCACAAGTGTGAGTTCTGTACATGATGATTGAGAAAATTTTAATTTAAATGCTTTACTGGTAAGGGTTTACGTCTAAGACAACTTCACCAAATGGCGGCAAAGATAAGATAAATGCCCGCCGGCTTGCAAATTGCCAAACTGTTCATTAATTTTAATATCGAATTCCACCCTTATTAGAAAGAAGCCAATTTAAATCCGTACACCATGCTTACCCTTGCCATCATTTATTATATCCGCCGTCATTTTCAGGAAGCTAAAAAAAGAAAGCAACTGCTTATTACATCGTAACTGCTTTGTTTAATCTTATTTCCCTTGGACGTTGTACTAAATAATAATAAGCCAGAATAATTGCACCTGTAATAAAGGGAAGTAATGCCAGATGTTTCCCTGTAAATTCTTTCCATACAATTATTTCATCAAAGCCCATAAATTCACTGATCATCCAATAGGCATTGGCAGCGATCCAGAATACAATGGCCAGATTATGTGCCAGTTCCGACTTTAGCTGACGGTTTTTCCAGGATATCCAAATGGCAATTGATATTGTAGGTACTATCATGATAATGCCAAGCTCTTTCCAGATCATACACCAGCTTATATCTTTTACAAGCCAGAAAACGACATGCATATTTTCCATTTTACGGAAATTGGCAGGCACTGAATAGATAGATCCATCAGGAGAATTCATGGTGTATTTTTTATTTAATAAGTGGACTAAAATTATGATTTGAAATAGTCAGATGGTTTTTCGGGACAGAATTTTTTTAAAACGATTTATATCAGCTTCAGCATTAATTATTTTGCCGGAAACTAAATGATCAGTTATTTGCTTTGCAAAATAAGGAGCTAACGAACATCCCTTTGTTCCCATGCCATTTAAGATGCCAATGTTTTTATATAGTGGATGTATGCCAAGGAATGGCCTTCTTTCTAACGTAGCAGGACGGATGCCAGCTACATGGTCAACAATTTTAAAAGGAACTTTTAACCACTCTTTTAATAATGCTTCTGTTTTTTCTTTGAAGAAAGGAGTAGGATCGGGGTTGTCAAATTCCCATGCATAGTTAGAACCGATCCACCACAATCCGGGTGTGGAAAGTGATGCCAGCATCATTCCTTTTTTATAAATGTTTGTATCTGGAAGATCTGGGATTTCAACCAATAGCACTTCGCCTTTATTCGGAGCAAATGGTAAAAGTTTAAAGTATGGATTGTCTGCACACCCTGCACCATCACAGAAAATGATTTTACCAGCAGCGATGTCTTTGTACTGAATTGAATCTTCAGATATTTTTAATTGATTGATATCAAATTCTTCTTCAAGCAATAAATTCTTTTCTTTTAAATGATTTCGCCAGACTGGTAATAATGTATCGAGACGAACGGTGTAAACTGGTTTAATTTCTCCGCAGCCAAAATCATAATTGAAACTTTCTCTGAAATATTCTTGTTCTGAAAATTCACCTACAAAAGCTGCTTTTTCTTCAACCCTCTGCATAAAACTAACCAGCATTTGTGGAGTTGGAAAAAAGTCTATGATGTTTTTTTGTGAGATAGCGGTGATGCCAAGTTCTTTTCCTAATGCTGCGTATGCTGTATTTGCAAATGGAATAATTTCATCCGCCAGCCATACTTCTACATGCCTTCTTCCTGTAACAGGATTAATAATGCCTGCTGCAATTCTGGAAGGGGAATTTGGGAAGTTGTTATCAATTACAATGAAAGACTTATTCTCTTTTTCTAAATAATAGCTGAGCCATGTTCCACTTATTCCTTGTCCGAGAATGAGATAATCAACCTGCATAAGCAAATGTAATGCTCAATAACCAATGCTCAATTATCAATGTTCAATAAGGTAGAAGCCGTTGTAAATTGAACATTGATAATTGAATATTGAGCATTTGTTTTTATTCTACAGTAATTCTTACACCTTCACTATGACTCGTAAATTCAGGAGCATACATACATTGTATTGTTGTAACTCCATTACTGAAATTACCCGTATGCGTTACGAACAAAGTATATTCAAAAACATAAGTTCCTTTTCTTAAATAACTAAAGAAGAAATTAGTACTTGCATCTTTGGTGCTTTCGTAATAACCCAAGCCGCCCTGATATTTATAACTGCTTAATACATTCACAGGTTCCAGTGCAGAAGCTCTCATATCTTTCATGTGTACATATTCCATGTCACGGTCTACACGAAGCTCTACTCTTACTTTTATTTTATCACCTACTTTCAAAACATCGCCATCTTTTACTGGAGTAATGACTGGCCCACGGTCTGTATTTTTTTCAACGAACAGTTTCTTTACCAAATTCAATGGTGTTGCCGCAGTTGTTATTTTATCCAAGTCCTCAAAATACTGCCAATAAACTCCGCCCCAGGAAGCCCCCCTGCCCCCCGATGGGGGTTTCTGGGTTTCCTTAATGCTGACAGTTATATTTCCCATTTGAGGATTTATTTTGTTACCTTCTATTATTTTTTTAAAATAACCAGTTCCGGCTTCTTGTCCCATATCGGTTGATTTGATTGTTGTTGTGCCGAGCTTTACTTCAACAACTGGTTCACTGCTCAACCATTCTGTTCCCTGTAACAATAATGCATAACAAGCTTCAGCGGTTGCCTTTGTTGTTTTCCAGTTGTTGGTCTGTTTATTTTTTAATAACCATGTTCTAAGATCGTCAACAGTCTTTGTGTCTTTACCTACTTCCTGGAATGCTTCAATTAACAAGGCTTGCGTTTCTATCGGTGCCTGATACCAGAACCATCCATTGGTCTGGTCTTTCCAGTACATTCCCAATTCTTCATTGTTGATGGAAGTTTCTTTCAAGGATTTGAGAATGGCA
>JBDSUW010000055.1:0-19216 GCA_039927535.1 Chitinophagaceae bacterium | reverse complement strand
TTTATAAATGCTTTACATCAGGTCTTTATCATGGAGTTGGTATTTCTCTTTTATCTTACGCATTACTTCATCCATAGAAGCACGGTGGTCTTTCGGGTTCCAGTCGCCCCGTTCCCATTTTTCCAGTTCTTCATTAATATGTTTTTCCTGCAGAGCTGAGAGTTTGTTGACAAGTATCTCACTCATCTCCCGTTGTTTGGTATAGAATACTTTTTTCTTTTCAAAATTCACTTCCTTGTCTTTGCGCATTTCATTTTCAGATGCTGCCATCTGCATCAGTTCGTCTTTGGCCAGCGTCACATCATATGGACCAACAGGCATAATAAGCTTTGCAACAATTGGCCCCGTTTCTATTACTATTATTAAAGCGGCTACTAAAAAACATGCCCACCACACACTACTTTCTTTTTGGCCAAGGTCAGATAAGGCTTTATTTCTTTCGAGGAAACCCATATTGGTAGCAGCCGTTGTTTCAAACAGTTTTCTTTTTTCTTCCAATGTAGTTTGTGCTGTACTTAGCAAGCTATCCTGTTTTTTAATACCCGCTGATAATGCTATCAACTCAGGATTGTACTGTTGCACAGCTTTGTGGTAAGCATCCTGTTTCAATAAGGTTATGTTTTCGATACCCCGCTGTCCGGAGCCACCGGTACCATCAGCTTCTGCTAAATAGGATTGCTGCAACTGGTGCAGTGTATCTTCTATCGCCAGCTTGCGGTTGGTAAGCCGGTTTCTTTCATCGGTGGTTTGTTGGGTGAGTGCTGCATTTTCCCGTTGCAATAAACTATCGTTCACCTGAACTTTTTTATGCAGGTTCTCAATCATCTGTGTATTGATCTCTTTGTCAAATATTTTCATCTCCAATGGTCTTGCAATAGTAAGTCCGATGAGTAAGGCCAGTGCAATACGGGGCATCACCATCCAGATTTGTTTGCGTTTACTTACACCATACTTCCGCATAGTAGATACCAGGAAGCGGTCGAAATTAAAAATGATCAATCCCCATAGTAATCCAAAGCCAATGGCCATCCACCAATTACCAAACACTGTGTACAGAGCATAGCCGCCACTGAGTGCCGCTAATAGAAAGGTGGCGAGTAGTACACCACCCAACCCGGCATATTTTGTTTGTTCGGAGGGATGTTGTTTTAATAATGGTTGATGAGCTCCGGCACACCACCAGAGAAATTTAGTATCGGAAGGTTTGCGTTGCTGCCCGAAGGAGTCGTAGCTATACAGGTCTCCTTGCTGGCTGTTGTTGTTGTCAGCAGTCATGCTAATAAGTTTACTATAAATAAAAAAGATGTTGGTGGTTGAAGCCTGAATGTTTGTAAACGATGGGAGTAAAGGTTAATTGCATATGGGGTGTTAATATGAAATGGAACCTGGCCATTAATTACACGAATGCTACGAATGATGCAGGATGCTTTGAAGTTTTTTAGTGATAGAACTCCCTGCCGGCAGGGACGTCTGTGGCTAAACTCTATTTTTTCGTGGCATTATCATTGTATAATTTTTGATTTATGAAAGCAACTGCATACTCTATACTTATCAATATTAATAAAGCTGATGGCTTTGAATGCATTGGTAAATTTTTTATCGGCAACAACAAAAAATTCGCACATTCACTTTTTGATCAGTTAAAAGGCAATACTGATGTAAATGAACATAGCATGCTTACTATAGAACTGATGGAAACACTTAATGAGCTGCCCCTGAACCTCAATATAATCAGCTGTTCTCTGGATGAACTGGCGGCTAACTGCCGGACTATTACCAAAGAAACATTTAAAGCTATCAATCTGGAGGAGTTGTTGTAACTGAAAAAATTTCATATTTCCTGAAAATTTTTCAGTGAACTTGACAGATTTTCAGTGTTAACCATCACTGGCATTTTGTTTGGAATATTGTTGTCATTAATTGTTAAACCAAATAAAACAAGGAGGTTATTATGACAAACAGTATGATCAGAAGAAACGGCACTGTACCCGCCAAACCTGTAAGCGGCTGGGTGGACATGCTTCTCAATGAAAACATGAACCAAATTTTTAATGATGAGCTCTTTGGATTGAATGGCAGTAAGCAATCTGTAAATGTGCCGGTCAATCTCCGGGAAACCGATAAAAGTTATGAACTTGAACTGGTGGCACCCGGTCTTACAAAAGAAGACTTGAAACTGAACGTAAGCAATAACCAGCTTATTATTTCTTTTGAACAAAAGAATGAGAACAATCAGGATAATCGGTCTGAAGGTTGGATTCGCAATGAATACAATATGCAATCCTTCAGTCGTATTTTCACCCTCGATGATTCGGTAGATGTAAACAAGATTGATGCTGCTTACAACAACGGCATACTGGAGGTAACATTGCCTAAAAAAGAAGCAGCACAAAGAATCTCAAAAACCATCCAGGTGAAATAACCGACGGGGCTGTGTCAAAAGTCGTCATTGCGAACAAAGTGAAGCCTTACCGGCAGGCAATCTTATAAAAACATATTAATTATTAATCAACAGATTATTTCGGGTCCCGATTAATATCCGGACGGGCTGTTCCTCCCTCGTAATGACGATTGACTGTTTTTGAGACAGCCCCATTTTTAATAGTTACTGTTCAAGGATTTTTTTTACATTTTGCGATAACCATTCCTGATACGTTAATAAGTCAGGGTTCAGTTTTCTTGAAAGGGTTATATCCCTTTTATTGTTTAGTTCCACATTAAATTCATCAAAGAACTGGAACATGTTGCCCAGATCATCTGCACCTGGAAAACCAAAGCTTCTAAATACTGCAGCAGGAATTTTGTTATAAGTTACAGTTTCGCCCATGGCCTTTCCCATTCCTTCGGCCATTTCTTTTCCTGTAAGATGTTCACCTGCAATTCCAATTTCTTTATTAATATAATTATCGCCGGCTTTGAAAATACCAAAGGCACATTTGCCAATATCTTCTGCTGCTATTCCCGCCATTTTTGCATCACCTATCGGCAACGTTATGGACAGTTTCCCATCTTCGTCTCTTTTTGGCCCCAGCCCGAAATTGATATAATTATCCCAATAAAAAGAAGTGTGTAAAAAAGTGGTGGGCACACCTGCCTCTTTAAAAAACTGATTAGATTCTCCCTTGGCATCTAAATGCGGGACCTTGTATTTCTCCATGAGGGTGGGCATACGTTCATCGTTGAGTGGTATAAATTTTCGGGTGTCTTCAAGTGTGGACCAAATGGCATGTTGTATACCGGCTTTTTTTGCAGCTTCAGCAAATAAGGCAGCTTCCTGAGTTTCCCGTTCAGGTGAAAAATGTTCCCAGAAAAAAGTAACGAAAAAAGCACCATAAGCTCCTTCCAATGCTTTATGTACAGAAGTTTCGTCCGAGAGGTCGCCTTGCACCATCTCAGCTCCCAATGCTGCAAGCTCTTTGGCTTTATCACTATTAGTGTCTCTTGTAACAGCTCTCGCTGCGAATTCATTGTTGGAATCGCTGCAAATGGCTCGTACTAATCCGCCGCCTTGGGCACCCGTAGCGCCGAATACAGTAATAATTTTTTTGGATGACATACAATTATTTTTTGGATAAAAAATAGTAGAAAAAAATTGGTTGTTCTAAAGTTAGAAATAATTACATATAAAATGCAGCGATGAATGAAATTAAAAGGAGATATTAATAATAATAGACAGACTTAAGCTGCTACTCTTTGTAAAATAACTTTACAGGGAAATGTAGAGGTAACTTTTATATGGTGTTTGGAATGGAGTGGAATAGCAAAGTAATCTCCGGGAACTAATTGGTGTATGTTGTTTCCGACAACAATATCACAAGTACCTTCTATGATTAAAAAACGTTCATGTTCATCGTCATGCACTTCCTGAGGAGCCATTTCTTTCAACCACACAATGGCAGTAAGAGCTTTTTCGGTATGTCCGATAATTTTTGCAAATACATCTTCTGTTCCTGGAGATGCCATATCAGCTCTGCTTAACCAGGTTTCATATTCTGCCGGTGTTGAATTTTCATTCAGCAACGGTGGTTCAGTAACCGGTTCCCCATTTTGTAATCGTTCCGTATAATTAATTGTAGCTATTAAAAATGGCCTGATGATAGGGTCCGGTGCAATTGCATTCTGCATAGCAAGTGTTTCAAAGGCTTCGCTTATAGCATCTAACTCCTGCCGGATAGCCGGATCTGCCGCTGCCCTTTCCTCCACTTCATTTTGCTCGGCAACGCTGGCCGTGCCAAGAACATATTGTTCTAAAATACCAGATTCAATGTATTCTTTACTGTTCATTATTTTTCAGCATTCTGTTTTAGATTCGACATGGCCAATTTAATACTATTATTTATGACGGATACTGTTGTTTGCAAAGTGGTGGCTGCTTCGTTGTAATTTAATCCTTGATAATATACCAGATCAAATGCTGTGTGCTGAAAAGATTCATCAGCAGATGTGCGAACGCCATTGTTTGTGTTTACTTCTTCCCAGGCTGTTTTCCGGACAATGCCGGTAAGCCAGGTAAATAAAGAACTCGTAGAAGGATTATACTGAATGGCCTGCTGCCAGAATTTGAGAAAACTGTTATGTAAAATACTTTCGGTCAATTTTTTTTCATTTGTTATTCTGCTGATAATACCTGTTAAGGCTGGGGCATATTTATCGTATAAAATACCAAGCGAATGCTGATCCCCTTGTTTTATGGCTTTTGCCAGTTGCATATCTTCATTTGTTGTAATGGGGGAATAGGATCTCATAAAAATTACCAGCAATAAAAAAATTATCTGGAAGGGTAAATTTAGCGATTATCAGCTTACTGATAATTTAATGTTTATGGAACCGGGAATACACTTATGACTTTTTTAATTGAAAAACTAGCTGAAATAAACAACTTGGCGGTTTCATCAACCTTTCCCCGTTTTGTCATAGTTTTTGGCATAGCATATTCATTAATAAATGTCAATCTGTCAAATGTATCGGCTTTGGAACAATGCTTGCAAAGTGGGGAGTAATAAATAAACAATGGTTGATGTAGTGCCGGTTTGTAGGCATAAGTTTGCAGACATTCATAATTATTAATTCATAACTCTTAATTCATAAAATGGTACAGGAACAAGGCACAATATCAATCAATACAGAGAATATCTTCCCAATTATCAAGAAGTTTTTATACAGTGATCATGAGATCTTTCTGCGGGAACTAGTGAGCAATGCGGTGGATGCATCACAGAAAATGAAAAGGTTGGCTACACTCGGTCATTATAAAGGCGAACTGGGCGAACTGAAAATACAAGTGGCATTTGATGCCGATGCAAAAACTATTACTATTACGGATAATGGTATCGGGATGACGGCGGAAGAAATAAAGAAATACATTAATCAGGTGGCTTTTTCTGGCGCAACGGAATTCATGGAAAAGTTCAAAGAAGCAAAAGATGCCAATGAGATTATTGGCCGCTTTGGCCTCGGATTCTATTCAGCATTTATGGTGGCGGATAAAGTGGAGATCGAAACGCTCAGCTACCAGGAAGGTGCTGAACCTGCCAAATGGACTTGCGATGGCAGTACCAGTTTTGAAATAAGCGATGGCAGCCGAACTGAAAGAGGTACTGCCGTTACTTTATTCATCAACGAAGATTCAACAGAGTTTTTAGAAAAGCAACGCCTGCAATCTATATTAGATAAGTATGCAAAATTTTTACCCGTGCCGGTGCAGTTTGGTACAAAGACAGAATCAATACCGGATGGAGAAGATAAAGAGGGCAAACCGCAATACAAAAGCATAGAAGTTGATAATATCATCAACAATACCAATCCCATCTGGACGAAAACCCCAACATCATTAACAGACGAAGATTATCTTTCTTTTTACCAGGAGCTTTATCCTTTCCAGGAAGAACCTCTTTTTTGGATACACCTGAATGTGGATTATCCGTTCAACTTAACTGGTGTGTTGTATTTCCCTAAGTTGAAAAATGATTTTGAGATAACAAAGAACAAAATCAAACTATTCAGCCGTCAGGTATTTATCACTGATGAGGTAAAAGATATTGTACCGGAGTTCTTATTGTTATTACATGGTGTTATTGATTCACCTGATATTCCATTGAACGTAAGCCGTTCTTTCTTGCAAGCCGATAGTAATGTAAAAAAGATCAACAGTTATATCAGTCGTAAGGTAGCAGAGAAATTGCAGGAGCTATATAACAAAGACCGCAAGAACTTCGAAAGCAAATGGAACGACATTGGCATCTTCGTTAAGTACGGCGCATTGAGTGATGAGAAGTTTTATGAGAAAGCTAAAGATTTTTTATTACTGACAAATACGAATAACGAACATTATACACTTACCGAATACGAAGCAAAAGTAAAAGACTTTCAAACCGATAAAAACGGTAACAAAGTTTATCTCTACACGGCAGATGCAGAACATCAGCATAGCTATATACAAGCAGCGCAAAAGAAAGATTATGATGTGTTGTTGATGAACAGTCCGATTGATAATCACTTTATTCAGTTCATCGAATCCAAGCTGGAAAAAACACAGTTGAAGAGAGTGGATGCGGACATATTGGATAAGTTGATAGAGAAAGAAGATGCAGCTAAGCATAACTTAACAGAAAATGATACAAAAAAATTGGCTGAGATATTTGATAAAGCAATCGGTAACAAAGCCATGAAAGTGGAAGTAGAAAGTTTACCAGCAGATGCAATGCCTGTTACATTAACAGAAGAAGAATGGATGCGCCGGATGAAGGACATGAGTAAGATGGGCGGCGGTGGAGGAATGAATTTCTATGGTGCGATGCCGGATAATTTTAAAGTAGCCGTAAATGCCAATCATCCATTGATAACAAAAATACTTTCTGCTGAAGAAGGGCAACAAACAATATTAGCCAAGCAGGCTTTTGATCTGGCATTGCTTGCAAAAGGAATGTTGAAGGGAAAAGAGTTGACGGAGTTTGTGGAGAGGAGTGTTGGAGTGCTGTAGAGGAAGTTGAAAAAATATTTTAAGTAATGAAGACACGAAATTTCAAGAAAGTTTTGTGTCTTTTTTTGTGGTTTCCCCGCTTTGGCGGTGCAAGCTGTGGCTCTTCATTTTTGTATTGGAAAACTGCTCTACAACCCTTCATCCATTACAACCAACAATTCATTCAACCCGGTATTTTCCTGCAAGAACAAAATCCTATATTTGCTTTCTGTTAATTACAAGAATATGAAAATCGTTACAGCCCTCTGCTGATTGAATTGTTTAGCAAGGGCATCTCACCGGGACTTAATTAAAGCAAACAGTACTTACACTGCCTGCTTCTTCATTTATCTATTTATATTTATTATCAATCATGTCACAATCAACTTATAATAATAAGCGGAGTCATTTTTGGGCTTTGTTGAAACAATCACTCAAAGGTGGGGAACACGACTATACGAAAGGCAGCATTCGTGGCGCTATTGTACTACTGGCTATTCCAATGATTCTTGAGTTAAGCCTTGAATCAGTATTTGCAGTAGTGGATATGTATTTTGTAAGTCACCTGCCCAATGCAAGTGCAGCCATGGCCACTGTAGGATTAACAGAAGCTGTAGTGGCGTTGGTCTATACTATTGCCATCGGCCTTAGTACAGCGGCCACTGCAGTAGTAGCCAGACGCATCGGAGAAAAGAATCCCGAAGGAGCAGCACATGCTGCAGCTCAGTCATTACTCATTGCATTGATGGTAACAGTTGTAATCAGTATACTGGGTATCATATTTGCAGCCGATGTGCTGAAGCTTATGGGAGCTAAACCCGAAGTAGTGAGAGATGGGACAGTCTTTGCCCGCATCATGCTGGGAGGTTCTGTTGTCATCATCTTATTATTCCTGATCAATGGAATATTCCGTGGTGCAGGCGATGCAGCTATGGCCATGCGCAGCTTATGGATAGCCAGTATCATTAATATTATTCTATGCCCTGTTCTCATTAATGGCTATGGCATTTTTCCGGAACTGGGATTAAAAGGGGCAGCAATAGCCACAACTATTGGTCGCGGAATTGGTGTGGTGTATCAATGCTATCATTTATTCAGTGGAAAGAGAACGATTAAAATCAGGTGGCCACACTTTAAATGGGATCTGCCAGTGGTAAAAACTTTGGTGAAAGTAGCCTGGCCTGCCACCTTCCAGTTCTTTATTCAAAGTGGTAGCTGGATATTTATGGCTTATGTTGTTTCTATAACGGGTAGTACAGATGCCAGTGCCGGTTACCAGGTAGCTATCCGCAATGTTGTATTTTTTATTCTTCCTGCGTGGGGACTGAGTAATGCAGCAGCAACTTTAGTTGGGCAGAATCTTGGAGCCAGGCAACCTTTAAGGGCCGAGCAAAGTGTTTTACTTACGGCTAAGTATAATGCCATTTTTATGGCTGCTGTTATGTTTTTATTCTTATTCTTTTCTTCACCCATCATCAGCATATTTACTACCGAGCCAGCAGTGCATCGTTATGCAGTTCAGGCATTACAGATAATTGGTGCAGGATATATCTTTTATGGTATCGGTATGGTAATGGTGCAGGCACTCAATGGTGCTGGTGATACCAGGACGCCAACATGGATCAACCTATTTGGTTTCTGGCTGTTTCAAATTCCCTTTGCTTGGATAATGGCCAAAACTTTTAATATGGGGCCAATGGGTGCCTTCATTGCTATTCCTGTAGCCGAAGTATTTATGGCACTGGTAGCCTGGTATTATTTCAAAAAAGGAAAATGGAAAGAAGTAAAAGTGTAATAGCAGTATATATTATATACATGTACTTAAGAAATTAATGATGCGAAAAGCGTTGCAATAATATATTACCCTTAGGCATCGTAGTTACCCTCGTATGATTTTGAGGTATAGTGCCGTAGTTCTTCGTAAACTACTATAAAACAGTTGTTTATTTCTTGCACGGATAACAATTGCATACTATTTTGCAGAGCCTTCCGTTTTTAAATCCAATCCAGAGATGTAACAACTGAAAGGAAGTTATTACCGAAGAAAAACCGTACCCTAATTGAGAAACCTGTTTATTCCATTATTCGTGGGATTAATGTGTACATCGTTTACCATTATTCCAACCAAGCAGCTAACTGTCAGAAGGCCGATTGCTGAAACGGTGTCCCCGATTCCGATTACGGACTCCACATTACATATTGACGAGAAGGCAAGGGAATTGTATACTACAATGAACCTTTCTGCATACGGTTTGTGTGCTGAAGCATTTGACTATGCTTGGAGAGGCTATCAGGAATTGCGGGAGAGAAATAAAATCCGCCGCACTAACTATCTTACCATCTGCGATTTTAGTCAATCTTCAAGAAAAAAGCGGTTATACATAATAGATATAGATAATCAACGTTTGGTAACGAATACTTTTGTAGCCCACGGAAAAAATTCTGGTGGCGAATTCGCTACTAACTTTTCTAACAAACCAGAGTCATTGCAAAGCAGCCTGGGATTTTATGTAACAAGCAACACTTATTTGGGGAAGCACGGCTTGTCATTACGCATTAATGGTGTAGACCCCGGCTATAATGATAAAGCGTTGGAAAGAACTATTGTAATTCATGGCGCAGCTTATGTAGATCCTGCAAGAGCTAAGGCTGGAGTATTTATGGGTCGCAGTTGGGGATGTCCTGCTGTACCTGAGAAGGAGTCTGCAACAATCATCAATACAATAAAAGAAGGCACTTGTTTATTTATATATCATCCCGGCAAGAATTATTTGCTTGGCTCTAAAATATTAAACGGCTGATTGGACACATAACAAGGATGGATGATAACAAAAAGCCCAACTTACCCTATGGTTGGGCTTTTGTTTTTATTTTCCACAAACAAATTTCAATTTATAATTTACTGATGTATTGTTGAATGGTTATGACACTCATCCATGTCATGGCAATTACTACCAGCCAACCAATAATTTGTAATACCAGTGGATGTTTGTATTGTAACATAATAGATTGTTTGTTTGCTGCAATCAGCATTAGGGCTAAAGCAATTGGTAAAATGATTCCATTTACTGCACCTGCGAATATTAATAACTTAACAGGATTTCCAACGATAACAAAAATGGCCGTTGATAAAATAATAAAACAGCTAATCACAATCTTTTCATTGTTCTTAACTGCAGGAATCAATGTCTTCCAGAAAGAAACAGAGGTAAACGTTGCGCCGATAACAGAAGTAATGGCAGCACTCCACAACACAATACCAAAGAATTTATAACCCAGGTCTCCAGCAGCAGATTGAAAAACAGAAGCAGCAGGATTATCTGTAGCCAGATGTATACCTTGAGAAACAACACCCAAAGCAGCAAAGAATAGCATGAACCGCATTAATGAGGTAATCAATATTCCACTTATTGAGCTTCTTGTTATTTGTGGAATACTTCCTTTACCTTTTATACCCGCTTCAATTAAGCGATGGGCTCCGGCAAAGGAAATATATCCTCCAACGGTACCGCCCACTAATGTCACAATTTTCATCACATCAATTTTTTCGGGCCATATAGTTCTATAGAGTGCTTCGCCAACAGGAGGATTGGAAGTAAATGCAATATATACTGTTAGCCCAATCATTATTAAGCCCAATATTTTTACGAAGGTGTCGATCAGTTTGCCGGCTTCTTTATACCAGAAAATACCTAAGGCAATGACGCAACTGATCACGGCTCCCATCTTTGGATTAAGACCTGTTAATACGTTTAACCCTAACCCTGCACCGGCAATATTGCCGATATTAAAAACCAATCCCCCAAATGCAATTAGTATAGCAAGAAAATAACCAAGTCCGGGAAATACTTTATTAGCAATATCCTGTGCTCTGTTTTCGCTGACAGTAACTATTCGCCAGATGTTTAACTGCGCACCAATGTCCAGCAAAATAGAAATGAGTATTACAAATCCAAAGCTTGTTAGTAATTGTTCTGTGAATAATGAGGTTTGTGTAAGAAAACCCGGACCAATAGCAGAAGTTGCCATTAAGAATGCAGCGCCGAGTATTGGACCTCCCCAACCCCTCCGAAAGAGGGGCTTTTGAATGGTCTGATTATTTGCCGAATCTGTCTTCAAAATAATTTTTTAATTGTGCTGAAAATGGCTTTTGCAAATTCAATTGTATGTTCTCCATCA
The DNA here is from genome assembly GCA_039927535.1 of Chitinophagaceae bacterium. Taxonomy (GTDB): domain Bacteria; phylum Bacteroidota; class Bacteroidia; order Chitinophagales; family Chitinophagaceae; genus JJ008. The sequence goes on along the minus strand of JBDSUW010000055.1, from coordinate 8,079 downwards.
CCATGTATGCAAATTGTTTCAACTTTGATTGGAATTATTTTACCTGAAACTGTTGTTACGGTACCCTCTTTTATCATTTGTGATACTTGTAAAATCATTTTATCCGCCTCATTTATCAATGCGTCAGGTTTTGATCGGGAAGTAAGTGAACCATCATCCTGGTAAGTACGGTCAGCAAAAACTTCGCTGGCTGTTTTTAACCCCATTGCATTTGCTTCGCAGATAGAGTGGCTCCCGCTTAATCCATAAAGAATAAGATTGCTGTCAAAATCTTTCACCACTTTTGCAAGTATGTTAGCAATCAATTTATTTTTTGCAGACATATTGTATAAAGCTCCATGAGGCTTGACATGATTAATTTTTTCGCCAAAACTATCTGCCACTTCAAAAAAAATGATCAGTTGCTGTGTTACTAAATCATATAGTTCATTTAGTGGCAGATCAATTTCAGTTCTACCAAAATTTTCCCTATCAAGAAAGGAAGGATGTGCACCGATGGAAACATTATGTTTCAGACATGCTTCGATTGTTCGATGCATCGTATTAATATCACCAGCATGATATCCGCAGGCAATATTGGCTGAGGTAATGAATGGAATAATCTGTTCCTCATTGCCAATGCCTTCTCCAAGATCACAGTTTATAGCTGGTTTCATTTAATTATTGAAATATTCTTTTATTCTGAAACTACAGGCATTTTGCAATTGCAATAAATGCTGCTGCTGATTTATATAAAGTTCCTCTGCGGTTTGTAAATCGGTTAATCTGAATTGAATTGTATCGCCTGCTTTTAGTTGAGCCAGTTTTGAATGATGGGCAGAAATTATATGCCCCACTCTGGGATAACCTCCAGTTGTTTGATGATCGGCCATTAAAATAATTAGTTTGCCATCCGGTAATAGTTGAATAGTTCCAAAACTTACGGCAGATGAAATCACTTCTTCATTTGTAGTGGTGGTTAAAGGGATATTGTTCAACCGATAACCCATTCTGTCCGATAGTTGAGATAATTCAAAAGTATTGGTAGTTAACTGTTCTTTTGATTCAGTAGTAAGTTGGCTCCATTCAAAGCCGGGTAGTATATGTAAAAGTTGCGAAGTTTCCCCATGCTGAAAAGATGAGGGAACTTTTATATCAGCTTTCCATGGTAGTACAGAAAATTCTTTTTGTGTTTCCGGATAAGGATAAGCAAGTCGTAACAAAATATGATCGTCTTTCTGTAATTTCCTACCATTGAAACCACCAACTTTCGCTTTCAGGTTAGTACTACGACTATTCATCCACTCTTTTGTTGAAATGCCTCCGGCTACAGCCAGGTAAACTCTTGCCCCCGCAATGGGTTTATGAAACTGTATAATATCGTTTTTGTTTACAATGATTGGGTGTAAAATAGGAATAGGTTCTCCATTAATAGTTGGCGAAAAATCGGCACCCCCCAAAGCAATTAATGCAGACTGCGAAAACATAATAGTAGCAGCAGGGAAATGCATTTCAATAACCGCTTCTTTAGCATGATTACCGACCAATGCATTTGTTATTTGCATTGCATACTTATCCATTGCGCCAGTTGGGTTTATGCCAAGGTGCTGATGACCATAGCGACCGCTGTCTTGTATGGTATCTTGTATGCCTGCCTTAATAATTTTCATATTCAGTTTTTGATATTGAATAAAACTGAATGGTGTCCTCAGCTCTCAAGAGTATTGGTTCAACTCTGTTAGTATCAAATAGTTTCAATGGCGTTCTTCCGATAATATGCCAGCCACCTGGAGAAATCAGCGGATAGATGCCGGTTTGTTTGCCGGCAATTCCTACACTGCCTGCTGCCACCATATTGGGTTGTTGTTTTCTTGACATCGCAATTTTTTCATCCACTTCGCCCATGTATGCGAAGCCGGGTAAAAAACCAATCATAAAAACCTTGTATGTTTTTTGGGTATGAATTGCTATCAGCTCTTCTCTGGAAATATTTTTTGCCTCAGTGAACTGCTGCAAGTCGGGAGCATATGCTGTTTCGTAACAAACAGGAATTTTAATAAACCTTTTTTCAATTGATTTTTCTTGAGTTGATTGCTTCATATTTGCTTCCAGCAATTGCTTAACTGCTTCAAATGCAGTTTCAGTACCTGAATAGTGTTGCCTGACTTTTAGTATGTCATAATGAATAGTGAGAGAACTATATGCTGGCACTACATCAATTATTCCCGGAAAAGGATTCTCCCTTAACTGATGAAACCGGCTAATGACTTCCTGGTTAATAGTTTGGTCAATCACATTTCCAAAGTCGATAGTGATTGCGGCATCACCAAGCGAAAAAACACTGTATGGAAATTTGCTTTGGTTCATGTTTGGCAATTGAAGTTAAAACTCTTGTTTGGCAATAAGAAACCAACTAATGCTTAATCAGTAACTTTACACCGATGCCGAGATTTAACCGAAGAGACAGTTTCAATTTATTATCCAAACTAACACCCCGCCGTGCCTGGAACGGAATAAAAGTCCTTAGCAGCTATTATGTTACTAAGTGGACTAAAAAACCAGTGCAATGGGGTTACCCTGTTTCTATTTCTTTTGAGCCAACAACATCCTGTAATCTTCGTTGCCCGGAGTGCCCTAGTGGTTTAAGAGCTTTTACCCGGCCTACAGGTATGTTACAAAAGGATTTTTTTACAGAAACGATTGATCAGCTTTCAAAAGAATTATTATACCTCGTTTTTTATTTTCAGGGAGAACCATACCTGAATCCTTCTTTTTTGGACATGGTGGCTTATGCATCAAAAAAAAGAATCTATTCGGCTACATCTACAAATGCACATTACCTGAATGATGCAAATGCAAAAAGAACAATTGAAAGTGGATTGGACAGATTGATAATTTCAATTGATGGTACTACACAGGATGTGTATCAGCAGTATAGAGTTGGTGGTACTTTATCGAAAGTAATAGAAGGAGCAAAAAATATTGTGAAATGGAAAAAGGAATTAAAAAGTAAAACACCGTTTGTAGTTTTTCAGTTTCTGGTAGTAAAACCTAATGAACATCAGATAGAAGATGTAAAAAAACTTGCCAAAGAAGTAGGTGTTGATGATGTTTGGTTTAAGACTGCACAGATTTATGATTATGAAAACGATCCAAACCAGTTAATCCCTACAATTGATAAATACAGCCGTTATAAGAAAACAGCAACAGGACATCAATTTAAAGGGAAGCTCCAAAACCATTGCTGGCGGCTGTGGCATGATCCGGTAATTACCTGGGATGGATTAGTGGCTCCTTGTTGCTTTGATAAAGATGCGCAACATCAGTTAGGAGATTTAAAGAAAAAATCTTTTAAAGAAATCTGGAAAAATGGAGAATACAGCACATTCAGAAAAAAGATTACGGAAGGGAGAAAGAATATTGACATCTGTGCCAACTGTTCTGAAGGCACTAAAGTGTGGAGTAATGATTAATAATTAAAATATTTCCATGAATCTGCCATCACATCTCTCTACCCGCATACAATATCAGCATAAAGCGTTGGTCGATTTAATTGATGGTCTGTCTATAGAAATGGTGCGGCGGCATGTAGTGCCCGGCAAATGGTCCATTTTTGAAAATATAGTTCATCTACAAACTTATCAGCATTTTTTTCTTGATCGGATAAACCTGATTCTGGAAAAAGAAAACCCGGTTTTTGAAAGATACACTGCTGATGCCGATCCTTTATTTCTTGATAATTGTGGTAAGACAACCCGGGAAATTATGCAGGACCTGATTAGGGTTCGAAAAGATATGGCTGCTGCAATGCTTGCTTATCCCGAATCAGTTTTTATAAGGAAAGGAACACATCCTAAATTTGGAACAATGACTCTGCTGCAATGGATTAATTTCTTTTTACTCCACGAAGCACATCATCTGTTTGCCATTTTTAAATTGAGGGTAGAATTGCAGCAGGTTATTACTGAATAGAATTTTTAGAAGTGTTTAACCCGGTTTAAAAATTGCTCACCACTTTTTCACTTCATCATAGAACAAGGTATAAAACGAAGTAAAGCCTTCGAAGAAACTGCGGATCGATTCTGAAATTAATTTCATAATATTTGTTTGTGCTTGTTTCGGAAAGTCTGGTAGTAGTTAGCTACGACAATACCACATAGAGGGATTTTTTAGCACCAATGCTGCCACCGGAATGTTAATAAATGGCTAACTAATTTAATAAAAGAATAAAATATTTGGAAAATCAACGTTGCAACATTAATTTTGATGTTTAAACATTGAAATTAATAAAAAATACGATTATGAAAGATTTAAAAACAAACGTTGATCAGCTAAACCAAATGATTTTGGAAGGAAAAATTCTTGATGCTTTTGACAAATTTTATGCAGATGATGTGGTAATGCAGGATAACGATTACCCCGCCAGAGCTGGAAAAGATGTAAATCGTCAGTATGAGGAAGCTTTTGTAAATGGATTAACGGAATTTCGTGGTGCTAAAGTAGTTAACAGCATCATTAGTGATGATCTGGCAGTTACAGAATGGTGGATGGATTATACGCATAAAGATTATGGAGTACGTAACTACACTCAATTAGCTGTTCAGCGTTGGAAAAACGGCAAAATAGTTGAAGAGAAGTTTTATTATAATAATTAATATCTTGAAATCAGCAATTGATTTAAAAAGTTTTGGGCGAAGCTCACAGCTTCGCCTGAAACATTTTACTTTTACTTAATAATGGGTATCGAAGAAGATATACAACAAAATAAATTCCGCAATCCGCATCAGAAGGCAGCCATCAACCTGCTTTATACTTTTTCGTGGATAAGAGATAAGACTAAAGTTGTTTTTGATGCAGAAGAAATTACCCCGCAGCAATTTAATATTCTCAGAATATTAAGAGGCAGTTTTCCGCAACCGCTATCCACCTTGCAGATACGGGAACGAATGCTTGAAAAAATGAGTGATACAAGCCGCATTGTGGATCGGCTTATTACAAAAGGATTAGTAAAGAAATTAACTTGTAAGAACGATCGCCGTCTGGTAGATGTAATTATTACCGATAAGGGTAAAAAGATGTTGGAAAGGCTGGATGAAAGGCAAGACGAGATTGATGGAGTGCTGGGAAACCTTTCAGAAAATGATGCAAATATTTTAAGTGATCTGCTCGATAAGATTCGCAATAGCAACGAATAGTGTATTTTTACGTCTCTGATTATATTACACCCGAATCCGAAAACATGAAGAAAAAATCCCTTTGTTTCTTACCCGTTCTATTTTTATTTCAATTTGCAACAGCCCAACCCAAATATGAATTTCGTGGCGTTTGGATAGCCACCGTCAATAATATCGACTGGCCTACATATGGCGTATGGGATAGCGAAAAACAAAAAGCAGAATACATCAAGATGATTGAAAAACATCAGAAGAATGGTATGAATGCTATGATCGTTCAGGTTAGGCCATCCGCTGATGCATTTTATCCTTCTGAATTGGAACCCTGGAGTGAATGGCTTACCGGTACACAGGGAAAAGCACCTGTTCCTTATTATGATCCGCTGAAGTTCATGATTGAGGAAACACATAAAAGAGGAATGGAGTTTCATGCATGGTTAAATCCTTACAGAGCCGTCTTTAATGCCAGTAGTTCTTCTATCAGTGCTGATCATATTACCCGTAAGCACCCTGAATGGTTTTTAACCTACGGTGACAAAAGATATTTTGATCCGGGAAATAAGGAAGCACAAAAATTTGTAGTGAGTGTAGTAAGAGATATTGTAAAGCGCTACGATGTAGATGCCATTCACATGGATGATTATTTTTATCCCTATCGTATTCCGGGTAAAGAATTTCCGGACGATGCTTCTTATAAAAGATCAGGAACCAAATTAAATAAAGATGACTGGCGTCGCAGCAATACAGATTCTATCATTGAAGCATTAAGCCTGGCCATCAAACAGGAAGACAGACTTTGCCGTTTTGGTATTTCGCCTTTCAGTGTGTGGCGCAATAAAGATAAAGACCCGGCAAGGGGAAGTGACAGCCAGGGCGGGCAAACAAATTATGATGATCTGTATGCTGATATTTTGCTTTGGATGCAGAAAAGATGGATTGATTATGTAACACCGCAATTATATTTTTATATCGGACATCCAAAAGTGGACTATGCAAAAATGCTTGATTGGTGGAGCCGTAACAGTTATGGCCGTCATGTTTATATCGGTCATGGAATTTACAGGGCCAGTGGAAATGAAAAAGACTGGACAAATCCTCAAGAACTACCTAACCAGATAAAAACGTTACGCCAAAATCCTAATGTGCAGGGCAGTATTTATTTCAGCAGTAAATCTTTTGATAAAAACCCAAACGGGTGGAACGACAGTTTACGGAATACTTATTATAAATATCCGGCACTTTTACCTCCCATGCGTTGGATAGATAAGGAAAAACCCTGGCCACCGATTGTAGAGAGGTCTATTATTAATGATTCAATAATAGAACTGACAATAAAGCCAGATCCAAGAAACCTGATAGAAATAAAATATTATGTGGTCTATCAGTATGCGGCTAATTCGGAAAGTGAAACCTTTGGTAACATACCTGAATATATATCTCAGTTTGTAATGAAGCCAGAAGGTTTTGTGTTAAAAGAACAATTGTCTTCTAAAAACTATTCATACCGTTATGTTATAACATCCGTTGGGAAGAATAATAACGAAAGTGACCTGAGTGAAATAGCCATACTGGTACAGCCAGGTGGCAAGTGGGAGTTTTATAAACCGTAAACCTGAATCGTTAATAATAAATATAATTTTCTAACTTTATTATTAAAAATTTATACAGATGTCCTCTTTAATTATATCTCCAAAAAACAAAAAAGAGTTGAATCTTGTCATGGAATTACTTGACAAGATGAATATCCGGAACAAACTATTGACAGAGTCAGAAAAAGAAGATATAGGTCTTACAATGCTTATGGATAAGGCTAATCGGACAAAAAAAGTTTCCCGTGATGTTATTATGAAAAAATTGAAATAATGCAGGTTGAATTTCTTTCTTCATTCAGTAAAGACATTAATAAATTATCCTCTGCTGGAATAAGAAAATCGGTAAAGAAATTAATACTGAAAATAGAAACAGCCAGCACTCTTTCAGAGATTCCACAACTCAAGAAATTAAAAGGACATCAGGATGCCTGGCGTATAAGACTTGGAAATTATCGTATAGGATTCTTTTCAGCAATAATATTATACAATTGGCCCGGATAGTTGACAGAAAGGACAGTTATAAAGTATTTCCTTGAAACAGCTATCATCCCAGTTTTTCTACCTTTGCCCGATCAATATCTTTTAATTTTTAATAAATACAATATGCCCGGTTTTGAACTTTGGAGTGATAAAGAAAGAAAAGAAGTAAACGATGTACTGGAAACGGGCATCCTAATGCGGTATGGTTTTGATGGTCCCAGAAAAGGGATTTGGAAAAGTAAAGAATTGGAAGAAGCTATTTGTAAGAGATTTGGTTGCGATTATGCACAGCTAACTTCCAGCGGAACTGCGGCGTTAACAACAGCATTGAGTGCATTAGGCATTGGTTATGGTGATGAGGTAATTACTCCTTCCTTCACATTCGTTGCAAGCTTTGAAGCGATACTTAGTGTCGGCGCAGTTCCGGTGCTGGTAGATATAGATGAAACTTTAACCTTAGCTCTCGATGCAGTGCGGCAAGCGATTACTCCAAAAACAAAAGCGATAATGCCGGTGCATATGTGTGGCAGCATGGCAGATATGGATGCACTACAAGCAATATGCAAAGAGCATAATTTGTTTTTATTGGAAGATGCCTGTCAGAGTATTGGTGGCACTTATAAAGGAAAATCGTTGGGAACGATTGGTGATGCAGGTACATTCTCCTTCGACTTTGTAAAAACAATGACCTGTGCCGAAGGTGGTGTGGTAATGATGAACAATAAAGACTTGTATGAAAAATGTGACGGCTACACCGATCATGGGCATGATCATAAAGGTGCAGACCGTGGCGCAGACCTTCATCCTTTTATCGGTTATAATTACAGAATATCTGAACTGCATGCTGCAGTTGG
>JBDSUW010000054.1:0-16518 GCA_039927535.1 Chitinophagaceae bacterium | reverse complement strand
AAAGCGGCAACACCGCGAGGTACAATAGACACCTTAACTAATGGATCCGCGTGTTCAAGGAACCATCCGGCAATTGCGTGACCAGCTTCATGGTAAGCTACAATTTTCTTTTCTTCAGGAGATATGATCTTATTTTTCTTTTCCAATCCCCCAATTACCCTGTCAACAGCATCCTGAAAATCCTGCATATCAACCGCTTCCTTATTTTTTCTGGCAGCAATCAAAGCAGCTTCATTACAAACGTTGGCAATATCTGCTCCGGCAAATCCGGGAGTTTGCTCAGCCAGTTTATGAATATCCAACGTTTTCGAAATCTTAATTGGTTTCAAATGCACTTTAAAAATTGCTTCGCGGCCAACCAAATCTGGTTTATCAATGGTGATCTGCCTGTCGAAACGACCAGGACGAAGCAATGCGGTATCTAAAACATCCGGACGATTAGTGGCTGCAACAACAATAATTCCTACATCTGTTCCAAAGCCATCCATTTCTACCAGTAACTGGTTCAATGTACTTTCTCTTTCATCATTACTCATCATTGCATTCTTTCCTCTTGCACGGCCGATTGCATCAATCTCATCGATGAATATGATACATGGAGCTTTTTCTCTTGCCTGCTTAAATAAATCTCTTACACGGCTGGCACCAACACCCACAAACATTTCTACAAAATCTGATCCGCTTAAACTGAAGAATGGAACCTGTGCTTCACCTGCAACTGCTTTTGCCAATAATGTTTTACCAGTGCCCGGAGGACCTACCAATAAAGCACCTTTTGGAATTTTACCACCGAGATTAGTATATTTTTTTGGATTCTTTAAAAAATCAACAATTTCCATCACTTCCACTTTCGCTTCATCTAATCCTGCCACATCAGCAAATGTGATATTAACCTTTGTTCCTTTATCAAATAATGTGGCTTTTGATTTTCCGATATTGAAAATACCACCAGGACCACCAGCTCCACCACTTGCACCACCACCCATTTTACGCATCAGTAATACCCAGAGTCCTACAAATAATAATACAGGTAGTAAGAATTGAAGTATGCCACCAAACCAGTCTTTTTCACTTGAAACTTCATACTTCACCTGTTGATTGGTAGGGATGTTTGATTGCTGATAAAAATCATCCATTTGCTTTTCAAAATCGCCGGAATACTTAAAATACATTTGTGGCCCTTTCTCACTTAATTTGCCACTAATACCTTCTTTTAATTCAGCTTCATGTTTTTTAATTCCTTCAGCAGTAAGGTATATTTTTACTGTTTTCTTATTATCAATTATTTCATATTTTTTTACATCTCCATCCACCACTAATTTTTTAAAAGCAAGGTTGTTTGTTTTAGCGGTATTCGGGGAAAGTGGATTGAAAAATTGAAACCCAATTAAAACAGCAAAAATGATTGCGTAAATCCAATAAATACTGAACCTGGGTCCTTTCTTAGGCTCTTTATTAGGATCATTTCCACTGCCTGGAGGTTTATTGCCAAATTTTGGTAGTCTTTTCTCGTTTCTATTATTTGATTCTTGTGACATATATTTTTTCTTATTGTTCCTGCTAAATAATGATTATCTAATCAAAAAGTTGCGGCAGGTATTGTTTTTTAACATTACTCTTTATGTTCCTGGGCGGCTGCATCACTCCACATTTCCTCCAATTGATAAAATTTCCTCGTTTCATGAAGCATTACATGTACTACTACATTTACATAATCAACCAACACCCATTGTAGTTGCTTTAATCCTTCGTGATGATAAGGCCTTTCATTACAATTTTCTTCTACCCGATATTCTATATTATCTGCTATAGCTTTTACTTGTGTAGTATTATTTGCTTCGCAAATGATAAAAAAATCTGACACCGCTTCATTAATTTTTTTAAGGTCAAGTGAAATGATATGCTCACCTTTCTTTTCCTGTATTGCTGCAATAATGGTTTTGATGATTTTCGAGTTCCTCGTTAACCGTGCTGCACCTGCCTGTGCGGCGGACAGGCTTTTCTTGTTGCGGTTGGACAGCGATGTCAATTGTTCCAAATAGAAATTATTTTTCGTTTATTGTATATTGTTTAAGAACAGGTTATGTTATAATAAGACAAACATTTAGACCTAATCCATAAACTTCATTACTTTGTCAAAAATAGCAATTAATTGCCACAACCTCCCGCCATACATACCATTGGTACGCCATTCGTTGAACTGCAATCGGTTGACAGTACCAACAACTATGCCCGGCAACAGATTCATGCGGGAATGGCACAAACGGGAATGGCTGTCTTTTCCCACGAACAGATAGCAGGAAAGGGACAAAGAGGAAAAGTTTGGGCTTCCCAAAAAGATGTAAATATTGCTCTCAGCATAGTTATAAGTCCACAGCCACTACTGGTTACACAGCAATTTCAATTAAGTGCCTGTTTAGCAGTGGCACTACAACAATTTTTTATGCAATATGCTGGTAATGCTACCAAAATAAAATGGCCTAACGATCTTTACTGGCAGGACAGAAAGGCAGGGGGAATCTTAATAGAAAATATCATTGGTAGCGGCGGCAATTGGGTCTGGGCGATATGTGGTATGGGTATTAATATTAATCAAACAACTTTCTCTCCTCATTTGCCAAATCCAGTTTCTTTAAAACAAATAACTGGTAAGGATTTTAAAATAGTTCAATTGGCGAAAGACCTTTGTATTTGTTTGGATGAAAAATTTCGGGATTTGAAGAATCTGGGATTTGAGTCAATATATAATCAGTACTTACTTCATCTTTACAAATTAAATGAGAAAATGAAACTAAAAAAAGATAGCCGTGTATTTGAAGCAACGATAAGATCTGTTTCTCCGGAAGGAAAACTTGTTGTTCAACATTCAATTGAAGAAGAATTCGATTTTGGAGAAGTTGAATGGGTTTTTTAATCAATCTTGTATTTTTCAAGCAACTTCACATTTTTTTCATTGTTCCGGGCATCCACTTCAAAGCGATTCTTATAATAGCCATTCTTCATCCAATCAAAAAGATACTTGAATACAAAACCAACTGAGCCATGCTGTTTGTATTGTTCCACATGTTGTAGCTCGTGGCACACCCAATCACAGTCATTCAAAAAATCTTCTTTGCTTGTATTATGAAGATGAATAGTGCTACCAAACACAATGGCCACTTTGGCTGATTTCATTTTAGCAGCAGCAATTTTGGCGAGCCATGAATTCTCTTTTATCCTTACTGTTTTCATTTCTGGGGTTGCATGCTTTCAATGATCTCTTCAGCATGAGCTTTATTTTTTGGCCTCAGAAATATTTTACTGATAATTCCTTTTTCATCGATTATAAAAGTGGTTCGCAACACACCCATATATTTATTACCAAACATCTGCTTTTGATCCCACACACCATATTTTTCTAAGATAGTATGAGACGGATCGGCAATCAATGTAAAAGGCAATTTGTATTTCGCTTCAAACTTCTTATGTTTTTTTGCTTCATCCGGGCTTATGCCAATTACTTCAAATCCATTCTTCTTAAGTAATGCATAATTATCCCGCAAGTTGCAGGCTTGAATAGTACAAGTAGGCGTATCATCTTCTGGATAAAAATACAACGCCAGCTTTTTCCCTTTATAACCAGACAATGATATTTTTTTATCATTCTGATCTTTTCCTGTAAATGCAGGTGCCTTATCCCCCTCCTTTAATGTTACCATAATCAGTTTTTCTTTTTAATGGGAGCTTTTTTCTTTTTGTATGGACTCGATTTCTTTTTTGGTGGTGGTGGTGTAAATGCCTCTCTTCTGAACCACCAGGTTTTTTCCGTTACATTGCCTGCAAAGTCTTCTGCCCTTGCTTTTAATTCATGCACCCCAAAAGGACATCGCTCATCAAATTCATAAATCCAGTTTCTTGATTTGTCATTTGTAAATAATAACCACTCTCCATTCAATAATACATCAAATTTTTTGAGACCAAAATTATCCGTAGGCGAAAATACAATACGGCTTGCTCTGTTAAGATTCACGGTGTCTCCTTTTCCTAATTCGTTTATAACAGGCAGCATAACATCAGCCTGAATCTGGTATTTACCAAATCCTCCAAATAGTACAGACATCCATTGCCCCATCCACACTGCTTTGCGAACAGTTACTCCACTATTATTTTTTCGTACTATAAATAATTTGTCCTGCCACTGTTCAGGCACTTGTTTATTCAGTTTTATGCTGATTGTTGCATCATCATGCATTGGCACAAAAGGGTTACCAACCTGGTGTGCTGCCGAAAAAGTGTAGGGCGTTGCTTCTGGTATCGAATAATATACCGGAGAAACAGCATCATATAATGCCTTTTCAGAAAGATAAAAATCAAATTCATCCTTTTGTAAAGCATTCACCTTATTGGGAATAAATTCATTTTTATCAGTTCTGTAAACAAAATTTTCTGCAAGGCTATCATCAAACTGTATCTGAAATTTTAATTGGGAAATATTTCCATGAGCATCAGAAACTTCAATGTGAACATTGTGGACCAGTGTATCTGTAAATGTAATGACACCATCGCCGTTTATTTTTTTATATACAGGCCCATGATCTCCCGGCAATTTTGATAAATGCTGCAGGTAGGAACCGCCATTATATTTATATTTGTAATCGATCTGTGCATTGATATAAACTGTTTCATTGTAATCAATACTATCCAGTACAAACCTTACCTGCTCTTTGTCATCAATAAATAATTTAGCCGAATAAATTCCGTTCTGACTTCCTCCGCTTGTCATTTTATCATAAGCCTGCAATCCAAAACTTATTTTTGATAACCCGGTTTTCATCAGCATTTCTTTGGGTAAAACGTAACCACTGTCGGTATTTTTTGTTGAATGAAAAACAGGTGTTTGTTCATATACAGATTTATTACGGTCATACACCACCAATTTCGATATGGTCGGCCTTAAATTATCTGTCGTTGGGAAATTGAATAATAAAGGATTCAACCTTTTATCCGTTTTTGTATCAATAATTTCAAAATGCAGATGCGGCCCCATAGAGCCTCCTGAAGTACCACTATATGCAATAGATGCTCCTTTACTTACAGGAAATTGATTTTTTGTAAAATCTATCTCAATAGCCCATCTTTCTTTTGCATACTGTTGTTCATCCACATATGTCTCTAATTCAGGAAAAAAATCATTTAGGTGTGCATATAAAGTTGAGAGGCCGTTTGGGTGATTGATAATTATAAACCGACCAAAGCTTTGCGAACGGACACCAATATGTGCAATATATCCTTCGGCAGCGGCATATACAGGCAGGTTTACCTTTTGCTGCGTTCTTATATCCAACCCCATATGCCAGTGATTGGATCTCAATTCACCAAAATTAGCAGACAGCTCCATTGGAATACCGAGTGGATTTCTGAAATAATCTTTGGGATAAGGAACTGATTGAGCCGGTAGAAACAACGAAATAGTAATGAGTAACGTCAGACATAAAACCTTCAAATGCATATGCAAAAATAAGGATCACAACCTATTTTGCTTTTGCCTGACAGGCATTCAGATCATTCTTTGTATCTTTTAGGCTTTTAACAACAGTTATGAAAAGAATATTATGGCTTTTGCCAGTATGCTTTATATTATATGCATGTCCTTTTGAGTCGCCGGTGGCTTTGGAAAAAAAACCAGTGGAACCTGTTGATACAAGTTTATATGGGTACTGGTACGGCATCATAAAAGATTTTAGCGATATGTTTGGCATTGAAGCATTAGATCTTACAAAAAATACTGATTCCACTTATAATATTATCCGCTACGGAAAAGCAATCAAAGGAAATATGATCTTACCTGATACTGCTTACTTTACAGGTTTTACATCTTATATAGGATCGCAGCGATATATGAATCTTGTAGCCGATGTTCTTATTCTTGAATGGAACAGAAAAAGCAAAAGAGAAGTTGCCAGAAAACAAAGAGTCTATTATATGGCAGCTATTGACATGAAAAATGACACATTAAGAGTAAGAACCGTAGGCGAGGATTTTTCTGTTCGCAAAAATTATAACAGTTCAGAAGAATTAAAAGGTTATATCACTGATTTACTTGCTCAGAATGTAAACATATTTGATTCAACCTATTCTCTCTCCTACCGAAAAATTCCCCGACCACAGCCTGTGAAAGCCTTCTAATGCCATTTGCTTTTTTACAATTTGTTCAATTTTTTTTGGCATTATGCCGATGTAGCAGCCGTTTAGGTAAATGTAATTGACCTATTACGGATGCACAATCGGTATAAAAAATAATCCTCTTTGCCCTCGATTAATTTGCTATTTCCTTACTTTTGCCTCCCGAAAGCCTTCGGGATTAACCTACACCACACTATATGGGAAGGGTTAAAAAAAAAATGCCAAAAGACAATTCCATTACATCAGTATTAATTATCGGCTCTGGACCTATTGTTATCGGCCAAGCATGTGAGTTTGACTATTCCGGAACTCAGGCTGCCAGAAGTTTACGGGAAGAAGGTATAAAAGTTGTGCTGATCAACAGCAATCCTGCCACCATTATGACAGACCCGATGATGGCCGACAGAGTGTATCTATTACCACTTACCGTTGAAAGCATTGAGCAAATTCTCCAGGAAAATGACATTGACGCCGTGTTGCCAACAATGGGCGGACAAACAGCACTCAATCTTGCTAAAGAAGCAGAAGATCTGGGCATTTGGAAACAGTACAATGTTCGACTAATTGGGGTTGATATAAAAGCGATTGATAAAGCAGAAGACAGAGAAAAATTCCGTCAGTGGATGATAGAATTGGGTGTGAGTGTAGCCCAGGCAAAAACAGCAAACTCCTTTCTGGAAGGGAAAGAATTTGCACAAGAAATTGGTTTCCCGCTGGTAATCCGTCCTTCTTTTACATTAGGGGGCACCGGAGGTGGGTTTGTAAAAGATAAAGATCACTTAGATGAAGCATTGAATCGTGGCTTGCAGGCATCACCTATACATGAAGTGCTGGTAGAAAAAGCAGTGCTTGGATGGAAAGAATTTGAATTAGAGTTGCTGAGAGATGCGGCAGATAATGTTTGTATCATCTGTACCGTAGAAAATTTTGACCCAATGGGTGTGCATACCGGCGACTCTATAACAGTAGCACCTGCAATGACACTGAGTGATACTGCCATGCAGCTGATGCGGAATACAGCTATTATGATGATGCGGGATCTTGGAAATTTTGCTGGAGGTTGTAATGTACAGTTTGCATTAAACCCGGATAATGAAGAAATCATTGCAATAGAAATCAATCCAAGAGTAAGCCGTTCTTCAGCATTGGCAAGTAAAGCAACTGGCTATCCGATTGCAAAAATTGCTGCTAAACTTGCAATTGGTTATAACCTGGATGAATTGGAAAACCAGATCACTAAAAACACATCGGCTTATTTTGAACCAGCACTAGATTATGTGATTGTAAAAATACCAAGATGGAATTTTGACAAATTCAAAGGAGCAGATGATACACTTGGCCTGCAAATGAAAAGTGTGGGTGAAGTGATGGCAATCGGTAGAAGTTTTACAGAAGCCATTCAAAAAGCTTGTCAGAGTTTGGAGAATGGCGCAGTTGGCCTTGGTTATTATGGCAAAAGCCTGATGCATGCTGATGAATTACTGGAATATATTAAAACGCCAAAATGGGATCGCATCTTCAGAATCAAAGATGCGTTGATGGCAGGTATTTCTGTAAGCAGTATTTCAAAAGCTACAAATGGGATCGACAGATGGTTTCTTTACGAGATTCAAAAAATTGTGAACCTCGAAAAAGAAATGGAGAAGTATGACTTGAATGATTTACCACTTGAATTACTGAGAGAAGCAAAAGTAAATGGCTTTAGTGATGAGCAGATAAGCCGCATCACCAATCATGGTGATGAAGAAGATGTGTACCAAAAAAGAAAAGCTGCCGGCATTACCAGAGTTTATAAAATGGTAGATACTTGTTCGGCTGAATTTGAAGCAAAGACACCGTATTTCTATTCAACATTTGAAGCCCCCTCCGGCTCCCCACAAGGGGGAGAGTTAGTTGCTGCAAACGAGAGCTTAGTATCTGATAAAAAGAAGATCATTGTACTTGGTTCTGGACCCAACAGAATCGGTCAGGGTATTGAGTTTGACTACTGCTGTGTGCATGGACTTTTAGCCATAAAAGAATCAGGCTACGAAGCCATCATGGTAAACTGTAACCCTGAAACAGTTAGTACCGACTTCGATATGGCTGATAAACTTTACTTTGAACCGGTTTATTGGGAACACTTATGGGAAATCATCGAACATGAAAAACCAGAAGGTGTAATTGTTCAACTGGGCGGGCAAACAGCGTTGAAGCTTGCAGAAAAATTATATGAAAGAGGCATTAAAATTATCGGTACTTCATATGACAGTATGGATATTGCCGAAGACCGTGGCCGCTTTAGCGACAGGCTGAAAGAATTAGAAATTCCTTATCCCCAATACGGCACTGCTGAAGATGTGGATGAAGCGATAAAAGTAGCTAACACAGTTGGTTACCCCGTACTAGTACGTCCATCTTATGTGTTGGGCGGACAGCGGATGCGGATTGTTTTGAATGATGAGGAAGTGGAAAAAGCTGTTGTAAGTTTATTAAAACATTTACCAGGAAATAAAATATTGATTGATCATTTTCTCGACCGTTGCCAGGAAGCAGAGATAGATGGCATATTTGATGGAGAAGATTTTCATGTAATGGGTGTAATGGAGCATATCGAACCGGCAGGTATTCACTCCGGCGATAGCAATGCAGTGTTACCAGCCTTCAACCTTACTCCCCTTATTGTCCATACAATGGAAGAGTATGCAGAGAAAATCGCAAGAGAATTAAATATCCTTGGATTAATTAATATCCAGTTTGCAATTAAAGATGGCAAAGTGTATGTGATAGAAGCAAACCCGAGAGCATCCCGAACAACTCCTTTCATTGCCAAAGCATATCAGATACCATATCTCAATATTGCAACAAAGATTATGATGGGTGTAAATAAGCTGAGAGATTTTACGTACGAAAAAAAATTAACCGGCTTCGCCATTAAAGAACCTGTTTTCAGCTTCGATAAATTTCCGAACGTAAATAAAGAGCTAGGACCGGAAATGAAAAGTACCGGGGAAGCCATCCGCTTTATAAAAGACCTGAGAGATCCATATTTTAGAAAACTTTATAAGGACAGAAGTATGTACCTCAGCAAATAATAATATTATCCGGGCAATTAAAAATAAGAAACCCGTCACTCTTTTCTTTACAGATCGGAGTGGCGGGTTTGAGGTTTAACGGTTAATGGTTATGAAAGAACCCAGCAGTCAGTTTTGGTTACTAATATTGTTACTCAGGTTTATTAATATCTTTCACTGCTTTCGATAATTAAAAATACACCTCGGACAATTGGTACCAATTTCTAATTTGCGCATTTATTTACAGCATCTATCCTATTCTTTCCACATTCTTTATGTTAATCAATTTTAAATCAATGATTTATATTCGTTAATATAATTCTTTAATTTGTGGTATCTTCCTGTATTATTATATCAGAAAGCAATACCTTCATAACATATAAGGCTACCCCAAACCAGGAAACATGAAAACAGCATCTGATTCTCTGTGGCAATTAATCAGATCATTAAAAAGTGCGGAGAAAACCTATCTCAAAAGAAATTATTTTTTCAAGAAGCCAGATAGCAAACAACTATACCTGAAATTATTTGATGCCATTGCAAAACAAAAAGTGTATGACGAAACTGCACTAATAACCAAATTCTCTCCAGCCATCACAAAAAAAAATATTGCTTTCCAAAAGCACTATTTGCAAAGCTTAGTAGGCGAAGCCATTGCCGAATATGATAGCCGCAACACTATCGGTCATGATTTGTATAATCAAATCCTGCTGATCAGGGTGCTGAGAAAAAGAGGCCTGATAGATGGTGCCAATGCATTATGGAAAAAGGCAGTTACTAAAGCAAGGGCATCTGAAATGTACCCGATATTAACCATGCTTATTACTGAGTTTGAAAAAATGATCTTATCGGGTAGTTCTGAAACCTCGTACGAAGATCTACATTCGGTTTTCAAGGGCCGTACCATTACTTATAATGAATATGCGGAAATGATCACCCTTCGGGATATTTATACGGAAGTGTTATTATTAAAAAGAAAATCGCATTTTGATATTGAAGACGATTTAAAAGAAAGAATAATTTTCCTGCTGGAAGTGGTGAACAAAACCAATATCAAAAAACATGTAAAATCATTCTGGTTCCGGCATTATTATCGTCTCAGTAAAGCCACCATTTTATATCTTTTGAATGACATTAATAATGCAATGCCGCTATTAAAAGAAGCCAGAGATGACTGGGAGAAAAACACTCAATACATTACAAAAGACGGTGAATTCTATATAGAACTGTTATACATGATAAATTATGCCGGAATTTTGCATGGAGATTATCAGTTTGTTGTCAATAGTTTCAACAGCCCTTTAAATAATATTATCGACGACCCTCTTCAAAGAGCCAACTTCGAAGCCATTAAATACCTGGCACTAAATAAAATTTATAATAAAACTGCTAAGTATGATTATGTAAACAAGTTGGTTCAATATATGAAAACAAAATACCGTCATTGGGAACCACTACTCAATGCAGATCTGAACCGCACACTGAATTTTTCATTAGGTATTGCCTGTTTTGTTTTGGAACAATATAACGATGCTTTGTATTTTGTAAAAAGAGGTAACACCTATTTCAGAGACGGAACAAGACAAGAACATTCTGCCATTGCTCACATTTTACTTTTGCTGATCACTTTTAGCATGGATAATGACCGTTTATTTGAAGCCGAATACAGAGCAACGTACACCTATTTTTATAAACGAAAAAAGAAACACCCTTTTGAAACGGTGCTTGTACAATGCTTGAAACGTAGTTTTTACCTGACTGATAAAAAAGCAAAAATTAAAGAATATGATAAAGCATTACAGGTTTTTGAGGAAAACAAAGATGATGTCGTTCAACTAATAACTTTTAGCATTTTTAATTACCCTGGTTGGCTTATTAGTAAGGTTCAGAATATTCCTTACCGTAAATATGTTGAACTCAAAGTAAAGGCTGAAAAATTGCAAAGCATACTAATTAATTAAATTTCCTGCAATCATATACCCGGAAAGTAGTATTGTTGGAATAAAAGGATCTTTCTATTTTCCCGTATGGTTACATATGGTTCCAACTTTTGGAAGAAGACTCCTTTTCTGAAATTGCTGCTATCAATGGCGATTGGGATTGTAGTGCAATGGCGGTTTCAGTTTTCTATAACCCTGCTATCCATTGTATTTGCTATCGCCATCATTTCATTATTATGCTTTTTTATTATTCCATTCTTTAATCGTTTTAGGCTGGCTTTTGTTAATGGCTTATTTACCGGTTTATTATTTTTCACTTTTGGGGCTTTGCTTGTCTGGCAAGAAGATATTCGTAATAATCAACAATGGCTTGGGAATTTTTATCAACCAAAATCTGGCCTTGTTGTTACAATAGATGAGCCACCAATAGAAAAAACAAAATCAATTAAAGCAAATGCTACCATTCAATACCTGTTGCAAAACGATTCCACCATTCCGGTAAAGGGAAAGATCATTATCTATTTCAAAAAAGACTCTGCACTCAACTTACAATACGGCACTCAATTAATTTTCAAAAAATCGCTACAAGAAATAAAGAACTCCGGCAATCCCGGCGGGTTCGATTACAAACGTTTTTGTCTGTTTAAGGGGATAACCCACCAGGTATATTTAAAACCGGAAGAGTTTGAAATTTTGCAAGGCGAAAAACAAAGCTGGTTCAGAGCTTTTATTTACAATACCCGGCAAAAAGTACTAAACATCCTTCGCAACAATATTCAAACTAAAAAAGAACTCGGACTTGCAGAAGCTTTGCTAATCGGATATAAAGATGACCTGGAACAATCATTGGTGCAATCTTATACCAACACTGGTGTTGTGCATATTATTGCTATTTCCGGACTTCATCTTGGTTTAATTTATTGGTTGCTATCAATGCTTCTAAAGCCATTGCAAAAAAGAAAAAAGACACGTTGGCTACGACCTGTTTTAATTATTACTGGCTTGTGGTTATTTAGTTTGTTGGCCGGAGCACAGCCTTCCATTCTCCGTTCGGCATTAATGTTTACTTGTATTGTGGTAGGCGATTCATTAGCCAGAAAGCCATCCATCTTTAATACAATGGCCGTGTCAGCATTTATATTGCTATGCATCAATCCTTACTTTCTTTGGGATGTCGGCTTTCAATTATCCTATGCAGCGGTATTAAGCATTATCATTTTTATGCGGCCAGTTTATAATTGGTTTTACATTAAAAACAAACTGCTGGATTTTATATGGAAGTTAAACGCTGTAACCATTGCAGCGCAGGTATTGACAGTTCCATTAAGCATTTATCACTTTCATCAATTCCCGAATTTATTTATTCTCACCAACTTTCTGGCTGTTCCTTTATCAAGTGTTATTCTATTGGGAGAGATTTTTCTATGCGTCATCTCTTTTATTCCGGCGGTAGCGTTGCTCTTTGGAAAACTGCTTACATCGCTTATTTGGATTATGAATACTTATATCGAAAAAATAGAAACAATTAATTTCTCACTGTGGGATAGTTTACATATTAATATCTGGCAAACCCTTTTACTACTGCTGTTTACAGTGGGTCTTACCTATTGGCTGTTGGAAAGATCAGTAACCGGTTTAAAACTTGGACTAATAGCCTTACTAGGATTTGTTATGATAAGATCAGTATCATTTATTGAAAGTAATCAGCAGGAAAAAATTATTGTCTACAATGTACCACAGAAAACGGCCATTGATTTTGTAGATGGAAGAAAGTATCATTTCGTTGGTGATTCAGATTTAATAGCTGATGATTTTTCCCGAAACTTCCATTTAAAACCATCAAGAATTTTATATAGAATAAGTGATGTTCCATCTCTTGATCAATTTGCAATGGTTGATAATTACATTGCATACAAAGGAAATAGTATTCTATTGATGAACGAAACAATTAATTATTCACCAATTGAACCCATGCCAGAAATAGATTTATTGGTAATATCTAAGAATCCAAAACTGTATATGACAACCTTGGTTAAATCAGTAAAGATTAAACAAGTTGTTTTTGATGGTTCTGTACCAGCATGGAAAACTCAATACTGGAAAAAAGATTGCGACTCTTTAAAAATCCCCTGGCATGATGTGGCTACGAGTGGTGCTTTTGTGATGAGGGTGGATTGAGATTCTTAAAATTGGAAACTAGGAAAATAAAAAGAGTAAATTTGTAGAAAGGGTTACAATTATGAACGCAGTTAAACAAATGCGAAAGGATGTAAAAAAATACATAGATACTGCTGATGAAAAAGTAGTAAAAATGGTTCATGCCATGCTGGAAGTGGATGCGGAAGCAGATTGGTGGGATGCATTGCCTGATGAAGTAAAATCAGATGTTGAAATTGCAATAAAACAGGCAGATAATGGCGAAGTATTAACACATGAAGAAGTAAAGAAAAAGCATCCAAAGTGGTTTACAAAATAGTATGGACGCATAAGGCTCTGGAAACTTACCTGTCCAATATGAAATACTTGGAGGCCATCTGGCCAGAAAAAGTAATGATTGATTTTGCAAAAAACGTAGAGAAAAAACTTATACTCTTATCGGAACCACCGAATATTGGCTCTTCGAGAAATAAACAACAACAAAACCTAAGACATACAGTTTTACATAAAAGAGTGTCGTTTATATACCGGGTAAAACCTACGAAAAAACAAATAGAGCTATTAAGGTTTTGGAATTCTTATCAGCACCCATCTAAATTAAAATAATTGAAACTGGACCCTTGAAAATTTCCTGTTATGATGTAACTACGGGTGGGGCTTTTGTGATGAGGGTGGATTGAGTGTTAATGTATAGGTCCTGTTGTGGCATTCATTTAGATGCCAGTCTGTATTTAAATAGGAATCAATGTTATCTTGAGCTTATTGTTTACTAAACTTCTCTAAATAGCCGTCTTTATGCCTGATTTGTATTTCTATGACTTTATTGTCAGAATTTCTTATGAATCGTACAAATTCAAAATTTGATGTAGCAAAAAAATTTATCGCTTCCGGAACTAATATTTGTTTGGAATATCTGTCATATGTCATAAATAATTTTTGATTTTCGTTAGTTATAGCAATTTTTCTGTAATCTCCTACAAAATCATTGTAATGCTTCCTAAAGAGTTCATCACTTTTATCTATTAAAGGTTTTCTGTTCTTGAAGTATTTAATTTTTGATTTGCTGGTGTCGCTATTTTTTTGCAATGATAAATTATAAGCTATCGACAAAGCGCTGTCAGCAGTTGTTTCGACATCTGGCTTTATTCCCTTAGCTTCCAAGGTGTAATTGAAGTTCTTTTCATCAAAAACTTTGACGCAAGGTATTACGGCTGAATAATATTTTTCAATACTTCCACCGTAATGTCCATTCCCGCCACCTGTCGTTCTTTCACCAACAATCGAAGTTTTCGAATTGAGTTGCTTTATTTTATATGTTGAGAGTTCTCCTGCTGAGAAAGATCTTTTACTTGTAAGGATAAATATCTTTTTATCACCGATTAAAGACTTATTAACCTCCATATCAATACCAACTTTGTTTTTAAATTTAACTTCTTTCCTGATTTGACTAGAATCATACCGAAAAACACTTTCAGTAGTTATGAAATATGGGTCGGAAGCACTTGAAAAATAGGAACATAGTTTAGCTGACAAAAAAATATAGCCGCCTAAATTGTCTCTGAAATCAATAATGATTGAATTAGTATTTTTAAAAAACTCAAAGACGGATTTTATACTAATTCGGTTTCGGTTTTCTTTTTTTATGAAGGAAGTATTGTTAAAGTCCTTTATTTCTACATATCCTATGTTTCCCGGTAAAATTTTTATCTCGCCATAGGAAAACATATCATATTTAGTTCGATTTCTATATTTTTCCCAAAATCTTTCCCATTTTTTATTTTGCCGTTTGCCTCTCCTGTTCCATTGTTTAAAACTGTAATAATGCATTTCCCCAGTGTATTCGTAATTCCTAAATTTGAAATGTGAAGGCGAAATCATGATATGGTTGTCATGGCTCACTTTCCTCAAGTCATTATTAACTTCATATATGAATTCGTCAATATTAAGAGTCGTATCATATTTACCAGATAACATTTTATTATTAATTGTGTCACACATTGCTTTAGCGATATCAATGTCCAAATATGTCCTGTAAATGTCTTTAGTCAGGTCGTCCACTAATTTAAAACGTAAAGAATCTGTCTGCGCAAAAATTATAAGCGGAAGTAATAAAAGTGGGATAATAAAAAAACTTTTCAAAGTAGTGGGATGTGTGTTTTAAATTGCAGGCACCACAATAAATATACACAACTCATTGTTTGCTAATTACAAATTATATGTAAATTAACAACCAAATGATTACGACTTTGAAAATTGGTATTGTTCAATATATATACTTCAACAAGCTCAGTAGAATTCCCACAGCTGAAGTGTGTCCTTCGTTCCTCAGGGTAAACTGTGCAAGTGACGATGATAGTAGTACCACAGCTGGCTACATAAATTTTCTCTTTACGTAAGTCCTTGCTTTTGCCATAACTGTTCAGAAACTTACCTTTGCCCCTCGTTAGCAATTACCTGCCTTTTAACCCATTCATTTTATGAACAAAAGAATTCAATCAGCACTTATTTCGGTTTTTTACAAAGACGGACTGGAAACGATCATCAATCTTTTAAAAGAGCAGGATGTAACCATCTACTCCACCGGCGGCACACAGGATTTTATTGAAAAACTGGGTGCAAAAGTAATTCCGGTGGAAGCACTGACTACCTATCCTTCTATTTTGGGGGGCAGAGTAAAAACATTGCACCCTTCTGTTTTTGGCGGCATCCTAGGTAAAAGAGAAGATGCTACGCATATGCAGGAAATGAAGGAATATAATATTCCGGAAATAGACCTGGTGATTGTTGACCTCTATCCATTTGAAGAAACGGTAGCTTCCACTACTGATGAAAAAGCGATCATTGAAAAAATAGACATCGGCGGACCATCTATGTTAAGAGCGGCCGCAAAAAATCATAAAGATGTGATGGTGGTGGCGAGTAAAGCTGATTATGCGGAACTGGTTTCAATACTAAGTGCACATAACGGTGAAACAACGTTGGAACAACGCCGTCAGTTTGCAATCAAAGCTTTTGATGTTTGTACTTCGTATGATAATGCGATCTCCAATTATTTTCATCAGCTAACAATTGCCACTCCTTTTAATGCTCCTGAAAAAACAATGCGGTATGGTGAGAATCCACATCAGTCCGGTGCTTTTTATGGCGATCTGGATAAACTGTTTGAGCAGTTGAATGGTAAAGAACTTTCGTATAATAATTTGGTG
>JBDSUW010000053.1:0-12508 GCA_039927535.1 Chitinophagaceae bacterium | reverse complement strand
CATATTGGCGATACGTAAATCCCTTTCCACTTTATTTTCATTTTTTATGGCGAGGTTTACGGCACTGTCTAATATTTTTTTATTCATCTTTAACTCTTCCGGCTTTTTTGTTTGCCAGTCTGCACCCGGATAATATACCTGTTGTGCCTGGGCAATAGAGATAAACAGGCAAAGAAAGATGACACATAGATAATTTTTCATTTTGAATATTTAATATATTATTTTCCTCGCATTTCACCAATAAGCAGTCAACACTTATTTTTTTTTCACTGGTACAGTTGTGTGCCAAATCAGAGAAAACTATGACAGTAACATAACAGCATTGCTGTATTGTGCTGACAGAATACTTTTTCTTGTTATTACCAATACCCGAAAAATGTTTTAGTCATATTATTCTTTACTAAATGTACTGGATAATTATTAGGCTTCATTTCCTATCTTTCCAAAATTAATTATTCTGTACATGCGGTATTCAATAGTGATATTATTATTACTTGCTACGGTTTCATATAATGGCTATAGCCAATTACGAAGGCCTGCCAAGGAATTTAATGAACCTGAACGGCTAAAAGCCCTTGAGTATCTGCAATCGATGGGTACACTCCAAAAAAGTATTTATTGGCCTAATGTGAACCCCGACAGATTTATTGCCAATATAAAAAGCAATGTAGAAAATCCATACACTTTTAGTACCGGCCGTGGAACTAGTTTTTGTTCCTATGGGGCGTTGTCTTATACCTGTCTGAAGAACGAACCTTACCGTTATGTTGTTTGTATGCTGCAGCTATATAAAAACGGTAAAGCTAATTACCGTAAAGTGATGCTCTCCCCTTCCGATTCCGTGAAAGTAGTTGCAGGAACCATACGTTACCAGGGTGATTTAGATATTAATCCTGCGGATCAAATTTGGTTTTTAAGCCTTGCTGACCACTTCAAGGGGTATGTAAATTTTTTTAACAGGAAATATGACAGGGGAGATGAAAATACATTATGGGCTGCAGCAAATCTTGCTAAATTTAACCGGATGCTTCGCAAAATGTGTAAGTATAAAATAAATTCCCGTGGTTCTGATTTCATCAGACCCTGGATCGGCAATAAGTACGAATTCATAAAACAAAAAATGGCGGAAGGCGAAGTATATCTTTATATAAACAATGCTGTATTCAGGAAAAAAAACCATAACCTGACACAACTTATCGTACCCACCCATTTTATTGTGCTCACATCATTGGAGAAAAACGAAAAAGGTGAAATAGTCGTAAAATACTGGGACGGCAGTTATAAGACTCAAAAAGAAACATCTTTAAAGGCATTCCGAAAAATAATTTACGGGATTTCCTGGGTTAAATATCAGGAGGTGCAATTATGAAATCACTATCAAGAATTTTGTTGGTGCTATTTTTTCTTGCTGGTTGCACGGTATCAAAAGTCTATCCTGAAAAATATTATTCCGAAAATAAAGAATTGTTACATCAGACAGAATCCATATACAGAAAGGCGTCCGCAAAAAAAACATTCGCACTGGGATTTACCAGCCTTGATTTTTCCAGTATTTCTATTGAATTAAAAACTGATACTGTCAGGTATATCTATGATTTTCCGGTTGAAGATCAGCGTATGAATGATACACTTCAAAAGCTAGGTTATGATGTTGGCACTATTCAGGCCGTAATTACGAATATGAAGAAGATAAAAGCTACCTGGATAAACACTCTTGATTATTATGTGGACGGCAACCCTCAAACACTTTCCTTTTTGTCTGTTCCTGTTAAGCAGTTTAGTCTTTTTCCGCTCATGCAAAAAAGAAAATATTACATTTATACATTTTATAATAAGCTACAGGCTTATGATGCTGTAGGCAGGCTACTTGATAAAAAAAATAAGAGACAACTACGAAGAGTAAATGGTCAGCATTTCTATCGCATCAATGACTGGGTAAGCTATACAATATCAGGCAAATTCAGGTAGCAATTCAAAAAATATTTTTACAAGTACTCTCAATCCAGTGTCTTGCTATAACAGGAATTTGCTTCTTTGTTTTGGGTATAGACATTATTGGTTACTTGAGCTGCGCAGCTTAAGGATGTAGCAAAAAATATCGCCATCAAAAAATTTTTTCATTTTCATGCAGTTTGCATTTTATCTTTCATCAACCAGTACAAATTGAACAACAGCAAAGGGACCAGCCATACAAAAATATCTGAAGCCAAAAATGCTGTTGATTTATTGGGGAATAAATAATAGAAGATGTTCATACCATAAGCATCAATTACCCTGACGGTAACAAAATAACCCGCACAGATAAAACTGCTGATCATCATTCGCTGATGCAGCACTATTTTTCGTTTCTTAATAAAATAGTAAGCAAGCATGATAAACAGCAGCCATAAACTGGTTACTGTCAATTGTGAAGGTCTGCATGCAATACACCAGGTTCTGGGTATCATTATATATAGCATAGTAATACAGAACAGAGATGAAAGAATATAGAGCTTACCCGTTTTACGATGAAAGGAAATGTAATTGTTGCGTATGGCAGGTGTGAACTGTAATATGGCTGTGCTATAAACAATGATGCCGGCAAAAATATGAAGTGCAAAAATGCTGTTGTCGATTATTGTGTTGCTTCCCCAATGTTTATAAGTGCCACTGGTGAGGTACTTGTACTTAGGGACCAGTTTGTATAAAAAGAAGCCAAAAAATGCGAACCAAAAAATAGCAATGGAAATCTTCTTTAGCATGATAGCTGATTTGTTTTCATTTTATTGACAATTGTTTTATTGTTAAAATGATTCTGTGTACCTATTTCAAATTAACCTGATAATTGGTGCTTCTTCCTCCTTTCCGTGAAACTAAAATTCCTTTTTCTACCAAATCCTGTAAATGCCTTGTAGCCGTGGCTTTTGATACTTGCGTAATGGATTGATATTTTTTTGCATTCATTCCGCCCACAAACAGTTCTTCTCCATTTTCCAGCATTCGTTTAATCACTTTGGTTTGAGCTTCGTTGAGTTGTGATTGATACGTATCAAAAAATGTTGTTTTCTTTACTAAAAAATCAATCGTTACAATAAAATCCTGTTGTGCTTTGAGAATGGTTTCAGAAAAATAATGTATCCATTCTGTTACATTATTGCTTTGCTGTGCTTTTTTTAATGCCGAGTAATACAATTTTTTTTCAGCTTCAATAGCCGTTGATAAGCTCATCAAAATGGGTCTTTTCAATCCTTGCGCCAAACATTTCTCGGCAATTATGCGCCCTATTCTTCCATTTCCATCTTCAAACGGATGAATGGATTCAAAATACAAGTGGGCAATTGCCGCTCTGATCAATAAATTTGGTATTGGTGTTTTCCCTCCGGGTTTTGTAACATTAAACCATTCGAAAAATAATTGCATTTCTGTGTGAACCTGAGCCGATGGCGGTGCTTCAAAATGTATAATTTCTTTTCCTATTGCTCCGGAAACTACTTGCATAGGTTCTGCATGGCTACGGTATTGCCCACTATTTATACTGTAGTTACCCAGCATCAATAATTTGTGCCATTCAAAAAGTTGTAATTCAGTTAAGTCACTATCGAAATGCTCTCTGGCTTTTACCAACAAAGCTGCAATCCCTTCGGCTCTTTTGTCTTTGATTTGGTGACCCGGAGTAAGGTATCCTAAATTTTTACGAATACTCGATACCAAGTCAAGCCTGCTCAAAAATTCACCTTCAATTGCCGATGTCTTTATCGCTTCTTTAACCAATAAATCTATTACTGATTCCGACTGTTCATTTTCCGAAAGGCTTTGAATATAACCCTGGCTTTCGCCTGCCAATGCCATAAACGACAGCGCAATTGCTGTAAATTCATTTTGATTAAACTGAAATTGCCGCCAATCTTTTAGTTGCCAATTATACATAACGAGCCGATTTATTATTTATTCGGCTCTAATATAATCAATTTGTGAGCCGATTGTGTCTTTTATTCGGCTCATTTCTTATTCCCCTCTGTATAATCAAATACCAAATTGCAAAAGGTAATGACCCCCAATTTGAATGAAGTATCATCAATGATAAATTCAGGGGTATGATGCGGTGCTGCTGTTTTGGAATCTTTTCCTTTTGGCATACCGCCCAAACGAAAAAATAAGCCGGGTACTTTTTGAGCGTAAAATGAAAAATCTTCTGAACCCGTGATAGCAGGAACAAGCAATACGTTTTCTACTCCAGCAGATTTTTGCATGGAAGGCAACATAGTATTTGTCAGTGCTACATTATTAAATGTAACGGGATTATGACTGGAGTAAGGCAACTCTACTACTGCAGTTGCACCTGCTGCTTCCGCTGTTTTTTCGGCTATTTGTTTAATTCGGTTGTAAATCAAAGTTTCATCTTCATAGGTAAACCATCGAACATCGCCTAGCAACTCCACTTGTGCCGGAATTATATTTGAACGGTTACCGCCATTAAAAGCACCTACGGTAACCACGGCAGCATTTTCAGTTAGTTTCACATTTCTGCTTACAATTTGTTGCAAACTGGTAACAATTTGAGCCCCAACAAAAATTGGGTCAACCGAATTCCATGGTTGAGAACCATGACTGGGTTTTCCCTTTACCGTAATTTTAAAATCACCAATACCAGCTAAAGTTCCACCGGGACGATAAGAAAGTTTGCCAGCCTCCAATTGTGAATCCATGTGCAATCCGAAAATCACATCCACTTTAGGGTTTTCCAGTACACCTTCTTTCACCATCAATTCTGCTCCGCCCTCTTCACCAATTGGTGCTCCTTCTTCTGCTGGTTGAAAAATAAATTTCACTGTCCCTTTCAAGTCTTTTTTTATGCCAGCCAATACTTCTGCAACACCCATTAATATTGCCACATGTGCATCATGTCCACAAGCATGCATTACATTGGTTTCTTTTCCATCATAAGTGGTTTTTACTTTTGATGCAAAAGGCAAATCGTTATTTTCAACTACTGGCAAAGCGTCCATATCAGCTCTTAATGCGATAACAGGTCCGGGTTTATCGCCTTTCAAAATACCTACCACACCGGTAACACCCACTTTGGTCTTTACTTCAATACCCAATGATTGTAAATGTTTGGCAACGAGTTCTGCAGTGCGAAATTCTCTGTTTCCCAATTCGGGGTTTTGATGAATATCGTGCCGCCAGGCAATTACTTTCTGTTCAATTTTGTCAGCACTTTTAGCAATGAGTTCCCTGTAATTGTTTTTTTGTGCTGAAAGTTGAAAAGAAAAAAGATGCAGTGTTGTAATGATTAAAAGGGCTTGTTTTGTTTTTTTCATTTTAAAGATTTGATTGAGTGTAGTTTTATTAATTTTTAACTGCTTTACTTTCTATCCACCTATTTATTTTTGTTTCCAAAATAGTAAGAGGCAAACAGCCGTCTTTTAAAACTTCATCGTGGAACTCCTTAATGTTAAATTTATTTCCTAATTTTTTCTTTGCTCTTTCACGCAACTCAATAATTTTTAACTCACCTACTTTATAACTTACTGCTTGTCCTGCTGTAACCATATACCGTTCTATCCGTTGTTCAGCTTCAATAGATAATACGGGTTGGTTCTCCAAAACATAAGCTATGGCTTTTTCACGGGACCATCTTTTGTAGTGGATGCCTGCATCTACAACTAATCGAACAGCTCGTTCAATTTCACCATTTAGTCTGCCCAAATATTGGTAGGGGTCTGTGAACATACCTAATTCCTTGCCTAAACTTTCAGCATACAATGCCCAGCCTTCACCAAAAGCACTTGTCCAATATACTTTTCTAAATTCTGGAATATCGGCCTCCTGTTGAATAGCTACTTGATAGTGATGACCTGGAATAGCTTCGTGTATAAATAAATCTTCCATTGAAAAATAATTGTATTGAGCCGGGTCACGGATTACTTCATAAAAAATACCCGGTCTTTTTCCATCTCTTGATGCCTGCATGAATTGAGCATTAGCACCAGCTGCCCGAAATTTTTCAGTAGCCCTTACTTCAAACTTTGCTTTTGGTGTTAAATTAAAAAGGTTGTTTAACTGTGGCGACATTTTATCAAGAAAACTTCTGAATCTATCCAATACTTCCTCTTCGGTTTTAAAAGGAAAAAATTTAGGGTCGGTTTTTACATATTCAAAAAAAGACTTTAAATCGCCTTTAAAACCCACTTGTGTTTTTACAGTTTCTATTTCTTTGCGAATACGAGCAACTTCACTGATTCCTAAATTAAAAATTTGTTCGGCTGTAATGTTTGTAGTGGTGTAATTCTTTAACCACAATTCATACTCCTTCTTTCCTTTATAATTATCTAAAAGGCCCGATGTTTTTCTTGCTTTGGGAATATAATCAGTAACAATATAATCATGCAGTTTTTTGTATGCCGGTTTAATAATCGTTTCAATAGCTGCCGAATAATCTTTTTTCAATTGAACCGCTGCGGCACTATCTAAACCGTTTGGTAGTTTTAATAAAGGTTTGTAAAAAACATTATCCTGAACAGTTCCATCAAATAAAGGTTTTAATTGTGGCGGCACTTTTTCCATAGCCGCTTTTGGATTTGTATTATTTTGCGCAACTCCCTTCCTCATATTAGCAATAGCCTGCTCAACCCAAGTTTGAAAACCTTTCATTCGACTAATAAAATCTCGATAGTCTTTTTCGGTATTAAAAGGAACAAAGCCAGCTCCTGAACCTAGCGTTGCAAACCGTGTTGGAAAACTAAATACGAATTGATCAACAGGCCTGTAAAACCCCAACAAATTATTTAGTCTTTCGTTTTCTGATTTCAGTTTGTAGGTAAGCACATCAATACTTAATAACTGAGATGCTGTTAATTCTTTTTTGTTTATAACACCTACTTGGTTCAGGTATTTTTGATTGAGTGCTTTTGCTTTTTTTATATACTCCTCGCTGATAGTAATTTCAATTTTATTGTTGTAATCGTTAATACCTGCTTGTGTGGCTTCCAATGGATTTAAAGCATAGTATTCTTTAGAATACTGCTCCAGCAATGACTCCAGTTGAATCGGTTGGTTTGTTTTTTGTGCCAAAAGCTGAATAGAAAATACATGTATCAGTGCGATAAACAGGAGTGTTATTTTTCTTGATTTCATTTTTCTATTTTAATAGTTATGAACTTTTACGTACAATCTATTTTTTAAACTTTCCATACACCGCCTGCCCAGGAAAAACATTACTTACCGGTTTACCATTTTTCAAAATAAATGTTCCATTCACCATTACATATTCAATACCTGCTGAAAACTCCAATCCTTTTTCAAACGTTGCTTTGTCAACAATTGTGTTGGGATTAAAAATAGTAATGTCTGCATCGGCACCCACTTGTATTCTTCCTTTAAAACGCATCATGGGGGCAATCCCTTCCAATCTTTTTGCAGGAAGCAAGGTCATTTTTTCAATAGCGGTATTTAAATCAATCACTTTATCTTCTCGTACATATTTACCCAGCACTCTTGAAAAAGTTCCGGCGGTTCTTGGATGTGCAAGCTTTGCATAAGGCATACCATCAGATGCAATGATTACTCCCGGTGCAGCAATGCCGGTCTTTATCCATTCAGGCTTCATCACATGTAAGATCACAACACCCCCGGTTTTCCGGTACGCTTCAAATGTTTCTTTGGTTAATCGTTCACCGGTAGCCTCCCATTGTAAATCGCCATAACTAATACCTAACCGTTCCTGCCATCCATCGTTAAACATGGCACTTTGCAATGTGGTAGAACCTGCGGTATATGGATATAGTTCGGTAGTAATATCAAACCCTTTGTTCTTTGCAGCAGTTACCATATCTATTGATAGCTGAATATTGCCCAGCGACATACTATTAACATGAACAATATGCAGTGGTGCTTGGGTAAGTACGGCATCTGCTATCACTTCCTGTATAGAAATAATATCAGGGTTTCTTACATGTGTAAATACCAGTGCATTCAATTCGCCTGCTAATTGAAAGACCCGGTACATTTCATTTGGGTTTGTTTTAGGCAGGTATCCTATAGGAACGCCAATACCAATACCTCCTTCTGCCAATGAAGTTTTAATGTTATTTTCTGTTTGATTGAGTTGCTCTGGGGTTAACACTTCATCTTTGGCAGGCAGGATAGTATTTGTCAATTCTTTAATTGTTGATTCACCTTTACTACTTGCCTGATAGAATTTATTGACTGCCTCTTTGTATTTATCTATCGTTTTAAATCTTTCAAAAGGCCAGCAAACACTGGCACCATAATTAATCAACGCCTTTCCCTTCCTGGTTTCATACCATTCTTTTAAATATTCAATTCCCCATTCTAACTCTAATGCAGTGGTTACTCCATCATGCAATTGGTATTCCTGTTCCACATTGCTGCGGCCATGTATATGTAAATCAATAAAGCCGGGAGCAACGACTAAGCCAGCAACATTGATCATCTCTTTTCCTTTCAAAGGCTCAGAAGAAATTTGAGCAATGCGGTTATTTAAGATGCCAACATTTCTTATGGCATCTAGTTTTGTTTCAGGGTCTATCACCCGGCCACCGGAAAGTACAATATCATATTCAATAGTTGATTGTGCAATTGTGTTTACACAAATGCATAGCATTACGGCAAATAGGACAGAAGGGTGCTTAAAAAATTTATTTAGCATACTTTGTTTTTTGTCAACGGATTAAAAACCCGATGTGGTTGTGAATTCTATTTAATTTCAAACAGTACCATATCTATTGCTGCATCTCCTGTTGCTGAAAAATAAAATGCGGTTCCTGGTTTGATGTACAGATATTTTCCTTTTTTTATTTTGGTCGATTTTTTATTCATTGTATCATAAAAAATCACTTCATTACCTGAAACGAGTTCTGCTATCATCGGCCCCCTCCCTTTAATGACTTGTTTATTAAATGCTTCTGCTGTTAACCGGTAAGCGATTACTTTTTCATTTTCAAACAATAAAGTAAAAGGCAGTGGTTGTAATTTTCTGGTTGGGTTGTAAGAGGAAAGCAATTCCACATCGGTAACATGAAAAGGAACTGTATCACAATTGCTTACCCGGTGTATGAGTGTATCGTTCATAAACGATCTGTACCAGGCATAGCCTTCTGTATTTTTGGCTGTTACCCATTCCTTATCTTTTATTTGTGAGCATACAACGGAAGTTGTAAAATGTAAAAACACCGATGGTGTTGAATGAATGTGAAAAAAACTGGTATCGCCTGGTTGTATGTTTACATCCAACAGCCGGATATATTTATTTTCCAGCACTTTCTTATGCCGGGGCTCTTTGCTTACCTGTACCTGGGCGGTTAATCCCATTGAATTAAAAAGCATTGCAGCAAAGAGGATTGATATTCTATATTTCATTTTTTATTCATTCTATTTTAGGAAAATTCTTTACCGCTCCAATTTAAAATTGGTTATCCTTCCCGGCCGTTGGGATGCATTCGCTGCTTTCCATCCGGTACGATACATCCAGTCCGCCATTTTTTTAAGTTTACTGTAATCAATGTTAGCTGCATTATCTTTTGGTGTATGATAATCCGCATGCAACAGCGTTGTGTACATGAGTGAAGGAATACCCAACCTCGCATACGGTAAATGATCGCTTCTGAAAAACCAGTATTCAGGATGTTCTACTTTATCCCAAAGCGTATCTAGTTTAAATTTTGGTCCTTCGTTATTTGCATCAAGCACCATTTTTGCCAGTTCATTTGATGTAAGATGGGGAGGTTGTATACCTAAAACGGTGGCACTATCCGGATGGTTTCTGCCAATCATATCGCCATTTAAAACTGCTACAATATTTTGAATGGGTATTGTTGGGTGCGATGAATACCATCTTGAACCCAAGAGCCCCCGCTCTTCTGCACCATGAATTACAAAAAGCACAGAACGTTTTCCCGGATTTCTTTTAAAGGCTCTTGCTACTGCAAACATGGCCACATTTACACTGCCATTATCATCTGCGCCATAATAAATACTGTCTCCATCAATGCTGTTGCGAATACCATGTGCATCTGTATGGCCACTGTACAATACATATTCTTTCGAAAGCACCGGATCGGTTCCTTCAATAAGGCCCACCAGGTTTACCGATGGATAAGGATACCGCTCAATAACAATGTTTGCTTTTAGTTGGGCAGTATTAGCAGCTATTTCTTTTTTTGCAGCAGCATGTAGCCAAAATACCGGTACAGTAGCGGTTACTCTTTCATTGGGCCCGCCTTCCAAATCAAAACTGCCTTCTTTAAAATTTTCTACTGCATCTGGCCAGGCAATTTCTGTTTCGCTATCGCCAATGAGTATTAGTGCAGCAGCTCCTTTAGCAATCAAAGCACTTCCATACTTACTCATCATAAACCGTTGATACCGCCAGGTTGGTAATGACATATTGTAATTTAATATACCGGGCATTGCATCAAAAGCTACTACTTTTCCTTTCACATCAATGCTATTGAAATCAATAGAAGCAGCACTCCCTAAGTAAGCAATCGGTTGATCTATAAAAACAGGTGCCATTTGTGCAATGGCTACTTCGGTCCATAATGGTAAAGTGCGGCCATTGATAGATACACTGCTAACAGCAGCAACCCGGTTGCGCCACATATTGAAATACTGATAGTACGTATTGTTTTCACCGGCAGGTTTTAGCCCGAGGCTTCTATATTTTTCTGCAATCCACACGGCTGCATTCAGCTCATTGATGGTGCCTGCACCACGACCTTTGAACCGGGCATCTGCATGTTCGTATATATCTTTTTTTAAATCATTTTGTTTGATAGCCGCTAAACCCGCAGGCGGTACTTTAATGATTGTTTGGGAAAATGCAGAACCGGCACTTAGCATAACAAGAACAAGAAATAATTTATTCATAGTATTTATTTTATACTGCTGAGAGAATAGGTTGTGAAAATTATTTAGCTGATGTTGTTTCATTTTTTTATAAATAACTCAACCACCATTTTTCTTTGTGGTTGGTTTTATATTTATCATACCGTTTACATAGAGGATACAAAGCAATAACCACCGCCAGCCAAACACCATACACCACCCACAGGTTATACCCTTCGCCGGGGGCAACGAACAAGAATGGAAATTTTTCGCCAACATTTTTTGCATCTTCCATAGTATGGCCACGGGCAAAAAAACAAATAGCTGCCACTAAGTGAATAAGATAGATGTGAAGGATATAATAAAAGAAAGCAGTTCTGCCAAATACCACCATCGCATTGGTAAAGCTGTTTTTAATTTTCTCCATGTATGCTAAAAGTAATAAAGCCGGACCGATGGTGATGCAGAGGTATAATAAAGAAGGCGGGTACTTATCTACATTTAAAAAAGAAAGAAAAGTATAAAAACCGCTTTTCTGTGTGGTCCAGTCCACCGGGTCGCCATACACATTGGTAAAGCGAAGGGCAATAAAAAATAAAATCAATCCTGCTCCGATGGAGGTCAGTATTTTTTTTCGCTGTTCCGGAGAAAATTTTGTAGTGAATAATGCTCCGGCACAATAGCCCAGCATCATCACTCCCAACCATGCCGGGAAAGGATATACCAGCATAGCATAGTGATTGGGAGCAAAGGAATAAGGACTGAAGACGCCATGATGAAATAAATCCCACCAAAAGCTGGCCTGAAACCCCGGGGCAGATTCGGGAATATCCAGCAGGTTATGGCTAAACACAAGTATAATTCCCAGAACAAAAATGGCTTTATAAGGAAGACGTATCAATATCAATAAACCTAATATCACCATACTGATACCAATAGCCCAGATAACCTGCAAGGGAATTCTATTGTATTGCGGATTAAATGTCCATGCAAATGTGATGATAACTATTTCCACAACAATCAACCACAATCCTCTTTTGATTAAAAAAGCACTTAGTTCTTTTTTTGTTTTGCGCAGACTTTGTAAATAAATAGAAGTGCCGGATAGAAAAACAAAAATAGGAGCACAGAAATGAGTGATCCATCTGGTAAAGAATAATGCCGGTGAGGTGGTATCAAGGTTCAACGGGTCATCGAGGTTGGCGCTAATATGAAAATAATCTCTGGTGTGGTCCAGTGCCATTATCACCATGGCGATGCCACGGATGATGTCGATGGACTCGATTCTTTTATTCATAATTATAACTTTTAATGATACTTTGTTTATGGTATACTATTTTTTATTACACTGCCGGTTTATAAACTCAAAGGTTGCCTCGTAAGTTTTTATCCAGTTTTTATGTAAAAGAAAAGAGTGTACTTCATCATGTAATACCAATTGTTCTACATGTACACCCTGGTTTCGAAGCTTCTCCGTTATATTTACGCTTTGGCTAAAAGGTACATTCCGGTCATCATCTCCATGTATCATTAGCACAGGGTTCTTCCATTTTTTTACAAAGTATTCCGGTGATGATTCGTAAGCCCTTTTTGCAATAGCCGGGTATTTAGCAAAATCATACCAGGGAGCAAAAGTTGGAATTTCTGTATTCCAGTTGTGTACGCCGTGTATATCCACGCC
>JBDSUW010000052.1:0-16606 GCA_039927535.1 Chitinophagaceae bacterium | reverse complement strand
ATTATTGCGGCACCTGCACAAGGTGTATTGAAGAATGTCCTACAGAAGCTATACTTCCTGATAAAGTAATTGATGGTAGTAAGTGTATTTCGTATTTCACAATCGAGCTAAAAGATATGCTGATACCAGAAGCCATGAAAGGAAAGTTTAAAAACTGGATGTTTGGTTGCGATGTGTGCCAGGATGTATGCCCCTGGAACCGGTTTAGCAAACCTAATGACGAAAAAAATTTTACTCCTATTCCTGAAATACTGAATTTATCAACGAAAGAATGGAGTGAACTAACAGAAGAAAGCTTTAAAAAGATATTTGCTGCTTCTCCTTTACGTCGATCAAAGTTTAGTGGCATTCAACGTAACCTGAAATTTATAGCTGAATAGGAAAAAGGCGCTTTAAAAACTTGGTATTTTTTATTACCTAACCTTTGATTTCTCTCCTTTATGAAAGGAAAAAGTAAGTTTTTAAAGATGCCCATAATATGTTAATCAGGAAAACTTATTTTACCCATCGAAACAGCAGGAATAGCTGTACCCGGTTTGCCCAAACCAGTTTTGCCTCCACATAAACATTCATTTGCCAATACTGCAAACAATACGGCCTCTTTTGCATCGGGATTTATCTGCAATGCATCTGTGGTTTGGATTTCAATGCCGGGTAATTCATTTTTTATATGCTGCATGAGTAAAGGATTGTGCATACCTCCCCCACTTGCATATAAAACAAAATTATCATCGAGTTTAAATACTTTTTTTATTGCCCCAACAATAGTAAGTGCAGAAAAACGATTGAGTGTGGCCATTGTATCTGGCACTGATAGATCAAAGATGTTATTCTTATCCAGCACTGCCTCGAGATAGGCAAGGCTAAATAATTCCGGGCCTGTGGTTTTTGGAAATGATTGTTCAAAAAAAGGATGATCCAATAAACCAGCCAATAATTTTTCGTCAATGATTCCAGACTTGGCTATTTCAGCATTTTCATCAAAATACTTTCCCGGAAAATGTTTTTGTACTAATGCATCCATAATAGTATTACCAGGTCCTGTATCTGTACTGAATACTTTTGAAGCATCCAGATCGCCACTCAGAAATGTAAAGTTGGCAATGCCGCCCATATTCAACAAAATTCTGTTCTCCTCTTTTTTGCTAAAGATCAAATAGTCTCCATACACAGCTAATGGAGCTCCTTCGCCGCCTGCGGCAATATGTTTTTGCCTGAAATCGCTTATCGTTATTATTCCTGTAGCTACTGCCAGATGATCACCATCACCAATTTGCAAAGTAGCGTTGCCAAATTTTTTCTGTTTGTGCAAAGATGCTGGTGCATGATATATCGTTTGTCCATGACTTGCAATTACATCAATAGTTTCATTCTTAATGCCCCATTGTGTCAAACATTCATTAATCATTTTTGCCTGTTGCAATGCAATCCATGGATTCAAAAGGCATAATTTTTCGAGGTCTACTTCTTTTATAGAAAAAATGGATTTGATTTCTTTTTTGAAATCATCATCATAGGGAACTGTCATAAAATGTTCTATTGTTATAGCTGTATCCATTCCGTTTCCGGTAAAACCACAAATAGCAATGTCTAAACCATCTACTGATGTGCCACTCATTAACCCAATAATGCGCCGGTAATCTTTTGCTGCGATGGAATGAAGTTTTTCAATATGTGCATGCATACTATAAAAGTATAAAACAAAAGGCTACTTTTTTTAAAAATAGCCTTTTGATAAGATTATGATAAGAAAATTAAAATAAAGGATCCATAGGTGTGTTAGGGTTATTATCTTTTTCCCTGAAAGGATAAGGCAATAAGTTTCTTGTCCTTTCTGAACCCGCTAAAGAAGTAGCACTTGGCCTGCCAAATCTCCGCATATCTTCCAATTTTAATCCCGACATATACATCTCTATAGATCTGTGTTTGTAAATCTGATCGAGTATCTGTGCCTGTGTAAATGGACCAACAAGTAGTGGCAAGTCTGCCCCGATTCCTAATGGATCATTAACACCTTTTTTAGTTACTATTTTATTTAATTCAATCAACGCATTTGCCAGATCTGGTACTGCCTGCCTTGCATATGCTTCTGCTTTTATCAACGTCATTTCACCCGGATAATAAATAGGATAAGCTGTAGTAGTGTTTGCAGCAAATCCTTTCATCAACCAACGGGAAGCTGATGAACCACTCAATACCATGTAAAAAGGCACTCTCTTATCTGCAAGATCTGGTTGTAAACTTCCTAATAATCCCATAGTAGAATCAATAGGTTGATAAACATTAAAATTAGAACCTGCTACATCGTAAATAGGATTAGGAGCAGCTGCTTCAAAATTCAACGTTGACTTTTTTGTAAGATCAACAAGATTTGCTGCTGCTAAAGCCTCTGGATATTTACCGGAATACAGTAAATATCTTGCTTTTAATGCTTGAAGTGTATTAGCTATGTCAATGCCTGCGGGTATAGTTGAAGCAAATGATGCACTGATTGCATTGGCACTTATTGCTGCTTGTGCTGAATTGATTACCGCAATTGCTTTTGTAAAACCATCATTTCTATTAATAAAAGTTACATCGGTACCAATATCCGCAGGTATTTTTTCCCAAAACATTGACAAGTTACCGATAGACAAAGCTTTAAAAATGGAAGCATATCCAATCAATCCACTGGCAGTTCCTTTATCAGCTAAATTTCCTGCATTATTAATTACCTGATCTGCATCATAAATGATCTTATTGCTGCTTGTCCACAAGCCGGATAACATAGTATTAGTTCCATCAACAACAGTTCCGCCTTGCACCAACTGATACTCAGGTAAATTTCCCTGATTCAATAATAAAAGTTCACGGGTAATAAAACCATTCATACTCACAACATTGTATAAAGAGCTGCCCCTTCCAAGCGAATAAACCCTTTGCAAACCAACGCTTACTCCCGTTAATCCATTTGCAGTTGTTAATACTTTATCACTGGTTGCCCTGTTAGGATCACTATAGTCTTTTTTGCAGGAAGTTAGAAGTAGTATTGCAAAAGCCATCACTACCCATTTATTATATTTTATTTTTTGTAACATAGCATTTAGATTTTTTGATTAAAATTTAGCTTGAACGCCGATACTGAATGTTCTTGGAATAGGTACTGATCCAAAATCTATTCCTCTTAAAATAGTACTTTGTCCGCCGGCATTTACCTCCGGATCATATCCTTTATAATTATCAAAAGATATCAGGTTTCTACCACTTACTGAAACAGACAAGTTATTGAAAACATTTTTCACTTTTCCAAAATCGTAGCTTAAAGAAAGCTCTCTGAGTTTTACAAAAGAACCATCATCAATACGCCATTCTTCAATACCATATATACCAAGTATATAACCTCTTGGTAATTGACCTCTTTGTTCCATTTCTGCTACTTTACCATTACCTACACCCTGTCTTGTTCTAAAGTCAGCATTGAAAACTTCTACTCCCTGTACAGCATCGAACTGGAAACGCATACTTAGCTTCTTATAACTCAATTCATTTACCAGACTGGCTGTATAATCAGGATTAGGGTCACCGATTACTTTACGTAAAACTGTTCCAGAAGGTTGGCCTCCTGCATCTCTCTGTGTTGTATAAAACAATGGCCCGGTTTGTATTCCTCTTTCAGTAACAGGAATACCACCTGTATTTTTTATTTGATTACCACTGGCATCTGTTGCAAAGAATGTTCCGTAGAAAACGCCAATTGGTTGCCCTTCAAGGATAGCTACTGGTGCACCACCATTTGTACTTAACAATGTAAGTGCCTGGCCAATTTTAGTTGCTTTGTTCCTGTTATGATTGAAAATACCTGTTACATCCCAACGGAAATCTTTTTTACGAACTACACCAAGGTTTAAAACTACTTCAAACCCTTTATTCTCTAAAGCGCCGAAATTATCAAGCAAACTGGAAAAGCCAGTTGTTGGTGCTATTACCCGGTTTATTAAAAGATCATTTACTTTCTTAATATAATAGTTAAAGGATAAACCAATTCGGTTATTTAAAAATCCAAGATCAGTTCCAAATTCTAACTCTGCCTGACGCTCCGGCTTAACTTTAGTATTTGCCAATGTTGAACTTGATAAGAAAGTAGTTCTTCCTAAAAAGCCTATACTTGAATAAGAATTAAACCGATCATAAGGACCAATACCTGTAAGATTTCCTGACTCACCGTATGCCATTCTTATTTTGAAAAGGTTCCACCATTTGGATACTCCCATATTGCCCCAATAATCAGCACCCGACAATACATAACTGCCGCTAGCTTTAACGTATACCTGATTTCTTTCATCTTCACCAAAAACGGAAGATCCATCTATTCTTACGGCGCCTGTTACAAACAAATGATTTTTAAATTTGAAATTTTGTTGCAGATAAGCACCAGATATAGATAACTCTCCACGACTATCTGTACCCGGTAAAACTGTACTGGCTCCTGTTGCTGTTTCAACAAAAGGTGCCAATCCTCTTCCTTGCAATAAACTATAAGTTGACTTTTCATATTGTAATGAGTAACCTATTTGAGTTGTTGAACTCAGATCATCATTAATTTTTGCATTATAAGTACCATTGATTTCGTTATTTATCTGGAAATAATTACTGGTAGCAGTACTTGCGTATCCATTTTGCGCTGGATCCAATGTAGTACCTCCTCCATAGAAACCAGTATTTACAGGATATGCAAAAGGAGGAATAAAAGTTTTACCATCCTGCGAATAATTATCAATACCAAGCGTATAATCAAGGGAGAAATTCTTAAACGCCTTCCACTTTAAACTTGTATTAGCCAGTATCCGGCTTGTTTCCTGACGCTGCTTAATATCTTCTATAACAGAAACAGGATTGGTTCTTTGTCTTTCTCCAATTGCTTTGATATTTCCATTTGCATCTCTTGTCCATAAATCATGAAAATTACCAATGATATTAATTGAGTTCAAAGGAGAAAAGAAGGAGTTGCCATCTGGCTTTTCATTAGCAGCACTGTTGATATAATTTAACCCTAATGAGAAACTAAGTTTATCATTTATAATCTGATCTAAATTACTCCGAAAACTGAATCTTCTGAAGTCAGTATTTTTAATAATGCCCTGGTTAAAGAAATAAGAACCGGAAACATAATATTTTGTATTGTCTTTACCACCACTCACTGAAACATTATTATCTGTTCCTAAGCCGGTATGAAAAATATAATCATTATAGTCATAACGTGTAACCGGAGTCGAGTTAGTAAGCGAAGTAACAAGAATATCCTGCGTTTGTGCACCCGGTCCGTCAGTAGGTCCACCAAATTTTGTGGGTGACTGATTCACTTCAACGCTCTTACGTAAATTACTAACCATAAAATTGGTTGTAAAACTTACCACAGGTGCACCACTGCTTCCTCTTTTCGTAAATATCTGCACCACCCCTGCATTAGCTCTTGAACCATAAATAGCCGCTGCAGCCGCACCATTTAATACTTCAATTCTTTCGATATCTGCAGGGTTAATATCTGCCAGACGATTTTGTCCAATTGTACCTACAAAACTTTGTCCGTCATAGTTACCTGATGTATTGGTAACCCGTGTAGTTGAATTATTAACAATAATACCATCTACAATGTATAATGGCTCCGAAGAACTATTAATCGAGCTGATACCTCTTAAACGAACAGACATACCACCCGCAGGATCACCCGAGTTCTGAATAATTTGTGCACCGGCAGTTTTTCCCTGCAACGCAGCTAATACATTTCCTGTTGCACCTTTAGTAAGATCTTCCGCCTTTACAGTACTTACATAACTACCCAATTGTCTTTTTGTAGTTCCCTGGGAAGTACCTGTTACAACTACTTCATCCATATTCAACGCATCTTCCGCTAACTGATTGTTGATGGTAAAAGTAGTTTGACTTCCAACGGTGATATTTTGTGTAGTTGTTTTAAATCCGATACCCGAAAACTCAAGCACATAATTTCCAGGTTTCAGATTAGCGTTGATGTCGTAATCGCCGGTTGCATTCGTTACAGCACCAGTTGTAGTATTACGAACCTGTACTGATACCGACGGAATGCCGTTTCCATCCGGACCTGTTACCCTACCACTTATTTTTACTTGTGCAGTAGCGGCTAATACAGAAACCTGTAATAAAAGAATTAAAGAAATGTACTTACATCTCTTAAATAATAACCATTTAAGTTGATTCATTGTTAGCAGTTTTTTGAAGGAATAATTTCGAGCTGTTGTTTAAAATAAATACTAAGATATATATCTTAGACAAGCAAACCATAGAATTGCTGCATAAACTTGCAAAAATATGCAATATCGAAAATATTACTTGCAAAAAACTGCAATCAAATATTTAATTAAGGAGGGTTGGTTAAAAATTTAGAGGTATTGAAACCCTCGTAGTATCCCACTCAATTACAAGTTTGCCATTATCTGTATCGTGCCAGATGGTAAGTTGTTCTACTACTTTGGCCAACTTTTCTACCGGGATAATTACTTTGGCAATATTCTTCTCTTTGTTCTTTTCATATGAAAATGCGCCCCATTGTCCTAACTGAGAGTTAAGGATTAATGTCCATTCTGCTTCATTAATTAATGCAAACATCGTATAAGTGCCGGCAGGAATAGTTTCTCCGCCAAATTTTGTATTAGTTTTAAAGGAAATAGTGGTGGCTTCATCTGAACCAACCCGCCACACCTCTCCAAACTTTATTAAAGCACCAAAAATCTCACGGTCACTTTTGTGAGGTCTGCCATATGTTACTTCTCCATTAGCATAGGTTAAGGTATCATGCGGACTTTTTCGCTGACGACCTTGTCCAAAACTGTCTGACATAATAAATAATGCGAGGAGTAATAGTATATTTTTCATAAAAAGTTTTTTTGGTATCTAAAGTTACCAAGATGGTTTGACAAGTAGTTGCCTTTTAAACTATTTCTCTATTAACTTTTTCAGGTTGCCAAGGCCTATTTCCATCAATGGCCCATATCTTTTTTCCAAAAGAAGACTTGAAAATTTTTCCCAGGGATACCAATGCAGGTGAAAATCCATGTACCATTGAACAGTTATTGTATTGGGTTCATAATTTCGAATAAAGTTCCATCCGCTTTCACCATCTTTGAGGCTGGGTGTTTTTGTTACTGCACGAACAGTGCTATCTGTAATTTCATGAATGATTAACTGCTGCCTGTTGATGGTACTGATCCCTTTCATCTTGCCATCTTCAACTATCAGTTCGGCAGAATCTGCGTCGGGAAACCAATGTTTCCAGTTTTCTACATTGCTTATTTGCAACAGCACAGTATCTTTTGATGCATTGATGTCAATAGCTTTTGATATTCTTATATTGGAAGGAAAAAAAAGAGAGAAGCCTGTAATAAGAAACGCAAAAACAATAA
This sequence comes from Chitinophagaceae bacterium, assembly GCA_039927535.1. GTDB lineage: Bacteria > Bacteroidota > Bacteroidia > Chitinophagales > Chitinophagaceae > JJ008. The sequence goes on along the minus strand of JBDSUW010000052.1, from coordinate 9,191 downwards.
TATTGATTATTCCAAGTTTGATTATCCGCACAATAAATTTTTTATTCCTCAAAAAAAAATTATTCCCATTTCAAAACTCTGATAGCAACTACATAAGTTATTACCATCCATATTCCCAGAATGCCGATTTCTCTCCAGCATTCAAAAATTCCTAACCCTTCAAATGCAATTTTCCTCATAGCATCATTATATTGTGTAAGTGGAAGCACTCTGCAAATTTCCTGCAGCCATGGCGGAAATACCTCAATTTGAAAGAAAGTTCCTGACAGCATCATTTGTGGAAAGCCATACAGGTTTATTAATAAAGGAATACTGGTATCTGATTTTGAAATACTACTAAATATAAGACCTACACCCATTAACTGAAAAAGCATAATAATAGTAACAAGCAACATTTCGCCAGCCGTTGCTAATCCATTGACCAATGTAAAGTTCAAAACATAGTGGCCGAAAACGATCAAAACAATGACGTTCATCAACTGGAAAAACAAACGGCTCATGCCAATACCCAATAGTATATTGATTCGATTAACCGGTGAAGCATAAAACCTTTTTAGAACCAGTTGTTCCCGCAAACCAAAAAAAAGAAATGCAATTCCAAATAAAGTAGAAAACAAAATTGAAAATCCCAACTGACCGGGCAATATAAAATCAATCTGCCTGTATTTTCTAACTTCCTTTACTTCTGGCTTTTCTATTTTGATAGATGTTTCCAATGCACCAGGTTTATCCGTTTCAATTTTCAAACGTAGATAATCCAGCATTGGCATAAAAGAACCTAAAGTATTAGCACTTGCAGTTGTTGATTTTACCTGTATGCTTGTTATGGGCCTTCCTAAACTATCATTTATTTTTGCAATGGCCAGCACAGCAGTTATCTTTCCTTTTTGTAAATCCTTATTTAATAAAGTAGTGTCGGTATATTTTACAATTCGTATAGATTGTGAATTTTTCAATCCCTGATAAAAATCTCCTGTCGTATCACTGTTTTCTGCAAGTGCTACACGATAAGTTGTTCCGCCGCCATTACCAAAAGCACCAAAGATGAGTATAAATATGATCGGGAAAAGAATGCTGAAAATTATAGCAGTCGGATTTGCAAAGATGGCTTTAAAACTAGCTCTTGTAATGGCCCATAAGGCTTTTGTCTGACTGTAAGGTTGCTGATCTGGTTTCATGATAAGTGAGCAAATGTATTTAATTACAGTTATCATTAGTTAAAATAATGATATTTGAAAATTATATGAACAAAGCATATCTACTGACGGGAGGAAATATGGGCGACAGAGAGAAAAACCTGTTAGCCGCTATTCTGCATATTAATAAGGATTGCGGATTAATAACCAATAGTTCTTCTTTATATGAAACAGCGGCATGGGGCAACACAGCGCAACCTGCATTTTTGAACCAGGCACTGGAAATAGAGACTGAATTAACTGCCAGGCAACTGATGCGTCGCATTTTAAAAGTGGAAAAAATGATGGGCAGGACAAGAAAAGAAAAATATGGACCTCGCCTAATAGATATTGATATACTTCTTTACGGCGATGAAATCCATAATTATGAATTGCTAAAACTTCCACATCCTGAAATGCAGAACCGAAGATTTGCCTTATTACCATTGAAAGAAATTGCTCCGGATATTGTACATCCGGTTTTGCAAAAATCGATTATTGAATTACTACAAGAATGCAAAGATCAGTTAGCCGTAAAAAAGTATTCCTGATTTTTTCCACAATCAGTAGTATTTACTTTTCAACCTTTTCAATTATCTTATTTTGCACAACTTAAACTTTGCTAATTGCTAATTGCTAATTGACTATTGACTATTGATTAAAAATGCATTACCAGTTTATTACCATAGAAGGAAATATAGGGGCGGGAAAAACCACTTTGGCACAACTACTATCAAAACACTACAATGCCCGGCTTATATTGGAAGAGTTTGCAGACAATCCTTTCTTACCTAAGTTTTATGAAAGCCCGGAACAGTATGCATTTCCTTTAGAATTATTTTTTATGGCCGAACGATTCAAGCAGCAAAAAGAATTCCTGCTACAAAAGGATATGTTTCAATCGCTGACCATTGCCGATTATCTTTTTACCAAATGCCTGCTTTTTGCTAAAGTAACGTTACCAGAAGATGAGTTCCGGTTGTACCAGCGGCTATTCGACATCATTAACCAACAATTGACAAAAACTGATATTCTTATTTACCTGCATGCGCCAGTTGCCAAGTTGCAAGACAATATCAAAAAAAGAAACCGCTCCTACGAACAGAATATTCCCGATGAGTATTTATTTAATATTCAGGAAACCTATACACAGTACATTAAACAGCATAATATAAAGACTTTGTTTGTAGATACCAGCAATGCGGATTTCCTGGGCAATGAAAAACACCTGCAAGTTATAGTAGATGCATTGGAAAAAGAATATGAAGACGGACAGCATTACCTGACCTTGCCGTAAATCCGTCGGGCTTCTCCCAAAACATTTCCGTTATTCGCATAATTCCGTGTTAGCTGTGTGCTTACCTTTGCGCACAATTATGGACAGCAACTCACCTGTCAGTCAAATAACCGACGATCCTTTTGCGGCAATTCGAATTCCAGAATTTAGAAATCTGATGCTCGGCAGGTTTACTTTCATTACTGCATTACGAATGATGAGCACACTGGTTGCCTGGTGGGTGTATGAATTAACCGGCGATCCATTTGCAATTGGTTTAGTGGGTTTATCCGAAGTAATACCTGCCTTATCCATGGCATTATATGCCGGACATGTAATAGATAAAACTGAAAAAAAGAAAATGCTGTTGACTGGTGTTTCCTGCTATTCCATTATTGCGGGCATTTTGTTGTTTTTTTCATCATCATTTGTCAACAATAATTTCAGTAATCATACTATTACAATTGGTATATATGTCGTTATTTTCTTCACCGGCATTATAAGAGCATTTACCGGACCTGTATTTTCATCATTAGTCGCCTATACAGTTCCAAGACAATACCTTCAAAATGCTACCACCTGGACACAAGGAACATGGCTATCAGCTTCAGTAACCGGACATGCCACCAGTGGTTTGTTAATCTGGTTGCTGGGCATTAGCGGAACATTGATTATTGTTTGTTCACTCCTGATTTTGGCAATCATTCTTCTTACCCGAATAAAAAGAAAATATCCAAGTGCAGAAACTAAAGAAAAGAAAACCTGGGAAAGCATGAAAGAAGGTCTTCGATTTGTTTTTCAAACAAAAGAGATTCTAGCGGCTTTTTCATTAGATATGTTTGCTGTTTTCTTTGGTGGTGCCGTGGCAATGGTACCAGTGTTTGCAAAAGATATTTTAAAAATAGGACCACAAGGTTTTGGCTGGCTGAATGCAGCCATTGATATTGGTGCCATTCTAATCATTGTGATACTAACCATTTTTCCAATGAAGAAAGCCCAGGGAAAAAAACTGATGATTACTGTTGCGGGTTTTGGTATCTGCATCATTTTGTTTGCACTCTCCGATTGGTTTGTACTCTCGTTTGCAGCATTGATGGTTGCCGGAATGCTGGATGGTGTAAGTGTTGTAGTAAGAGGAACTGTGATGCAGTTAAAAACACCAGATCATATGCGGGGCAGAGTGAGTAGTGTTGGTTCAATGTTTATTAACTCCAGCAATGAACTCGGGCAATTTGAAAGTGGTGTTGCTGCTAAACTAATGGGGGTCGTTCCATCCGTAATTTTTGGCGGAGGTATGACGTTGATTGTTGTAATAATTGCATGGTTCAAAGCACCGACACTTCGAAAGTTTGAGTATTAAAAATATCCATTAGTTTTAGAGAAAGTGGCCCCAACAAATATCTTATCATGTGGTCACATCTTCGATTTGAAAAAATTGGGACACAGATGACACGGATTTGAAAGATGAACACAGATTTTTTTCTGCTTTGCAGAAAAATTTTAATTGTTTTCATGATCCAACCTCCTGCGAAGCAGGATAATCCGTGTATATAAAATTTAAAAAGCTGGTTATTGATTTTGTAAACAGTTTAACCATTAATAAAACCCAAAAAATCCATCCAATCCGTGGCATCCGTGTTCATATTGTATTTGTGTCCACACTATAGAAAAAATATCAGGGCAAGACGTTGAGGTTACTCTTCATCAAATTTTACATTCGGAGATTTAAGTCTTCTCTTAAGCCATTCTTCTATGTTGTATTTTTTTGTAAAAGTTAATGGTGCGCTGTAAGAAGCCAATGCATACCAGATAGTATCATTCGCATTCCTTGATGGATTAAAACTAAATACCCTACGCAGCGTAAACCTGTTTAATGTAGAATCAGATTTTTTAATTTCCCTGGCTATGGTCGCTTGTAAACTATCCAGCACTGCCACTTTGTTTATTTTCCGGCGAAGGCTATCCATCGTCAGGTAAATATCTTTTATAGATAATCTGGTTGATTGCAGATCTTTATCCAATGCACCAAACATATCTCTGGCTGCTATCCTTCCATCATCACCCTGATAAAGTGTTAATTTTGTATTTACTAAATCATATTTTTTCATCTTTTCTTTCAAAGCCACTTCCTGCAGGCTGTCATACGGCTCTCCTACCACTACCACTTTAAGTTGCGATTTGCCAAGTCTATAATCCATTTTAGATGTTACAATAATATGTCCGCCGTCAACTATTTCTTTATTCATAAATCTTTCTGCATTCTGCTCATAAAAATATTTCTTAACAATATGATAGGTCAGGTAGACACTTGGAGCTATCATTAAAAGCACAATAAATGGGATGATGATCCCTAATCTTTTTTTTCTTTTTGGATCACTTTGTTCCACATGAGGATAACCAAGAATCGTTACGATAAAATAGGTGGCCAAAGCTATAAAGACAGAGTTGATCATGAACAGGTAAAAAGCTCCTGCTGTATATTGCCAGTTCAGGTGACTGATACCATAACCCATCGTACACAAGGGCGGCATCAATGCTGTTGCGATAGCAACACCCGGTATTACATTTCCACTTCTTAATTTACTGGCACCAGCAATAATTCCGGCCATACCGCCAAAGAAGGCTATCAGTACATCATACACTGTTGGAGAAGTGCGGCCCAATAATTCTGATCCCGCTTCTTTTACAGGACTGATCAGAAAAAAAAGTGAAGATGTAATTATACTCAGCACAAACATGATAAGAAAATTCCGGATTGATTTGTTGACCAATGCAAAATCATTTATTCCAAGGCCTAAGCCGAAGCCCATAATTGGACCCATTAGCGGAGAGATCAGCATCGCACCAATGACAACTGCTGTCGAATTAATATTTAACCCAAGCGATGCAATAAAAATGGCACCCACCAGTACCCAAAGGTTTACGCCGGTAAGCACAGCTCCGTTTCGTATGGTCTCCGTGGTAATTGCAATATTCTCTGAATCTTTTGGCAACCTGATCTTTAACAGGAAATACCTGATCATCCGATAAAACCTTGAATCTTTAAAACTCATTCACAATTGTTTAAAGGACAAATCTAAAGAAGTCCGGTACAAATTAACTGCATAATTTTCTCTTTTGATTAAGAAAGCAATGAATGGACACCACATAGAATATAGGTACATAAGGAATAACACATAGAATAAAAAACCTATGTGCAAATACTATGTTTCTACTGTGTCTATTGTGGTTCAAAATAATATTTAAAATGCATAACGATTTAGAAAATGCTATTCGTAAATTACAATAAATTAATAAATATGAACCGACGCAATTTTATATATAACACAGCCTTTACTGTTGGAGCATTAACTTTTGCACAAAAGAATATGCTCTCTTCTTTTTTTGAAGACCCTTGGAAGATTACCATGCTTACGGACAAACTTGGAATATTTGAAGAAAGAGGCGGCACTATCGCTTTTCTTCTTTCCAAAAGTGGAATAGTTGTTGTTGATTCTCAATTTCCAGATCAAAGCAAACACCTGATTGATGCCTTGAAAAAGAAATCAGAAAATCCTTTTAAACTTTTAATCAATACCCATCATCATGGCGACCATACCGCAGGAAATATTTCATTTAAAGGAATAGTGGAAAATGTAGTGGCCCATGAAAATTCATTGATCAATCAAATGGCCTCTGCAAAACAAAATAAGTCGGAAGACAAACAACTATATCCTGACCTTACATTTAATTATATGTGGGGACGTAATATTGATGAAGAAAGAATTCGCCTTCATTATTTTGGTGCTGCACATACCAATGGTGATAGCTTTGTACATTTTGAAAATGCCAATATTGTGCATTGTGGAGATCTGGTTTTTAACCGCCGTCATCCGTTTGTAGACAGAACTGCAGGAGCAAACATGAAAAATTGGATAGAAGTGCTGGATAATGGATTGAATCAGTTTGACAGCAAAACAAAATACGTTTTTGGGCATGCAGGCACCGGCTACGAAGTAAAAGGAACTGCTGATGATATAAAAGCATTCAGAGATTATATCGGCAAAGTTTTAAAATTTGTAGAAGGAGAAATAAAAGCCGGTAAAACAAAAGAAGAAGTTTTGAAAGCAACCATTATCCCCGGCGGCGAAGACTGGAAATCGGATGGGATAAAACGGCCGTTGGAAGCTGCTTGGGATGAATTGAGTGGGAAGTAGCTTGGAAGCTGATACACAACGTCCCCGCTGGGGGATGTTGCTGGGAAACAACTGTAACCTTTCTGAATGAAGAAATGATTATTCCGCAGTTACCGGACTTATCACATTCTTAATTTCCTCTATTCTGTTGGCAGGAAAGCCTCCTTTCTCAGCATGTGTTTTCAGAATCTCTTTATCCGGTGCATTATAAATGCAGTAGATCTTGTCTTCAGTCACAAAACTTTCCACCCATTGAATAGAAGGGCCTAACTCGCTGATAACATTGCAGGACTTTTGAGAGATACCATGCAATTCATCTTTGCTGAGATTACCGGCGCCGGGTAATTCTCTTTCTATTACATAACGAGGCATAGTTAAATATTTTAGACAGAAAAGGTACGAATTTTTTATTTAGACTTCTCAACAGCTATCAGCTTTTCAATCACATAATAAGTAATCGGGCAAAAAGTGGAATTCTTTAATGCTAATGGCTGCCGCTTCAGCATAAAATCATCATCCATGTATGGAAAGCGGACACAGTCGGTGGGCCGCATATCGTAAATGCTGCAATAGTTATCGCTGCCGAGAAAGGGACATGGTTTTTCTTTAGTTACATGATCGCCTTCTTCATCCGTAAATAGATATTGGTCTTTAAAGTCGCCTTCCTTCATGCCGAGGTATTTACTGATGCGTTTTATATCCGGCGGCTTAAACCGAGGCGAATAATTTTTGCAACAGTTGCCACATTGCAGGCAATCAATTTTTTCGAATGCTTCATCGTTGAGTTCGGGCAGCTGCTTCAGCACTTTATTCTTGTTGGCACGGCTAAGGTATTTTTTGTATTCCTTTTGCCGTTCGCCGGATTTCTTTTCCCAGTTATTTAATAAGTCGGGGTCTTTGGCCATGCTGCAAGTTACACAAGGCAAAACAAAGGTTCCATTTTGCCCATATTCCAAAAAGAAAGGAAGTTCGGTTCTATTCCAGATTTCATCTTCCAAATTCAATAATTCAAATTCTCGACTTACTGAAAGCTGTTGCCACAAAGGATTTCATTGCTTATCCACCATTTTCCTCAGAACACATATTTTCTGCTTTGCTGCCCGTAACTTTGCCCCGCCTTATAGAAAAAGAAACTTCAAATACAAATAGCAAATGAATTTATTCGAACAACAATCTAACGAGTTTATTCCCCGCCACATCGGCCCTACTGAAGCAGACACAAAAGAAATGCTGAAAAAAATTGGTGCTGGCAGTCTTGATGAATTAATAAATAAAACAGTGCCGCCAGCCATTCGCATGGAACAATCGCTGAACATCCCTGCGGCAATGAGTGAGCATGAATACTTGAAGCATATTAAAGAAGTTTCTCTAAAGAATAAAGTTTTCTCCAATTATATAGGACAAGGTTATTACGATACCATTACCCCATCAGTAATACTAAGAAACGTTTTTGAAAACCCGGGATGGTACACACAGTACACACCTTACCAGGCAGAAATTTCACAAGGCAGATTGGAAAGTCTGTTGAATTTTCAAACAATGGTGAGTGATTTAACGGCATTACCAATTGCAAATGCTTCGTTGTTGGATGAAGCTACGGCTGCTGCCGAAGCAATGACGATGTTCTTCAACTCGCTGAACAAGCAAGACCATATTGAAAGAGCAAAGTTTTTTGTGGACGCTGAAATATTTCCGCAAACAAAAGATGTATTGCGCACAAGAGCAATACCTGTAGGAATAGAAATTGTAGAAGGCGATTATAAAACGGCAACGATTGATGCTTCTTATTTCGGAGCTATTGTTCAATACCCGAATGATAAAGGTTCGGTAGAAGATTACAGAGCATTTATTGAAACTGTTCATGCAGCAGGTGCTTATGTGGCAATGGCAACGGATCTTTTAGCATTGACTTTATTAACTCCTCCAGGGGAATTAGGTGCTGATGTTGCCATTGGTTCTGCACAGCGATTTGGAGTGCCGCTTGGTTACGGCGGACCACATGCAGCCTTCATGTCATGCAAAGATGAATTTAAAAGAAATATTCCCGGCCGCATTATCGGTATTAGTATTGATGCTCAAGGCAACAGAGCATTGCGGATGGCTTTGCAAACAAGAGAGCAGCATATTAAAAGAGAAAAAGCTACTTCTAATATTTGCACCGCACAGGCATTGCTGGCCAATATGGCAGCAATGTATGCTGTATTTCATGGCCCCGAAGGATTGAAAAATATTGCGAAGCGAATTGCCTTGCTTACACAAACCGTTGCAGAAGCTATTGAAGAAAGAGGATTTGAATTAGTATCAAAAAACTTCTTCGACACCATGACGGTGAAAATAAAAGACAGCAGTGCAATCAAAACGAAAGCAGAAAAACAACAAATCAACCTGCGTTATTTCAATAATAATCTTATCGGTATTTCATTGGATGAAACAACGGATGTTGGCGACATCTATGACCTTATCAATTGTTTTGAAAACGAAAAAGATCCTGTTGCTTTTAAAATAGATGAAGAAACAGAATTACATAATATACCAGTTGCACTGGCAAGAAAGTCAAAATTCTTA
>JBDSUW010000051.1:0-2880 GCA_039927535.1 Chitinophagaceae bacterium | reverse complement strand
CAAAAACAAAAGCAATCATCATTAATTCGCCGCATAATCCGACAGGGAGTGTGATTACTGAAAGCGATATTCAGGAACTAAGAAAGATAGTGGAAGGCACAAATATTTTTATTATCAGCGATGAAGTGTATGAACATTTGATATTTGATAATATTCCACACCAGAGCATTCTTCGTTATCCTGATTTAATGGGAAGAAGTTTTGTTTGTTTCTCTTTTGGTAAAACGTATAACTGTACAGGTTGGAAATTGGGTTATTGTATTGCACCAGCAGCATTAACAAATGAGTTTCGGAAAGTACATCAGTTCAATGCATTTTCTTGCCACACTCCTACACAGGTTGCATTAACAGCATTTTTAAAAAATAAAGAGGCTTACTTGTCTTTGTCTTCCATCATGCAGGAAAAGAGAGATTACTTTATAAAGTTGATGCAACAAACAAGAATTTCTTTACAAAATTCCTCCGGTAGTTATTTTATTTGCGGCACTTACGAAAAAATTAGTGATGAAAGGGATAAAGATTTTGCAATACGCTTAACAAAGGAAGCTGGTGTGGCAACAATTCCTGTTTCTGCTTTTTATCAAAATGGAAAGGACGACAAGGTCTTACGGTTTTGTTTTTCAAAGAAAAAAGAAACGTTAGAAGCAGCTGTAGAAAAATTAGTTAACTATTAATGGTAATCCACTCCAGATACAAAGGAATTTTATTCATGTTGCTCGCAGCTCTTGGATTTTCTGTAATGGGAGGAGCTGCAAAAATCTTAAAAGGAAGTTTTGGAGCAGGACAATTAGTTTTCTGGAGAAATGCAATCGGATTGTTGGTACTGATTGTTCTTTTTATTTCGAAACCACCAGTAAGCAAAGGAGGAAAGTTAAAATTGCTGATATTTCGGGGCATCATGGGAACAACGGCCTTATACACTTTACTTTATTGCATCCTGCATCTCCCACTCGGTACTGCAATGACATATAATCTTACATCGGCCATCTTTATTGCAATCTTTTCTTTTTTCTTTTTTAAGGAATATCACGGTCGTATTGTTTTGTTTGCTGTTTTGCTTGGCTTTATAGGAATGTTGTTGGTGTATAAACCTGCCATTCACTATCCATGGTATTATCATGTAGCAGGATTGATCTCCGGCGCTTCTTCAGCGATTGCTTATATGTCAGTGAACAGGCTGGCTACGCATTATGATAATAGAATTATCATGCTTGCTTTTATCGGAAGTGGATTTATTGTTCCTTCCATATTTATGATTATACGCTATGCATTTCAAATAGAACCAGACAATGTTTTTTTTATCAATTGGCGATGGCCGGTTGGAATCGAATGGTTTTATGTTTTATGGCTGGGCTTGGCGGCTTTCTTCGGACAATACTTTGTTACGAAGTCCTATGGTGCTGATAAAGCAGGTATTGTTTCAGCCATCGGCTATTCAAATATTATTTTCTCAGTATTTATAGGGATGGCTTTGGGCGATGCCTTCCCTGATTTCATTTCAGCTACCGGTATGCTTTGCATCATTTCAAGCGGAGTTATCATTTCAATCGTCAAGTGGCGGACGAGAACTCCTTCCGAGTAAAATATTCAGATATAAATTTTGTGATTTAATTTCTTTAATCGTATATTTGCGATATAAGATTTAATTATGGCCATTCATAAGAAATCAGCATTTACCCAAAAAGAACAGGATCTTGCCAATTTTGCCAAGGCGATGAGCCATCCTGCCAGAATTGCTATTCTGAAAGTACTGGCACAGCGTAACGAATGTATATGTGGAGAGATTGTTGATTTATTACCACTGGCACAGTCCACCATATCACAGCATTTAAAGGAATTAAAAACAGCTGGTTTAATAACTGGTACTATTGACGGACCCCGCAGTTGTTATTGTATCAACTGGAAAGCATTTGAAAAGTTCAACAGTGAATTTAGTTTTCTTTTTAATAAACTAAAAATGAGTAACGAAAAAGCATGTTGCTAAACCCCAATCCCTAAAAGGGGTTTGCAGGCATTTAATGTAATAACAAAACTATGAGAGAAAACATAATGATAATTATCTCTAACAAATAAAAATTTAGCCATGAATACAAATCAAAAAATCAAAGAAATGGTCCGTGAAAAGTACACGGCGATAGCCAATCAGTCAAAAGAACAAAATGAAACTTCCTGTTGCGGAGCTACTGGAAGTTGTGATGCCGATATGTATAGCATTATGGCCGATGACTACACAAAACTGGAAGGCTATAATGCCGATGCAGATTTGGGATTAGGCTGTGGACTTCCAACAGAATTTGCAAAAATTAAAGAAGGTGACACTGTAATTGATTTGGGAAGCGGTGCAGGAAACGATGTTTTTATTGCAAGGAAATTTACAGGGGAAAAAGGAAAAGTTATCGGTATTGATTTTACCGAAGCAATGATTGCAAAAGCAAGAGCAAATGCAGAAAAGTTGGGATTACAGAATGTTGAATTTCGCCAAGGTGATATTGATGATATACCTGTTACCGCTAATTATGCTGATGTAATTGTAAGTAACTGTGTATTAAATCTTGTTCCAAACAAACACAAAGTAATCAGTGAAATTTTTAGGGTATTAAAACCCGGCGGTCATTTTTCCATATCAGATATTGTATTGGAAGGGGAACTTCCTGAAAAGTGGAAAGAAGTAGCAGAGTTGTATGCAGGTTGTGTTTCTGGTGCTATTCAGAAAGAAGAATATCTCGAGACTATCAAAGAAGCAGGCTTTACAAATATCACTTTACAAAAAGATAAACCGATTATCCTACCTGATGAAGTGCTGGCCAATTATTTAAGTACAGAAGAAATTTCAGCATATAAAAATGGTACTGTAAAAATTACAAGCATTACCGTTTATGC
>JBDSUW010000050.1:0-22504 GCA_039927535.1 Chitinophagaceae bacterium | reverse complement strand
ATGCTATTTATTATTACGAAGGGAAATGGGAAGAAGCATTGAAACAGGAAAGAATAAAGTTAATAAGTTTATCTGGTGCTGATAATCTGCGAAATATTATTATTGAAAAACAAAAAAGGCTTGACGTTGATGTAAAAAGTAAGGAAAAAAGAGCAGGACTGATGTTATTGATAAAACCGGCAAAGAAGCAAACTATAAAACTATAATTGATGTTCTTGATGAAGCGACAATTACCATCGTAAAAAAATATGTGTTGATAAATCAATCAATGGAAGAAACTGAATGGTTAAAAGAGATGTAAAAACATAACGAATTTCTTTACTATCACTATTTTTTTTAATCTTAGAATTTCATTTTATTGTCTGTATACTTCACTATTTATCTTGCAATTTTAACAGCTGAATATATATAACCATTGAAGGCTCCTTTTTTAACTGTAAAAGTTGGCACATTAAAGGAAGGGACACTTTCTGGATTATCCGTTATAATTATTACAATTAAATTATTATTTATCTCGAAAACTGTATTGCTAAGTGGCATAAATCTGTAAAGGGCTGGAACTGTATCATAAAACCCAGCTTGAGAACCAACAAAAACCGGTTGAGAAACTACGACAATGTTATTTTCCGGATACTCTTCCTTTATATCCTTTATAAATTTGGCAGTATAATCTATTATTCTAATTGAATTAGGATTTTTTACTAAACCACCCCTCTTTGTAATAATTTTTGCAGTGTAATAAATATCATGGGAAAAACTTAATAGAATCAAGAAAATCAGAGGGATAAAAATTCGTCTAAAATTTTTGATTATATATAAGAGAAAAAATTGTTGTAGGAAAAAAATTGGTAATGCAAAATAACGTCCTTCCTGTACATACGTCCATATGCCTACTTTGTTATTAGAGATTGTGGTATATCCCAAAGAAAAAACAAGTAATAAGAGTAGTGTAATCGTTGAAACAGAAACACAGAGTAGTATATATTTTTTTAATAGGCTACTTGTATTATAACCATGGAGAATTATATATCGGATGGCTATAAATGAAATGAATAACAGCGCAAGAAAATGAATAACAAAAATGATCGTTAGCACTGTTTCATATGAATACCCTGTCATCTTCATCATCTGAATAGATAGAAAATCCATGTTAAGAAAGGCGGAGAAGAGAAAAGGATGAAGTACTTTAATATTGTTCAGAGAAAAATTAACTTCACCTCTGGGAATGAAAACTGCTTCACCATTTATTTGATATTGATAAAATAATAAAGTTATTATAAGGATAGCAGTACCCACAAAAACATAAACTCCATTTTTGAGGAACAGGCTGTTTCTTTCTTTCTTTCCTAATATAATCAATAATAAAGAGGGGCAAAATATAACAGGAATGTATTGATACCGTAAACTCACACATAAGAAAAGGAAAAAAATAAAGCAAATAATGAGTTTAAAGGAAAAGTGAGGATGGACTACTATTTTAAGAAAGCGTTCAGTTGCAATCAAAAAAAGGGTAAGGGTAAGAAAATCTGTTGATGAATCAGAACAAAAACTATATTGAAAAAAACCAATAAAGATTATATATATATTAATAATCCATTGCTGAAATTTTAGTCTTTGTAATATTTTCCTGCTATATAAAATAAATAAAATGCAGGTAAGTATGTCAACAATTATGGTAGCTAAAACATAGTTGTTTTTACAAATCAATAAAAAAGGAGAAAGAATAAAAGAATAACCCGGTGGCCACATTGTTAAAGGCACATAGGTTGGGGTAAATAAATTTTCTGCATAAACCTGTAAAAGCGAAACGCCATGTCCTAATAATAAATTTTTTGATGCTTGTATTTGATATGATTTATCATTATCTAAATCCAAGAAATGAATTTGTAAAACGATGCGGACAGCTATTGCCAATAATATAATACCGATTGTAACAACCGGTAATGATAAAAAACGTTTTATGTTTTCTGTCTTCATAGTTCGCAGAACAAAATACTCTTTTATTGCAAGAAGGATTTAATGCGTTGTTCCACATTTTCCCGGATATTGATGTAGAACAGGTTAATATCTGCGATATGATAGCTTTTGGAAAAATATAAAAAACTGCCAGGAAATTTTGGCCTGTTTACATACAACAGGTCATTTTCTATTTTTGCATTCGTAGTATGCTTATAGATTTTGTTGAATTTTGTGAGCACACTTCCCTTATTCCATTCTTTAGAAATGTTTTCTTCATCAGTTTTCCAGCTAAGCGGATTGGTAACATATGAATTCCCTTGCCTGAAAAGATTGTCTGAACTTGTATTTCCATTCTTTATGTAGGAAGGTACATGGCCGGTTCTGTAAGTTCGCCAACTTATCAGGCAACCAGTTTGTAAAGAATCTTCACACATTTTTAATTTAGTAAAATATTCTTTTGGAACTGGCCAGCCAATAACATAAGCTGCCACCAATTGTTTCTTCAACTCTTTTTGTTCAAAATATTCTTTTAATAAGCGTTCTGCTAAAAATGCTCCCTGACTATGTCCGGCAATAATTATTGGCCTTCCATTATTCCAGTTCTTAATATAATATTCAAAGGCATTTTTTAAATCCAGATAAGCCAACTCAAATGCAGCTGTTGCTTTCGATTTATTTTTCGAACGGAAGTTACTGATATGCGCCTGCCTGTATCGCGGAGCAAAAACCCTGCAATGCTGATTAAACACACTTGCCTGATAAAGAATGGTTGAGTAATCAGTTTTTGCATTTATTTTTTTATCATCAATAAAAGCATTGGACTGATCAGCATCTTTTTTTGAAGTAAATGTTGTGGGATAGAGAAAAAATACATCAGCCAATGTATCTCTTACTTCTTCTCGCAATGGTTCAGGTATGCTATCGGAAGCATCCCATTTCCATGGATGTGCAGCCCAATAATCTAAATTTTGATAATCAGGTATTCCAGTTTCACTTTTGAAATTGTAATGGGTGGTATATGCCTGATACTTTTTTGAACAAGAAATAATGGCAACGGAGACAGCAATTATACAAAACAGATATTTCGTCATTTGAAGTAAAAATCGTCAGATTTGGCCAGAATTAACCAAAAAATCACTCAGTTATCCATTTTTTAAACCTTTTATACATTTTCTTTTACGGACTTAATAAGGATGGGTTATCAATACCCGTAAAGGTTTCAAGACGAAAATTATACATATTTCAAGTCATTACTCTAAAAAATATGGTACTTTAGTTTGCATAGTACCAAACATCACCCTATCTTTGTGTAAGCAAAACAAAAAACATAACAAATGAGATCATTTTTTATAAATAGAATAACTCACACGGTAATTGCACTTGTTGTAATTCTTGGGTCGGTAAATGCACAATCGAAAGATGATACATCTGCAACAACTGATTTATACAACGAAATAAAATTGCAGGACAGCCTTTTGTTTGCTGCATTTAATACAAGAGATATAGAGGGGTTCAAAAATTATTTTAGCCAAGGCCTGGAGTTTTATCATGATAAAGGCGGCTTAACCGGATATGAGAAAACTGTAAACAATTTAAAGACAACAGCTCAAGAGAATAATCAATTGAGGAGAGAATTAGTAAAAGGAAGTCTTGAAGTGTTTCCGATACCGGGATATGGTGCCATGGAAATTGGGTCTCATCAATTTTGCCATACAGAAAATGGAAAGTTGGATTGCGGCACTTTTAAGTTTGTACATGTATGGCAGAAGAAAGATGGACAATGGAAAATAACAAGAGTGGTCAGCTACGGTCATTAAATAAAAAACGAGAGGTAACAGATATGAATATTGAAAACACACAGAGTCAGATGCGGAAAGGAATATTGGAATTCTGTATTCTTTCCATCATTCGCCGGGGAGAAGCTTACCCGAGTGATATTGTGGAAGAAATGCGGGCCGCCAACCTTCAGATATTGGAAGGCACACTCTATCCTTTACTTACCCGATTGAAAAATGCCGAAATGCTTACGTATCGATGGGAAGAAAGTAATTCAGGTCCGCCCAGAAAATATTTTTCACTAACAGAAAAGGGCGGCAGTTTTTATAAAGAGCTGGAACAAACCTGGGAAGAACTTTCTAACGGAGTAAATGCGCTGACAAGTAAAAAATCGGATGAACCATTAAACAATAGTTAACTAGTACACTTCAACCAAATATTATTACAATGAAAAAGATTATAAACATCAACTTAAGCGGCCGGGTAATACCGATTGAAGACTCAGCTTATGAAAAATTGCAAAGCTATATTGAAAGCCTTCGTAAATACTTTGCCAATGAAGAAGGCCGTGATGAAATTATCAATGATATTGAAGGCAGGGTTGCAGAATTATTAGAAGAGAAAATAAGAAAAGGAGCAAGCAATGCGACAGATGCAGATGTAGAAGAGATTATTACCTCTATGGGTAAAGTAGAAGACTTTGAAGCAGAAGAGGTTGCTGAAGCAAAAGAGCCAAATCAACAAAGTAATCAGCAAAGTGGTCAGCAGAACTATTCATATACCGAAAAGAAAAGCAGGGGAAGATTGTACCGTGATAGCAGCGATAAATTTATTGGTGGCGTTTGTAGCGGTGTTGCTGCATATATGAATGTGGATCCTGCAATTGTTAGAATACTTTTTGCCATTATTACTTTCGGTGGTTTTGGATTGGGGTTCCTTGCTTATATAATATTATGGATCATTCTTCCGACAAAAGATCTGGAAGGATTTTCAGGGAAAAGATTATACAGAAATCCAGATGACAAGGTAATTGGCGGCGTAGCTGGTGGCTTGGCTGCGTATTTTGCTAAGAGTGCAAAAACTATCAGGTTGATTTTTGCAGCACCGTTAGTATTGAGCATATTATTGAATATTTTTAACAATGTAAGTTGGCATAATGATTTTGATTTTGCATTAAACATCGGCTTTGGTTCCATTAGTGGGACATTCATTCTTATTTACGTTGTATTATGGATGGTATTGCCCGAAGCAAATACTACGTACGAAAAGATGGAGATGAGAGGGGAAAAGGTAGATGTGAATAGAATTCGCCAGACAGTGCAGGAAGGTATGGGAAATTTAAAAGAGAAGGTAAAAGGCTGGAGCGAAGAAGTAAAAGAGTCTGCTCAAAACTTTACTGGTAAGGCAAAAGAATTTTCCAATACAAGAGGAAAGGCATTTGCTAAAGATGTAAATGAAACAGTACGCAGCGGGGGAAGAGGTCTTGGACATGCAATCGGAGTATTATTCAAAGTATTCTTTTTGTTTATTGCAGGTACAATTGCCTTTGCATTATTTGTTGCATTAATTGCATTTTTATTTGGTGGCATTGCATGGTGGCCTATCAACAATTTTTTATGGACCAGTAACTGGCAGCAGCTATATGCATGGGGAACGTTGATATTCTTTTTAGTAGTACCGCTGATTGGTTTTATTGCATGGGTAATACGTCGCATCATTAAAGTAAAATCAAGAAGCAATTACCTGGGTTGGACATTTGGAGCTTTATGGACAATTGGTTGGATAGCTGCCATTTTATTAGCATCAAGTATTACAAAAGATTTCAGAAATTATGAGCACACTGATAAAATAATTGAAGTTGTTCAACCAGTAAATAATAAAATGATTGTTGCTGTATCAGCGCCGGAATTATTATACTCAGGCCGTTTTAGCTGGATGAATGACGAAGGAAGTGGATGGGATTTATCTGACGATACTTTAAGATTATCAACAGTTAAGTTTACAGTAAAGCCAAGTCTTGATTCACAATATCATGTAACGTTGAAGAAACACAGTTTTGGCAGAACAGAAGAAGGTGCTATTGCAAGGGCTGAAAGAATTCAATATACTGTTTCCTCAATAGACAGCGTACTGGATATTGGTAGTGGATATACGGTTGATAAAGACAGTAAGTTTCGTGGCCAGCAGGTGGAAATTGAAATACTGGTTCCCATTGGAAAAAAGATTCGCTTTGATGAGTCAGTAAACGATAAACTGAATGCTGTGAATGTAAGTGTACGAAGAAGCAATCGTCGTAACAGAGTGGTAAATGTGGAAATAGATGACAGATCATCCCGGTTTCGATCAGGTGTAGATTACACAATGGGTATAAATGGAAAACTAAAAACAGAAACTGGTGAGGTAATTGAAAAGCAACCTGACAATGAATACCGTTATCCCGGAACAGATAATAAAGACGAAAATAATATTCAAAAACAAATAGAAGAAGAAGAACGGAAGAAAGAAGAGAGCGATAGGAAAATAAAAGAATTAAAAAAAGAAATTAAACCAGAAGTTATTGTACCGGTCGACAAAAAAGATGATAGGATTGAAGATAGTGAAATTGCCGGAGTTCCGTCACCGGTTTCGTCACTGTTGCTATGGTTCTAGAAAATTTCATCTTTAGCTAAAATAAAGTTGACAAATTAGGTTGAAGTCCTGATGAAAATCAGGAAATGTTAATGGCTCCTGAAAGGGAGCCATTTTTGTGTAGTAAAACATTTTAGTCGGGCACTTCTACAACAGTCCAATTTTTTGTTCGTCGGTTCCAAAGTATAGTATAATCTTTACCATGCATTAATTTATATACTCTGTAGCCGTTATAATAGGGAAGTTTTAGCCATCCATATTTATAAATTTCAAATAAGAATACGAAAGACTGATCTTTCTTAATTACTGCTGCCTGATAATTCTTTCCATCATCACTAAGCATAACCTGCTCATCTTTATCGCTTTGAATTGTTAAGGCAATCCAACTTGCATCATCTGCCGGAACATTAGTGGGGCTTGGAGCTGGAGTAGGAGCAGGTGTTGGGTTAGGCGTTGGTGTTGGATTGGGGTTAGGCCCTGTTGTTTCATTGGCAGAATTCCACCCTCTGGTAATAGCATTAATTCTATCTTTTTTTGCAGGGT
Organism: Chitinophagaceae bacterium; assembly: GCA_039927535.1. GTDB lineage: Bacteria > Bacteroidota > Bacteroidia > Chitinophagales > Chitinophagaceae > JJ008. Next base: position 15,598 of record JBDSUW010000050.1, on the reverse strand, counting down.
GAGTAGAACTGGCTCTGTCAGCTGAAATTGCACTTATGGCTGCAATAGATTCATTTAATGAAGCACCATACTTGGACATTACATATCCAGAAAAAGCATCTGCTTCAATTTCTTTAGGCGGGGTACTTCCACTACTGCTAACTACATGGTTGTAATAATGATGACCCATTTCATGTGCCAGTACACTTATCGAAGCCCATTTGGTAGAAGTGTATGCATCAATATCTTCCAGAAAATTATTATCATAAATTATCCAGCGAACGCTGTTTATAATAGTTGCATAAGCGTTACGTATGCCATTTTGTTCACGAATACTGAAATTCTCTTTCCACTGTATAATATCCAGCATATTCTGAAGTATGGTTTTTGCTTCATAAACAGAACTAAAATTTGTTTTAGTAGTTGAACGGGGCGGTACTTTAAAACCACATCCTGTTATTTTTTGAGCATTTGCTCCGTTACTGATTACAAAGAACAGAATTATAAGTACTCGATACTTCATAGTAAATATTTTGATATTAAATATAGGAATTCAACAAAGAATAAATTAATTTTTTCAATATATCCTTTTCTAAGAAGATGAAATTATTTCGGCTACATTTGCTAACAAATTTTCTCGTATGAAAAATACTGCTTTCACTCAAAAACATATTGAACTCAGCGCTAAAATGGCTGAGTTTGCAGGATACAATATGCCTATTTCCTATACCGGTATCAATGACGAACATGCAACGGTAAGAAAAAATGCAGGAGTGTTTGATGTAAGCCATATGGGTGAGTTTATCCTGAAAGGTGAAAATGCATTGGATCTTATTCAACGGGTAACTAGTAACGATGCTGCAAAATTAAAAGCAGGCCAGGCACAGTACAGTTGTTTTCCGAATGATGATGGCGGCATCGTTGACGATCTGTTAGTGTATTGCATTGAAGAGAATAACGTATATATGTTGGTGGTAAATGCTTCTAATATTGAAAAAGACTGGAACTGGATTGAAAAACATAATACAAACAATGCAGAAATGCATAATATCTCTGATAAAACTTGTTTGTTGGCAATACAAGGACCAAACGCAACGAAGATCTTAGAACCATTGACGGATATAGATGTGCTCAACCTTAAATATTACACTTTTACCAAAGGAAAATTTGCCGGCGTAGAAAATGTATTGGTTAGTGCAACAGGATATACAGGTGCAGGCGGTGTGGAGATCTATTTTGAGGATAAAGATGGAGCTGCTGAAAAGATCTGGGATGCCATTTTCGCTGAAGGCGGTCCAAAAGGAATGAAACCAATTGGCCTTGGAGCTAGAGATACATTAAGGTTAGAAATGGGTTTTTGTTTATACGGTAATGATATAGATGATACAACTTCACCAATGGAAGCCGGGCTTGGCTGGATCACTAAATTCACCAAAGACTTTACATCCAAAGCAATTTTTGCAAAACAAAAAGCCGAAGGCATTACAAAAAAACTGGTTGGCTTTGAAATGATTGATAAAGGAATTCCCCGTCAGGGATATGAAATAAAAGATAAAGAGGGAAACCTGATTGGCAATGTAACATCTGGCACACAATCACCCAGTCTTGGAAAAGCGATAGGAATGGGATATGTATCTAAAGGTTTTTCAGCACTAGACACGGAAGTTTACATTAAAGTCAGAGATAAATTACTAATGGCGAAAGTTTCTAAAATCCCTTTTTCATAAAATGATATTGCGGTAGGATTTTTGTGAGTACAGACAACTAATCAGTATTTCAAATTAGCTCCAATGCCAACTATTCATCTTACAACTTTTATAGCAGCACCAGTAAATGTAGTTTTTGATCTCTGCCGTCATATTGGAATGCACAAGGTATCAATGGCTTCTTACAAAGAAGATGCAGTTGCAGGAACAAGATTTGGCTTGATTGAAAAAGAAGAAACAGTAACCTGGAAAGCAAAACACCTTTTTAAGAATCGAATATTGCGGGTAAAGATTACAGAAATGGTAAAGCCGCAAATGTTTACGGATGTACAACTACAGGGCGATTTCAGGGAAATGAAGCATGAGCATCATTTTAAGCCATGCGATAATGGAACATTTTTAATCGACCTGTTTCATTATGAATCACCATATGGTGTAATAGGTGAATGGTTCAACAGTCTTTATCTCACAAAATATTTACGCCACTTGTTGGAGCAAAGAAACAAGGCAATAAAAGAATTTGCTGAGAGTGATAAGTGGAAAAGATTGCTCATAAAATAACAAAGAGCTTTTATTCCGGTTACTTTATTTTTGCCTTCTCATATGGCTAACAAACCAAGTATCAATACTTCCTTATCTCCTGCGTTACTACATCTGTATGATTTAAGCAACAGTGTTGTTGTAATTATAGACGTATTCAGAGCTACTTCTACTATTGCTTCTGCTTTATACAATGGAGCTAAATCTGTGATACCAGTTGATTCTGTTCCTAAGGCAATTGAAATTTCAAAAAGTATTGACGGTATTGCTGCAGGCGAAAGAGATGGTATGATAGCTGAAGGATTAGTGCATGGTAATTCTCCATTAGAATATACAAGAGATTTTATTGAAGACAAAACGTTGGTACTAACAACAACAAATGGAACAAGATTACTGCACATGGCATTAGAAAAAAGCGCAGCTACAATTATTTCAGGTTCCTTCCCCAATGTTTCAGCGGTTTGCGAATTTCTATTAAAAGAGAAAAAGAATGTAATACTTGGTTGTGCCGGTTGGAAAGACCGGTTTAATCTTGAAGACACATTATTTGCGGGTGCAGTGATTGGCCGCATAAAAAAAGAATTCACCATTCATTGCGATAGCTCAGTAATGGCAGAAGCAATGTATGCTTCGCATAAAAAAAACCTGATGGGCTTTGCCCCAAAGCTTACACACTACCATCGGTTGGTAGAAAGGTTCGGATTGATTGACGACATTAAATATTGTTTGACAGATGATGTGGCAAATGTGCTACCTTATTATACAGATGGCAAACTAATTGTAAAGTAATCTTGCAAAGAAATAATGAGAAACTATATAAGCTAGTGCTGTGTTCGGTACCTCTCTTTTAGTGGTGGTTAGGTGGGGTAAAAACCTACTAAGATACTTCCTTTTTTCTGTACAATTTCACTATAAAATTTATTTTTTATTTCTTCTTTTTTATAAGGAAATGCGGCCAACATTCTTTTATTTTTGCCGATTGCCCTTTTTTCAACAGCAATAATCAACAGGCTAAGGGCATTGCAAAAATTTTATTGCCTGTTGCATATTGCCTATTCAGCTTATGGCCTTACCGCACCTTGTTAAATACGTTTATACACATGGAACAGACGAAGTGATCCGCAGAGGAAAAAAAATTCATGCTATCGGTTTTGTGGAACTGGTGGATTATGACGATCTGTTTGGCTCTGCAGTTTTCCGTGTAAAAGATGATAGCTATTCTACTTTTTATAAAGTCTATATTCAGAAATTTAAAGATGCAAAACTAACATCATTACGATGTGCTTGCCCCTATAACTTAGGAGATATATGCCGACATGAAGTAGCTGCACTATTTCAATTGCAAGAACTGATTGACAGAGGACATCTGCAATCTGAAAATGTACTGTATGATCAGCGTCACACAGTGGTAAAGTTGAAAACTATTGATCTGAAAAATATCCGCCACTTTACTTCGCAGGAAGTTTTTTCTGATGCTGAAATATTTTTACGGACAATGAAAGCCAAGATTGATTTTTCAGAAAATGAAACGGTGAAAGCAACAGTGCCATTAAATGGGCAAGAGTATAAAGTCATCATTAGTAAAAATGAAGAAAGAAATTTTGATACCAGTTGTGATTATGAGGACACTGAAAATCCGCTTTGTTTGCCTAAGGTAATTGTACTTACACAATTATTGAATACACATGGCGCCAATTATTTTGACAGCATCCGTAATTGGGATAAAGAGAAAAATAAATTACTGGAAGCATACGGTTATTCATTGGCCGACAATCTGAAAGGAAAATTTGAATTTGTGTATAAAGAAGGGAAACCTTTTTTAAGAGTATTGGACATAAAGATTAAAAGAGTGGCGCTGGCTACTGCACCCGTACGCCCCGTTCTGTTACCGATGAAGGAAAGAGAAGAAGCTGAAGCAGCACCGCCGGAAGTTGAGGTGCAGGAAGCTGTTTCATCACAGCGATTGGGTGTGGTTTTTAATTTTAATAAGAAAACCTATCCTCAGTTTACTGTTGATGTAGTGGTTGGCGAACCTAATGAATCGAATGAAGGATTTGCCGGCACAGTAGAAAAAGTAGATATAAGCCGTTATGTAAATACGGACAGCGTATCAGAAGCAGACAAAGAATTGCTTACAGCACTTAGAAAATTACAGGAATCAGAGATCAATAAATATATCAGTCGCAATTCGCCGTTTTCTGGGATTTGGGAAAATATTATTCATGACGAGAATGATGATTTGCCGGAAGAAACAAAAAAATTAATGGCAGAATATTTATTGCCAAAGCTGAAGAAAATTTTTATTGAATCGGCAGAGAACCCCTTTGTGTTTATTCTTGATAATGGAAAAGTTTTTAAGACAGCAAATCTTGAACAGTTACAATTACAGGCAGAAGAAGCGAAGCCACATTTTATAGTAAAAAAGAACCCGCTAGCTATCGGGCCGCAGTATACAATCGAATGTCGTGTAAAAGCCGGTCCGCTTGAATTTAATTTAGGGGAGAATGAAACAGCTACTCCTTTATTCTTTACGTATAATAACCAATCGCACCTCTGGAGTAATAATGACGTAATTCATTTAGTCGATAGATTTTTACCAACTGGTAAAATGGAAGTAAAGACGGAGGACTGGAGCAAAACATTAAACGAATTTTTATTGCCGCTGGCAAAAGAACATAAGATTGATTTTGATAAATCGCTGGTGCATGAAATAAAAGATGGCAATCCTGATGTTAATTTGTTTTTATTGGAAAAAGGGGAACATCTTGTTTTTCAGCCAAGGTTTTATTACAAAGGATTTGAGACGAAAGTGTCAGATAGAGATGAATTAATTATTCCGCAGGCTGAGAAAGTAGTAGTGGTTCATCGTAACAGGGAAAAGGAAAATGAATTCATTCAGAAGTTACAGAATCTTCATTCAAATTTTGCTTATAACGAAGATTCGGGAACACTGGCGTTAAAAGGAGCTGACGTATTAAAAAATAATTGGTTCTTTTTGTTTGTAGATGCAATGAAGGAAATGAAAACCCCGGTGTTTGGATTTGAAGCATTGAAAAATTTCCGTTTCAATACAGCAAAACCGTCCACAAAAATTTTCATCAGCAGCAATACTGATTGGTTTGATGCAAAGGTTGATATTCTTTTCGGCGATCAGCAGGTGTCGGTGGCTGAAGTAAAAAGAGCTTTGGCTAATAAACAGCAATTTGTACAATTGAATGATGGCACATTGGGCATTTTACCAGAAGAATGGTTAAAAAAATATTCATTGCTATTTAGAGTTGGCGAAGGAAAGTCCGATACATTAAAACTTTCCCGCTATCATTTAAGTGTGGTGGATGAATTGTACGAAACAAGAGATGAAGAAGAGCTGGTTGTGGCATTAGAAGAAAAATATGAGACCTTAAAAGAGTTTAATAAGATAAAAGAAATAGAACCTTCCGATCATTTAAAATCAATTCTTCGTCCATACCAGATTGCCGGTTATCAATGGTTGAATTATTTAAAAGATATAAAGTGGGGAGGAATTCTTGCAGATGATATGGGTTTAGGTAAAACGGTGCAGGCTCTTTCTTTTATGGAATATTATAAAAAAGAAAATAAAACTCTAAAAGCTTTGGTTGTTTGCCCGACAACATTGATCTATAACTGGGAAAATGAAATAAGAAAATTTACTCCTGAACTTACTTATCGAATCCATCATGGTGCAACAAGAACAAGAACGAAAGAAGAAATAATGGATCATGATATTACCATTACAACCTATGGCACTTTGCGTAGCGACATTAAACTTTTGATGAGTGTTAATTTTGATTATGTTGTGCTGGATGAATCACAAGCAATAAAAAACCCTGCAAGCAAAGTAACCAAAGCAGCTGGTTTACTAAACGCAAAGAACCGCCTTTGCATGAGTGGTACACCGTTGCAGAATAATACATTCGACATTTTTGCACAGATGAACTTTCTGAATCCCGGGATGCTGGGTACAATGGAATTCTTCCGCCAGGAATTTTCTATACCGATTGATAAGTTTGGCGAGCAGGATAGAAAAGACCATCTGCGGAAAATTCTTTTTCCATTTATTTTAAGAAGAACAAAAGAACAGGTAGCCAAAGATCTTCCGGAAAAACAGGAAATGATTCTTTTCTGCGAAATGGAAAGCAAGCAGCGTAATATTTATGATGCTTACAGAAATGATTTTAGAAATCAGATTTTGGGAACAATAGAAACACAAGGCATTCAAAAATCGCAGTTAACCATTTTGCAAGGTTTGATGAAGCTGCGGCAGATTTGCGATTCGCCGGCAATACTGAATGAACAAGAGAAGTTTGAAAACCATTCCATCAAGCTGGATGAGCTGGCAAGAGAGATCACTGAAAATATTGGTGAGCATAAAGCGCTAATCTTTTCTCAGTTCCTCGGCATGCTGGCGTTGATAAGAGCCAAGCTGGAAGAGTTGGGTGTACAATACGAATATTTTGATGGAAGCACTTCAGCACCTGACAGGCAAAAAGCTATCGAAAGTTTCCAGAACAATCATGAAAAAAGAGTATTTCTTATATCACTAAAAGCTGGTGGTGTGGGCTTGAACCTAACCGCTGCGGACTATGTATATATTGTAGACCCATGGTGGAATCCGGCGGTGGAGCAACAGGCGATTGACCGTACCCACCGCATCGGGCAAACCAAAAACATATTTGCTTACCGGATGATCTGTAAGGACACCATTGAAGACAAGATCCTTAAACTACAGGAAAAGAAAAGGGCTTTGGCAAAAGACATAATTTCAGATGATTCTTCCTTTGTGAAGACATTGACAAGGGAGGATGTGGAGTACCTGTTTAGTTAGGATTCTTTTTCAATGATTAATTCCATCCATTCTTTCAGTGTAGGAATTTTATTTTCCATTGTTTGCCAGATTATTTCATAATCTATTCCAAAATAGTCATGTATTATTTTATCTCTGATGCCAGACATTTTTTTTCATTCTACTAAAGGATATTTTTTGCGTAATTCATCAGGAACATGCTTTGTTGCTTCACCAATTATTTCAAAGCTGCGACAGATAGCATATGCAACTGTTCGGTTATCAGTAATATTTTCAAACGTACTTTCATTATGCAGTTTTAATAGAAAATTGCATTCATCAAGAATATGATTTACAAATTCAATCTGCGAAGGAAACATTTTCAACGGTTTTTAGTATATGCGGTCCGATATATGGACTCAGCCCTTGGCGGGTTATAATTTCAACTTTACGTTGAAAAACATCTTCAAGAAAAAAAGCCAGATCCATAAAATTATCAAACGTTTTTTTACCCGGCTCAAAATCAACTAAAAAATCAATATCACTATCGGCTGTTCCTTCATCCCTTACAAAAGAACCAAAAAGGCCGATTTGGTGTACACCATATTGCTCCAGCACCAATTTGTTGCGTTGCAGCTCCGTATAAATTAATTGTTTATTTAAAAATCTGCCTTCCATTTAACTAAGATAATCTTTTTACTTCTTTTAAAGGATTGACAATAAGGCATTAATAGGATTTGTTTATTTCGTAGAATCTTTACTCTTTCTTTTTAAATATTTAATATTCCCCGAAGGTTAAACCGGCTTCTTACGTCTACTTTCGTACACTTATTTAAAGTTTATGAAGAAGATATTTACCTTATCCCTCCTTATTTTAGTCTCTTTTGCTGCTGTTCTGGCCCAGAAAGCAGATGGCAGCATTAAAGGCAACTTACTGGATTCCACTACTAAGCAACCGATTATAGAGGCTACTGTTTCAGTTATGAATGTTAAAGATTCGAGCTTGGCAACTTTTACATTAAGCAACAAACAAGGAAGTTTTGAGGTTAAAGGCCTTGCAGATGCAGAATATTTATTGATTGTGAGCCATAAAAGTTATGATCCGTTTAGTAAGCCATTTACTATTTCTGCAGAAAATAAAACGATAGACTTTGGAAGTGTTTTTCCAGGCACTGGTGGAAAGTCGTTGGAAAATGTTGTTATCAACTCTTATGTACCCATACAGGTAAAAGGCGATACGGTTCAGTTTAATGCATCTGCTTTTAAAACAAAACCAAACGCAACAGTAGAAGATCTTTTGAAGAAGTTGCCGGGTGTGGAAGTGGACAAAGAAGGAAATATTAAAACGCAAGGAGAAAATGTACAGAAAGTATATGTGAACGGAAAAGAGTTTTTTGGGAACGATCCAAAACTGGCTACCAAGAACCTTACGGCCGATATGGTGGAAAACATTCAGGTGTTTGATGATATGAGTGATCAGGCCAAGTTCACTAAGATTGATGATGGCAGCCGCTCTAAAACAATTAATATTCAATTAAAGAAAGATAAGAATAAGGGAATTTTTGGAAGAGCATTAATTGCTGGTGGCACAAATAACCGTTACGAAGGCAATCTGTCTTTCAATAAATTTAATAATGATAAGAGGATTTCCGTTTTATTCAACGGAAACAATATAAACAAACAGGGTTTTTCTTTTTCCGATATCATCAGTTCAATGGGTGGTTTTAGCGGATTTGGCGGTGGCCGTGGCGGCGGTGGTAATGAGGGCGGCGGTGGTTTTGGCGGAATGCAAATGTCAGGTGGCCGTGGCGGCGGTGGAAGCTTTTTTGGTGGTGGTAGCGGCAATACTGGTATCATTAAATCATTGTCTACTGGTGTAAACTACTCTGATCTTTGGGCAAATAAAATTAAAGTAAGTGGTAGCTATTTCTTTTCTGATTCTAAACCACAACAGGAACAAAATAGTTTTCGCCGTACTACATATAATCTAACATCTGGAGATTCTATTGCATTACGTACCAACGAGACCTACTCTAATAATTTAAATCAAAACCACCGGTTTAATTTTAGAATGGAATACCAGATCGATTCCATGAATTCGTTAATATATATTCCATCATTAACTATTCAGCGTTCTGAAAATTTTAGTGATGACACTACTTTTGTAATGGGGGAAGATGCTTTTGGAAAATATCTGGCAGCTACCAGCAAATCTACCAACTCAAACAAAAGAGATGGATTTAATTTTTCCAACAACTTTATTTTCAGACATAAGTTTAGCAAAACTGGACGTACGCTTACTTTAGGCTGGAACAACTCATTTGGTAATAGCAATAGCGATGGGTTTACTTTTTCTGACAATGAACTGTTTCAAAAAGACGGAACACTCTATAGAAGCATTTTGCAGAACCAGCAGAACTCACAAAAATCAAGAAATAATAATAACACACTAAGTGCATCAATAACCGAATCATTTGGTCTCAATAAACTATTAGAATTAAATTATGCCTATACCCGTAATGTTAGTTCATCTACCAGGGAAACCTATGATTTTAATGGCACTTCAGGAAAATATGATAATCCAAATCTACGATTGACCAATGATTTTGAAAATCTTTTCCTTGCTCACAGGGTAGGTGCTAATTTCCGTATTCAGGAAAAGAAATATAATTATCAATTAGGATTATCTGTACAGCAGTCAACCCTTGAAAGTAATAGTTATCAAGCTTTGATAGCCAAGGATTCTTTAAGCAGAGCAAGTTATGTTAATTACTTCCCGACATTTAACTTTAATTATACACCTGGCAGAAACAAAAATTTCCGTTTTAGGTATAATGGAAGAACAAATCAGCCAAGCATATCGCAATTGCAGAATGTACTGGACGTTTCGGATCAGTTGAACCAATCAATTGGTAATCCCAATCTTCAACAAGAGTTTTCGCATAACCTTAATCTGAACTATAACACATTCAATATTCTTACATTCAAATTTGTTGCAGCGAATATCAGTTATACTGCTACCAATAATAAAATTGTAAATAGCATCGATTCTTTGGGCAGAGGTATTCAGTTAACTAAACCGGTGAACTTAGATGGATACTCAAGGATAAACTCATTTGTTACATTGGGAATTCCTTTTAAAGATCCCAAAATGAAAGGTTCCAGTATCAACTTCACTAACAACATGTCGTATACAAAAGATGTAAGCTTATTGTTTAAGCAAAAAAATATCGGGAAAACATTAATGGTTAGCCAAGGTGTTGGTTTAAATATCAATAAAGAAAAAATAGAATTTGGTGTAAAAGCAAATCTTGCTTACACAGATAACAAGTATTCTGTAAACACATCATTGAATGAAGATTACTTAACACAAACATATTCATTAGACGCTTCTTATACCTTTAAGGGAAATTACATATTGGCAACAGATTTTGATTATTATATCAATACCGGCAGAGCGGAAGGTTTTAACCAGGCAATTCCTTTGTGGAATGCAAGTTTCAGCAAGCAGGTGTTTAAAAATAAAAATGGTGAGATTAAATTCTCAGTAAGAGATTTGCTGAACCAGAACCAGAGCATTACCCGTACTACAGCAGAAAACTATATTCAGGATACAAGAAGTATGGTATTGCGCCGTTACTTTATGGTAAGCCTGATGTTTAACCTGAACAGAATGGGTGGGAATAAGGCTGGACCTCAAATGCCGGGAATGCCCCGTAACATGGAAAGAGGTATGAGAGATGTGCGAATGCATTAAAACAGTTTAATTATATAAAACAAAGGGCTTTCAGAAATGAAAGCCTTTTTTAATTTATTGGGGTAGTGTAATTCTCTTTTTCGATCTCACCTTCTTCTTTTATACGTAGCATTGGCTGTAGCGCCTTGCCCGGAAATTAAAACGGCTAAAACCGATCTTATTAATCGCAATGGATTTACAGATGATTTATAATAATTGCGGTAAATTTTTGCTGCTTCGTGATGATGAGTGAGGTTTCTGTTTTTCATTTTTGGATGTTTTGCTAAGGGTTAACGAATAACTTTAAACTAAAAGTATATTTTAATTTGAAAATTTAATAATATTGTCAATTAATTCTAACCTTACAAATCCGGACTCATGCGAAAACCAGTAAAACCACTTGTACTTCTTACTATTTTTTCATTCTTTTTTCTAAACAGCTCTGCGCAACTGAAGTTGCCGTTGGCAAATGGCATAGCTGCTGATGTAAAAAAGGTAATTGAGGATTATCCTAACCGGTTTATCAACCTGATGGGTGAGGTTATCAATCAACACCCGCAATCAACAGAGTACAACTGTAACTTTAAAGTGAACGGTGCGGAAGAAGCTTTTGTAACCCGCTACTCCGCCAAAAAAGAAGTGTGTAGCTGGGAAGCCCTTATGCTAACTACCGAAAACTTTGACAAAGCAAAGCAGAAGTTTAAATTGCTATACAATCAGCTACAGAATATGGCGGTGAAGTTTGACGGCGTTACATACAAACTGAAAGGAGAATATGACACTCCCGATGAAGCAAAGAAGTTCGCCAGTGTACTGTTTTCATTTGAACCGGCCAATGCGGTAGCGGCAAAACTTAAAATTGAGGTTTCCATACAGTTTATAGAACCTATGGAATGGAAAGTAAAATTGATGGTGTATGATAGAGATAGAGAAGATGATGAAAGAGGACAGATAAAAGAATAGGCTAATAGTTTAATAAGAGAAAAAACAAAGGAGAGAAATATTTTTTAGAAACCAGGATTACTTTCTTTTACTAATTTTTTATTGGCCAGACTTTTGAATAATACATCATCTATTTGTAAAGCGCTGCAATTGTTATCTGTTGGTTTTAGAAGGATGGCAATGACTTTGTATTACACAGTATTTAAAGTATAATAACTAATACCTGGCCTTGATGCTAATCGCTTTTATCTGATTGGCAACATATTGAAAACTTGCTTTAGAAAAAGAAGGTGGCCCGAAAGAGCCCATTACATTATTTGAGAATCCATATCCTTCCTTTGGCAGACCAAGGAAATTAGTATTCATTTTTTCATCATCATTTTCGTCGTGCAATATTGCAATGGCATAATTGCCAGCAATAAGTCCTGGAAAAGAAATGGATGCTGTTTTATCGGTTATAGAAAGCTTTGCCCTGCGAACAGCTTTATCCACTTTGTCAGGATAGCCGTTACCATCTTTATACAAACTTATAAGTACATGTCCTTTATTATTATGCAGACCGGTGATTGAAATGGAAAGTTTATTTTCCGTTACCCGGCTGATTACGGTAACACCAATTAGTAGGAGAAGTGATAACAAAAAGTACCTGTAACAACGAGTCATAATTAATAAACAGATAAATCCAAAAAATGTTTGGTAAGTCCAGAGACCTTGTAACAAGAATAGTTACGAGAAAAAGCGGAGTTTGTATTTTTTGAGTATTAATAATTACAACCTCAGCGAACCACGGAAAGCTCTGCCGCCATAATATGATTCTGCACCGTTATGATAGGTGAATACATGATTAAAACGGCGGTCGCAAAAAATGGCACCTCCGAGTTTTCTGATCTTGTCCGGTGTTTTTATCCAGCTTGATGTTTTAGTATCAAATTCTCCAAGCTGTTGCAGCTCTCTGTACTGTTCTTCGGTTAGCAATTCCACACCCATTGCTGTTGCCATATCCATTGCATTATTTTTAGGCTTATGTTCTTTTCTTGAATCGAGAGCCTTACGATCGTAACAAAAACTTCTGCGGCCTTTGGGACTTTCGGCTGCACAATCATAAAAAATATATTCGTTTTTCTTTTTATCAAATCCTACAACATCCGGTTCGCCATCTGTACTTTCCATTTCATTCAGCGACCATAGTTTTTCAGGGTTGGCTTTCAGCTTTTCTTCCACTTTGGTCCAATCAATACCTTTATGGCGATTCATGTTCTTCTCAAAACGGGTCTTTAATGTTTTGAGTAATTCTTCAGTTTCTTTGCAGGATAGTTTTTGCTTATTGCTTTTCATATGCTGAAGATTATTTCTATTAAGCAACTAAGTTAAGAAACAGTGTTTATTTACTGCTGCAATGAACTAAGATCATATCATCTACTGTATCATCGCCCAATTGTTTTGCCCTCTTCAGGTCTGCACAGGCATCTGTTGTTTGATTTTTTGCAGGAATAGGATTTCCTTTTTTTGAAAGTAGATTAATTTTCGCCACTCCCCTTTTGGCATAGGCTTCCATATAATTTGGTTTGTAGTGAATTGCTTTTGTATAATCGCTGATGGAGCCTGCTGCATCCAGCAACATATCTTTTGCCGCACCTCTGTTAAAATACACTTCTGCATCAGTAGAATCCAACGCAACAAGCCTGTCGTAATAAAGAACAGATTGCTGATAATATGCCTGCTTATAAGCGATCTTCCCTAGAAAATAAAAAGCTCCCTGTGCTTGCTGGCCTATGCTATCTTTTGTAAGTATGAATAAAAAATCCTGTCTTGCTCCATTAAGGTCATTGGCAAAAGCTTTTGCTTTCCCCCGGTCCGTATAGGAAGCAAGATCTGTTGGATCCAGCGCAATGGCTTTATTCATGTCTTCCACGGAGCTTTTAAAATTGCCAAGGCCGTTGTAACAAAAAGAACGATAGATATAACAAAATTTTTTTAGTTCATCGTCTGTGGCTTTGGTGAGCAGATCAGTAAATGCTTTTTCAGCATTCGTAAAATCTTCTATCTGCAGTAACTTAACAGCTTTATCAAAATCAGGTTTCAGTTCAGCCTGCGCATTACTGTGTTGAAACAAGAACAATAATAAAAAAATGCTGATAATTTTTCGGAGGACTTTCATTTATGCTGAGCTGATTAAAAAAGGATAAATGAAAATAAACTTTTACATCGGAGTAGAAAACCGTTGTCTCAAAATTGTCATAATCTTAAAAGCCTTCTATATTAGCTGTTTATCCGGTTAATTATTGATTAAATGTTCCTCTTTATCTGCTTCAAATGATTATTCTGCATTATAATCAGTATTTTTGCAGCGAATGATTCAGCAAATCACATATAAAACAATCAGCAAATCTGTTCAGCATCTTATACTGGATATGAGTGATTGTTATACCTGGTCATTCCCCGAATTTCTTCCATTCTGTAATCATTTGTATTACTTCTCCAGCTTTAAAGACTTCAACAAGAACACCCAGGCTCCTAGTTAACCATTGCCGGGCTTGGGTTATTTGCTTTTTTAATTATTTCTAATAATTAATAATCAAATCGTTTTGTTATGTTACGAAGTCAAAAAAACAGCACCATATCCGGAGCCTTAATGGCATTACTTGTTTTTATTAATGTTATTATTCTAAAAGAGAGTATAGTAACAGTGAAGGAATTGTATTGGCTGTTGTGGCTTACCATTCCGTTATTGCTGATTACCATTTTCAGATTTCGTCGAAAAACGACTCAACGATAATAACCTGTCACAGGCAGTCAATATTTCATCACATAAAAATTTATAAAATGTCAACTATAATAGTGGCAATTATTTTAATTGCCGGAATTGCAGGTTTTTGTATGCTACTTGTAGCAAACGAAAGAAAAAGAACGAACAGAAGTATGAACCTTCTTTTAATACAGTTTAGCCAGGCGGCCATCAGGCATAATTTATTTGTCTCAAAACAAGAGATCATCAATGACAGTATAATTGGCCTTGACGGAATAAACAGGAAGTTGTTGGTAGTTTACAAAAATGATGACAATATTTATGACGAAGTCATCATCAACCTGGAAGATGTAAAACAAATTACAGTAGAATCAGTTTCAGCGATCATGGATACGGGCCATTCAAAAAATGCCAAATCCGATCAGTTGCTTGAAAAGATCGTCTTACGTTTTTTATTTAATTCAGAAAAAGCGGCGTACGACTTTCCTTTCTATACGTATAAGGATAGTATATACCAGCTGCAGGAATTACAACAGAAAGCAATACAATGGGAAGCTTCTTTTAAACCCCTGCTGAAACAGGCGAGACGATAACAATGACAACAACACTTCTCACTACTTAAATTAATAAAATGAAAAAAGAAAAGACTCCCATCATAATGGGAATAAATGATTACAATACGATCATTCATCATTTAACTTATTACGTTGGACAAAATACATTCAGTGGCAAGGATGCTATTGAACTAGGAAAAGAATTAAAAAAAGCAAAGGTTGTAGATACAGAATATTTGCCTCCCGATGTTGTGCGGCTTAATTCTAAAGTAACCATCAGGGATGAAAAGGAAGGTCGTTTGCTTGAGCTGATGGTAGTTACACCTGATAAGGCAGATATAAAACAACGAAAGATATCTGTTCTTTCTCCAATAGGAACGGCACTGATCGGGTTTTGTAAAGGCCATAAATTAAACTGGAAAGTTCCCTCGGGGACTAAGTCATTTACCATACTGGAGGTAATCCCTCCTGCCCTTTGATTATCTATTGCAGTTTTGTGTGGTTTTAAGCTGCCGCCGGAAGGCGGCGGCTTTTTTTTTGACTTAATCATTTGTCATACCGGGCCTGTCTGCCGACAGGCAGGCTTGCCCC
>JBDSUW010000049.1:0-2050 GCA_039927535.1 Chitinophagaceae bacterium | reverse complement strand
CAAAGCGGCAAATATCCTGCACATTATTTAGTACGGCATTCTTATTAGCCTGTGCCACTGCGTTCTCAGAAATATCAAGACCTAACACAGACTTAGCTCCATACTTTGCTGCATGAATTTCAAAAGTGCCTGTGTAAGTAAATGCGCCTAACACATCTGCCCCTTTTACAATATGCTGAATGGCTTTACGGTTATCTTGCTGATCCAGAAAATAACCTGTCTTTTGCCCGTTTTCAATATCTACATGAAACTGAAACCCCCGTCCGACGGGGTCATCCGGGCGGGCATTCTCATGAATTATAATATTGGTATCAAATGGTGCAGATAAGAAACCTTTTTGCTGAGGCAAACCTTCCAGTTCCCTTACAGGCACATCGTTTCTTTCATAAATTCCTTTCGGCTTGAATATTTTATTCAGTGCATCAACAATTGCAGGTTTCCAATTATCCATTCCCAAGCTCAAGGTCTGCAACACAAAATAATCGTTGAACTTATCAATGATTAATTGTGGCAACGAATCCGCCTCTCCAAAAACCAACCGGCAGTTTTCTGTGTAGCCCAACTGCTTACGATAGTCCCAACATTTTTTTAGCTCGGTATAAAAATATTGTTCATTTATTTCATCGGTCTTGTTTCTGGTTAAAAGCCTAACCAATATCTGCGACTTTGGGTTTATATAGCCTTTTCCAATAAATTTTTTATCATGGCTGTAGACTTCCACCGTTTCGCCGCCCAAAACATCGCCATCAATTTTATCAACTTCATTATTAAAAATCCATGGATGCCCGTTGGCCACTCTAGGTGTAATCTTTCTATTCAGGTAAACTTTAATCATAACGGGCTGCAAGATACAAGTTGAAGATTGCAGTTTCCAAAAAAGCAGTTTTTTAATCATTTATGCATACCTGTCACTCAAAACAACCCGTATTGGCTTATAAAATGGTCAATTTGTCCCAAATCCGCTGTTGGCAATATTCTTGACAAGCTTACCTTTGCCGGCCGGAATACTGTATTCAATCTGGGCAGGTACTAAATCTTATAAAAATGGCAGAAAAAGACATGAAAGATCAGGAAACAAACATTGATAACGATGGAAGCATTGATATTAATGCTGATGAAAACCAGCATGGAACTACTCATTTAAATGAGCCAGTGGAAGAAGAATCAGAACTGGAGAAACTAAAGGCTGAATTGGCAGAGGAAAAAGATAAGTTTCTACGGAAAGTAGCCGAGTTTGATAATTTCAAACGCCGCAATGCAAAAGAAAGAATTGAATTGATACAAACAGCCGGAAAAGATGTGATAACAGAAATGCTTAGTGTGTTGGATGATTGCGACAGAGCTCAAAAGCAAATTGAAATATCTGGCGAGTCATCAAGTATCAATGAAGGAGTGTTGTTGGTTTTTAATAAACTTCGTAACACATTGCAGGCAAGAGGTGTTAAACCTATGGAAACAATTGGTGAAGAGTTTAATGCCGACTTGCATGAAGCAGTAACAGAAATACCTGCCCCCACTAATGACCTCAAAGGGAAAGTGGTGGATGAAATATTGAAAGGTTATTATCTTAATGAAAAAATTATCCGTCATGCAAAAGTTGTAGTCGGGAAATAATTCTAGCTACAAGCTATGAGCCGTTTGCTGTGAGCCGGCCTCTGGTAATTTGAATGAATTTATTTGCTCACTGCAAAAGTTAAAAGCGAATGGCTACTAAAAGAGATTATTACGAAGTGTTAGGTGTTGGGAAATCTTCATCAACAGATGAAGTAAAAAAAGCATACCGCAAAGTTGCTATGCAACACCATCCCGACAGAAATCCTGGCGATAAGGCTGCTGAAGAAAAGTTTAAAGAAGCGGCTGAGGCATATGAAGTGCTAAGTGATGCTGATAAAAAAGCACAATACGATCGTTACGGACATGCAGGTGTAAGCGGCAATGGCCGTGGCCACGGCAATATGGAAGATATTTTCTCTCAGTTTGGCGACATTTTCGGCGATGATTTATTTGGCAGCTTCTTCGGCGGTAGTGGAAATCGCCGTGGAGCTGGTGG
>JBDSUW010000048.1:0-7609 GCA_039927535.1 Chitinophagaceae bacterium | reverse complement strand
TTGAACGATACTGAATACCTTTTTGATAATGCAATTCTTTTCAATTCTATTTATAAAGGAGAAAGCAAGGACAAAAAAGCAATAAGGCTGCTGCAGCATTTTAAAGGATGGATTATTGAAACCAAGGAACCTTCTTTTGATCCGCAAAAAGCAACGATGATGGATTTTCGGATAAATCAGAATAGCGGAACCAGTTTCGTTTATGTGCTTCCGTTTAATGAAAAGTCTGCTCTTGTAGAATTTACACTTTTTACAAAAGAATTATTGCAACAAGCAGCCTATGACAAACAGCTTAAAGAGTATATAGATGCTTTTTTGAAAATTGATGAGTATAAAATTACGGAACAGGAGTTTGGTGTTATACCTATGACAAATGAGAAATTCTCTTTTGAGAAAAATGGATGGAACATTGGTACTGCCGGAGGACAAACCAAGGCTTCGAGTGGATATACTTTTCAGTTTATTCAAAAGCAGTCACAACAGATATTTGAGTGCCTCATTAATCAAAAACCTTTAAGCCAAATTCCTACACTTCCCAGAAGATTCCGGTTTTATGACAATACATTACTTGATATACTTTATCACAACAAATTACCGGGGAAAGAAATTTTTACAACCTTGTTCCAAAAGAATAAACCCCAACAGGTGTTGAGGTTTTTAGATAATGAAAGCTCTATAAAAGATGAGTTGAAAATTATTTCATCTCTGCCTACTTGGCCATTTTTAAAGGCAGCAATTAAGCAATTCTAATTAATTGTCTGGATCCATTTGCATAAATTCCCTCTTCACCGCTTTTAGCATACTGAATAATTGTGCCACCTGAATAAGCAGCAGTATAGCAAGTGCAAGTAGTACAAACCAGGGAAGATTGAGCGTTTTTACCGGCGGTATATCTTTTTGAAATTTTTGTATATGCCAGCCGGTAAGAGCAGCGCCAAAAGCCAAGCCTACCAATAGAAAGGAAAGAAGCGAATAAAGCACTTTCATAAACATGATCCGCATAGTAGAATAACCCACTTTGAAATTTTCCAGAATAGCGGCTGGAATTATCAATACAAGTGCAATCCAACTCCAGTTTTTATCAAACCACTCGTTATCAAGCACAAGATTTAAAAGTAGTACCAGGATGATTGACATAAGTCCCCAGGGGAAAATAAGGAACATTGAAGGTTTGGAAGTTGTTCGCATCAGTTTTGATTTAGCAAGAAAGGTAGATAAATAACCGGGAAATAAAAAGGCTTCTGATTTTGGTTTAATTGGGCAAGACAGATTCTAAAAGAAAAAGCCAGGTTGTCAGGTATCATTTTACAAGGTTTAAGTGGGTTACAGCTGTAAGGTTCAACTTTTATAAATGGATATTTTATTGCTCTTTTTGACGTATATTCCATAGGAAAATTTTCAAAGAAATCTGATAATTGAAATCAGGTTTGCTGTAATTTCATTTTTTAATTTTGGGAAGTAAATTTAAAAGTGAAAGGCAATTGAGTCAATACTAATAATTCCATTTAGAAAGAAAAAAATAATAACAAAAATGAAAAAACTGCAATTTTTAATCCTGTGTATCCTGTTTATGTCTGCAAGAATAGGTGCTCAAACGTTTGTAATCGATAAAAGTGAAATAACATTTGAGAATAAATTAAGACCTTGTCTTTTTGTGCAATTTGATGCCGATGCCAAAACGGTAAAAAAAGGGTGGGCGGATTACATGAAAAAGAATTACAAAATAAAAGTAAAGGGAATTGGTTTGTTATCTGATAAAGACTTAATTGAAGCAAATGATGTTACCATTAACTCCATCAGCGATAAAAGAATGAATATGTATGCAAGGGTAACTGATATTAGCGGTGGATCGGAAATGAAATACTTCATGTCCTTTGGTTATGATTTTTTTATTGGCCCTGATGAATATTACAGAGAGTTTGATGGAATGTTTAAAGTGCTAAACGATTTTAGTATCAGCTTTTTGAATAACTACTATGCTGATGAAACATCAGCTGTTCTTAAAAAGATAAAAGCGTATGAAAAAGATATGAAGAAAAATGATAAAACTATTGCCAGTAATGTAAAAAAAAGTAATAAAGGATCAGCTGCTGTGGCCAGTGCCCTGGAGTCAAAAAATTATTCTTTGCGTCTTGAAAACGAACAACTGGAAAGTAAAATAACGACTTTGAAAAATAATATTGAAGCTATAAAAGATAAGCAAAAGGGAATCATCATCAGGTAATATATCTGCCGACTGGCAGGTTTAATTAAATAAGAATATAATGAAACAGTTTAAAACATTTCTGCTGGTATTAATTGTAATCATTTTTGTTGTATTTGCCGCTCAGAATTTTGAAACAATTCAGATTAAATTATTCAATTGGGGTGTAAGGATGCCACTTGCTTTACTTACGGTTGCCATTTATATATTGGGGATGTTTACCGGAGGACTACTTTGGTCCAACCTGAAAAAACTTGCAAAGCATGAGAAAGAAGATGCAAAAAGGGAAACAAGAAGTGTAGGTTAATATTAAAATTATATTTTTCGTAATGATAATGATCGTTTCAGATTGGAATTCAATATAGTTTTATTTTCCTCTCACTTTTTCGTATATTACCGGTATGCCTTTAACTGAAATCAGAGGCTAAAAATACTTAACTACATCTATACAAGAGCTGATGAATCAGTCGTTAATCAGTCTTTACTCAAATTTTTTATTATATGGATACAGAAATTATTGATGTTAGAAGTCTTACAATAGAGGACTATCAGGAACTAAAAGAATCTATGATGCAGGCTTATGCCAGCCTTGGAGGTCAATATTGGAAAGAGGAAGCTATTAAAAAACTTATTCAAAAATTTCCTGAAGGACAGATTGTAATTACCCTGGATGGAAAAGTAGTGGGCTGTGCATTATCAATTATTGTTAATTATGATAAGTTCGGCGACAAACATAATTACCGTGATATAACAGGCAACTTCAGTTTTGAAACGCATACTACCAAAGGAGATACATTGTATGGCATAGAAGTTTTTATTCACCCCGATTACAGAGGAATGCGGTTAGCCCGCCGGTTATATGATACCCGGAAAATGCTTTGCGAAAGGTTGAACCTGAAAGCCATCGTTGCTGGGGGCAGAATTCCAAAATATGGGATGTATGCAGATACTTTTACACCGAAAGAGTATATTGAAAAAGTGAAGAAAAGGGAAATTTTTGACCCAACACTTACTTTTCAGTTATCAAACGATTTCCATGTAAAGAAAGTTTTGAAAAATTATTTGCCGGAGGATGAAGAAAGTATGGGTTTTGCCACTTTGTTAATATGGCATAATGTGTATCATGATGAAAAGAATATACTTCTTCGTCAGAAAGATATAATAAGAATTGGCCTGGTACAATGGCAAATGCGCCATTATAATACAACAGTAGATTTATTAAAACAAGTTGAATACTTTGTGGATGCTGTGAGTGATTACAAGTCTGATTTTATTTTATTCCCGGAATTATTTAACGCTCCTTTGATGGGTGCATTTAATGAAATGGATGCCCGTCATGCAATAAAAGAACTGGCACAGTACACTGCGCCAATTGTAGATGCAATAAGTAAAATGGCGGTATCCTATAATGTAAACATTATTGCCGGTAGTATGCCGGAAATAAGGCATGGAAAAGTTTATAATGTTTGTTATGTGTTGCAGCGCAATGGAGTAATTGACAGTGTTCCTAAAATTCATATCACTCCATCCGAAGAATATGAATGGAATATACAAGGAGGTAATGAAATAAAAGTGATCGAGACTGATGCAGGAAAAATTGGTGTGCAGATTTGCTACGACGTTGAATTTCCTGAAATGACAAGAAAACTGGCAGAGGAAGGGATGCAAATATTATTTGTTCCTTTTTTAACCGACACACAAAATGCCTACAACCGTGTTCGTTTCTGTGCACAAGCCAGGGCTATAGAAAATGAGTGTTTTGTTGCTATTGCAGGAAGCGTTGGAAATTTACCCAAAGTAACAAATATGGATCTTCAGTTTGCACAGTCAGCCGTATTTACGCCAAATGATTTTGCTTTTCCGGTAACGGGAATAAAAGCTGAAGCTACACCCAACACGGAAATGATTGTGGTAAGCGATGTAGATCTTTCGTTGCTAACTGAACTGCACCATTATGGTAGTGTGCAAACCCTGAAAGATAGAAGACTGGATCTTTACCAATTGAACTTTCCAGAGATAATAGAAGAAAAAAAAATGGAGAAAGATGTTGAGCCGGTTAAAAATTAGTCAGAACTTTTAAATATCTTATCTGGTCAATAGAAAATAAAGTATAAAGAAAAGCATGAAAGAATTCTGGTATAAAATATTGTTCAGGCTAGGGTCATTTACAGTTACACCAGCTAAAATTGCTGAAATATTGATCGTTGTTACCGTCACTTGGTTTATGCTGCTTATTTTCAGAAAATTATTGCTTAGAAGAAAGGAATTGGGAGTTGGTGAAAGAGGGAGAAGGATTTCCTTATTTCAACTGGTTAAATATTTTATATGGGTAGTGGTAATTTCGATATGTATCCGCATTGCAGGGTTTGATGTAACAATCCTTGTTGCAGGTTCTGCTGCATTATTAGTAGGCATTGGTTTTGGGCTGCAGAGCATTTTCAGCGATCTTATATCAGGATTGTTTATGCTGTTTGAACGCAAAGTAAAAGTAGGCGATGTAATGGAAGTAGATAATATTGTGGGAAAGGTACAGGCAATTAACTTGAGAACATCTGTACTGCTGACAAGGGATGGGTATGATATCATTGTCCCCAACCATAAATTTATTACGGAAAATGTGATTAACTGGAGTCATCATAGTTATGACCGCCGTTTCCAGGTAGAAGTAGGCGTTAGTTATGACAGTGATGTGGATTTAGTGACGAGTTGTTTGTTGGACTGCAGTCTAGACCAGGTGGAATTGATAAAAACAGATCACCATAAGCCAATTGTACGGTTTAATGATTTTGGAGACAATGCACTGATTTTTTATTTGATGTTCTGGACAAAAGATATTTTTCATGTAGAACAAATAAAAAGTGAGCTTCGGTATAAAATATTCCGATCATTCAAAGATAAAAAAATAACAATACCTTTTCCTCAAAGGGATGTTCATATTATTTCAAAGTCATTATAAAAAGATGCTATCCCAATAGTCGTCATTGCGTACGAAGTGAAGACTGTCTACTCGCCTTCGCATAGCTACTGCGGAGCAAGACCGGCAGGCAGGCAATCTTGGGTCAACCTTTTTTTAAACTTTATTTAAGTTATTTTAGGGCATCTGTTACGAGTAGCTCTGCCAATTTTTCTTCAAATTCATTTATCTGCTTTCAGTCTATTTGTGATTTTTACAAGAAAAAAACATATCCATTGGTACTTTTTTTTTGCTTATTTACGTATAGTTGCCTTTAAAATTATAATATAATGAAAACCACTTTAAAATGCTGAAAAACAAAGGTGTTAAGCTATTTTTGCCGCATGGATGGAGTTAGTTCGTACATATATATCATAGCCTCTTGTTTATTGGTTGTATTCTCTTATTTATACAACCTGATCTCGCAGAAAACCGGTATTCCGTCTGTTTTATTATTATTGGTATCGGGTATCGGGTTGCGGGAAATATTAATTTATAATAATGCAACAATTTCCATTCCCTCCTATTCTGTAGAAGTTTTTGGTGTAATCGGTACAATAATGATCATACTGGAAGCTGGTCTTGATCTGCAAATAAGCAAGAAAAAAATTAAACTTATCCGGAATGCTTTTTTATCAGGTTTATTTATTCTTGCATTCTCGTCATTTGCATGTTCTGTGTTATTGTATTACACTTTGCAGGAAGATTATCTACGTTGTTTGATCTATGCAATTCCTCTTTCAGTTGTAAGCAGTGCTATTGTTATTCCAAGTATTTCTCATCTGGCGGAGAATAAAAAAGAATTTCTGGTGTATGAAACTTCTTTTTCTGATATAATCGGCATCATAGTATTTAATTATATAATTGCCGGAAACTTTTTAGAAGCCAGCAATCTTGCCATATTCTTTGGATCAACAGTCCTGGCACTTTTTTTAAGCGTAATTCTATCATTACTGATTTTATTTATGCTGACCAGGATCAAAACTAAAGTCAGATTTTTTCTTGTGTTTGCTGTACTTATTTTTTTGTATGCCGGCGGAAAAATGCTGAATCTTCCAGCGTTGTTTATCATTTTATTATTTGGGCTAGTGGTAAGTAACTGGCAGTTGTCGTTATTTCACAGGTTTTACAAATGGATGAATTATACAGAAGTTAGAGAAGTTGGCAGGTTACTGCACAACCTGACAGCCGAAAGCAGTTTCTTAATACGAACGTTCTTCTTTTTTATATTTGGATTAACGATTGATGTACGATTGTTATTTGACTTGGAAGTTGTATTAACAGGTAGCGCCTTGGTACTTATATTATTCTTTATCAGGCTGATTTATCTTCGCTTTTTTCTTCATGCACATATTTTTCCTGAACTTTTTTTTATGCCACGGGGTTTAATAACAGTCATGTTGTTTTATAGTATTCCTGAATTTTATAAACTTTCAAAATTTAATGAAGGCATACTTTTTTTCGTAGTGCTAACTACAAGTGTCATTATGATGATTGGTTCAATAAGCTACGGAAGGCCGGAGTTACAGGCGATAAATGATGAGATACCAATAGCAGAGAACTCACAAATATGGAATGATTTGGCCGAGCCGTTAATAGATGATACAGGGCAAGAAAAGATTTAAAAATAATCTAGGTTTCAGATTTCTTGCGCAAATTCCAATTCTTACGTTTGCAATAATTTATCTTCACAATATAGGGATAGTGATGTTTTGCAGAAAAGTTATTTAGTAATATGGGCATAATCAGAAAAATTCGCCAACTATTTAAATGGTCATTTGAAAAAATACAAAATGAACGGTTTAAAAATAACTTTTTGCAGGCGGTTCCTTTTTGGATAGCCTCTTTAATAACAGGATTATTAGCTGTACTCTATGCCAGATTATTTACTTATGCGGAACACGGAACTGTCTATATTTTAAAGCACTATGCCTGGCTATTATTCATTGTTACACCGCTATGTTTTATAATAGCTTGGTGGACTGTGGTAAAGTTTGCAAAATTTGGCAGGGGTAGCGGCATACCTCAGGTTATGGCATCTATTGAACTGGCGACAACAAAAGATGATGAGAAAGTTGGCAAATTTCTTAGCCTTCGGATGATTATTGTAAAAATGTTTTCCAGCCTTGTATTAGCATTTGGTGGTGGAGCGATTGGAAGAGAAGGGCCAACGATTCAAATTGCTGGCTCCGTTTTTAGAAAAGTAAATATGTTACTGCCTAAATGGTGGCCAAAAATTTCGAGAAGAAATATGATAATGACAGGTGCTGCTGCCGGACTTGCGGCTGCATTCAATACTCCCTTGGGCGGAATTGTTTTTGCAGTGGAAGAATTAACAAAAACGCACATAAGCTATTTTAAAACAGCTTTATTTACCGCCATTATTATTGCGGGATTAACTGCTCAGGCATTGCTGGGTCCCTATTTATATCTTGGGTACCCATTGGTGAGTA
>JBDSUW010000047.1:0-3480 GCA_039927535.1 Chitinophagaceae bacterium | reverse complement strand
ACCGTAGGTTTGGGATTTTTCTTTTTTTCAGTGAAAGAAAGAAACAGACTTCCACTGCATCGTTCCGTTCGCTATTCAGCAATAAGGCTATTACCCCATTCACCATTCACCATTCACCATTCACCTTATGATGACCAGCGCAGAAATACGACAGGCTTTTATGGACTTCTTCAGTTCCAAAGGACATGCAATTGTTCCATCAGCACCAATTGTTGTAAAAAATGATCCCACACTGATGTTTACCAATGCAGGTATGAACCAGTTCAAAGATTATTTTCTGGGAAATAAAAAAGCGGAGCATACAAGGATAGCCGACACACAAAAATGTTTGCGGGTAAGTGGTAAACACAACGATCTGGAAGAAGTGGGTGTGGATACATATCATCACACTATGTTTGAAATGCTGGGCAACTGGAGCTTTGGTGATTATTTTAAAAAAGAAGCTATAGCCTGGAGTTGGGAATTACTTACCGAAGTTTACAAATTAGATAAAGACCGTTTATATGTTACCATTTTTGAAGGAGATGAAAAAGAAGGTTTACCAAAAGATGAAGAAGCGTATAATGAATGGAAGAATTTTGTAGCCATTGACAGAATATTATTGGGCAATAAAAAAGATAATTTTTGGGAAATGGGTGATACTGGTCCTTGTGGGCCTTGTACAGAAATACATGTGGATTGCAGAACAGATGAAGAAAGAAAAACTGTTTCAGGAAAATCATTGGTAAACAACGATCATCCGCAAGTAATTGAGATATGGAATAATGTGTTTATCCAGTTCAACAGAAAGAAAGATGGCAGCCTTGAAGCATTACCTGCCAAACATGTAGATACCGGAATGGGATTAGAAAGATTAGTAAGAGTTATTCAGGATAAGCAAAGCAATTACGACACAGATATTTTTACCGGAACAATTGCAGCAACAGAGAAGATCACCAAAAAGAAATATGATAGCAGCGATAGTAAAGAAGCCATTGCATTTCGTGTAATTGCAGATCATATAAGAGCAATCAGTTTTACGATTGCCGATGGTCAATTGCTATCGAACACCGGAGCAGGTTATGTAATTCGTAGAATTCTTCGCAGAGCCGTTCGTTACTATTATTCATATCTAGATTATAAACAGCCATTGCTGAATCAGCTTGTACCTGTTTTAGCAAAGCAATTTGAAAGTGTTTTTCCAGAACTATACAAACAACTTGATTTTGTAACTAAAGTTGTAAAAGAAGAAGAAGAATCATTCTTAAGAACGTTAGATAAAGGGTTGAAAAGAATTGATGATATTATTGGAGCAAAAAAAAATAATGTAGTAATAGAACCTGGAACAGGCGAACTTATCTTTACAGGATTTGCTCCAACAATAAATATAAGTGGAAAAGACGCATTTGAATTAAATGATACATATGGATTTCCTCTTGATCTAACTAAACTAATTATTTCTGAGCATAATTTAGTAGTAGATGAAGCTGGGTTTGAGGCAGAAATGCAAAAACAGAAAAACCGCAGCCGTGCCGCCACAACTGTAGAAGCAGAAGATTGGACAGTTTTAAAAGAAGGCTCTAACAAATTTGTTGGTTACAATTCCTTAGAAGCAAAAGCTACTGTTCTAAAATACAGGAAAGTAAAAGCTAAAGGGAAAGAATTATACCAGATTGTATTAGATACAACACCTTTTTATGCTGAAAGCGGCGGACAGGTTGGCGATAGAGGCTCCCTCTCCTTCGGAGAGGGTTGGGGTGAGGTCACTATTATTGATACAAAGAAGGACAACGATCTTATTATTCATTTTGCTGAAAGTATACCAGATGATCTTTCTGGCGAAGTACTGGCAAAAGTTGATGCATCAAAAAGAAAGAATACAGAACTACATCACTCAGCTACACATTTGCTTCATGCTGCTCTGAGAACTGTGTTAGGAACTCATGTTGCACAAAAAGGTTCATTGGTAAATGAAGAACATCTTCGCTTCGACTTTTCTCATTTTACAAAAGTTACCGATGAAGAAATTGCAAAAGTGGAAGCATTCGTTAATGAAAAGATTAGAGAAAACATTCCCGTTGTCATAAAAGAAATGCCAAAGGATGAAGCAATGAAACTCGGCGCCATGGCTTTGTTTGGCGAAAAATATGGTAATGTGGTAAGAGTTGTTGTAATCGATCCCAATTATTCAGTGGAACTATGTGGCGGCACTCATGTTGGCGCAACAGGGGAATTAGGTTTATTTAAACTAACCAACGAATCCGCTGTTGCTGCTGGAGTAAGAAGAGTGGAAGCATTATGTGGCAAGCAGGCTGAGGATTATATGAATGAGCAATTCAATTTGTTGTCATCAATTCGGGAAGCGTTGAAAAATC
The DNA here is from genome assembly GCA_039927535.1 of Chitinophagaceae bacterium. GTDB lineage: Bacteria > Bacteroidota > Bacteroidia > Chitinophagales > Chitinophagaceae > JJ008. Next base: position 1,126 of record JBDSUW010000047.1, on the reverse strand, counting down.
CAAAAGATATTCAGAAGGCTATTGAAAATTTGCAAACTGAAAATACATCCTTGCAAAAACATGTAGATGCAATGGAAGCGAGACAATTGGTAGGCATCAGAAATGAGTTGCTGGAAAAAGATGAGATTGTCAACGGAGTAAATTTTGTTGGTGATATAGTAGAAGTAAGCAATCCAGATGCTTTAAAAAAACTTTGTTTCGATTTGAAGAATCATTTGCGGGATCATGTGGCCGTTTTATGTGTGAACATAAATGGTAAGCCATTCGTAGCGGTCGGCATTTCTGATACAGTTGTTGCCGCCAGAAATTTAGATGCAGGTAAAATTATTAAAGAGCATATTGCCCCGTTGATAAAAGGAGGCGGTGGTGGTCAAAAAACATTGGCCACTGCAGGCGGACAGGATATAAGTCAATTAGAAAAAGTGATTGAAGTAGTGAAGGGTTTATTGTAAAAATCAGCGACGGGGCAATACTTTATCGTCATCATTTATACGGTAACCACTTTACGGTTAAAAAAATACATGATCCTGCTTTATGAATATTATAATTGAAACGGACCGATTGCTTCTTCGCACATTTACAATAAACGATGCACAACTTATTTATGAGCTGAATGAAGACCCGGATGTGATAAAATTTACAATGGATCCGGTGAGAGACATTGCACATGCAGCAGAAATCCTTTTAACAACAATATTACCGCAATACGCATTGTATAATCATGGCCGTTGGGCGGTGCATACAAAGCATGATGCAAACTTTATTGGTTGGTGCGGATTAAAGGCCCGGCCAGAACGAAATGAAATAGATCTTGGTTATCGGTTTATTAAAACTTCCTGGGGCAAGGGCTATGCTACGGAGGCAGCTTTCGCTTCTCTTAACTATGGATTTAATAAACTACGGCTTCCCCGCATTGTTGGCAGGGCAATGCCCCAAAACCAAGCCTCGCTAAAGGTTTTGGGGAAATGTGGTATGAAATATATCGGAGAGGATATTGTAGACGATCACCCGGCAAAAACCTATGAAGCGATAAATCCGCTTATCAATCAATAATACCTTTCAAGTACATATTGGCTATTTAACATTTCCGAAACATTTCGTATTTCAAAAAATGTCTTTATATTTG
>JBDSUW010000046.1:0-29186 GCA_039927535.1 Chitinophagaceae bacterium | reverse complement strand
GCTTTACTAATACAGATTATTTGGATGATGTAAGTAAAACTTATGTTGATCCTTCCGTATTTCCTCCAAACCCTGATGGGAGCCCTTCTAATGGCTTATTGCTTAGCGACAGATCCTACGAATTAGGGACGCCAATCGGAATACCCGGCAGACAAAGAGGAAATAGTAAACAAAAAGACCAGTTTGTAACTGCAATGTTTCATGTTACTTTCAATTTGCAGTCTTACAAGTGTCCTACTTACAATTAAAATAATTTGCCGCAAAACAACCCGCAGTGTTTAGGCGTTACTTAAGGTTCTGGTTTATATTTACTAAATATTAAACCCATACTTTAATGTTCAAGTCATAGTAGAATATTCTTAACTATAAACTTTATATTTTATGCGTTTACCAAATTTATTTTACGGTTTGATAGCCGTTGCTCTCTTAAGCTTCTCCACACAAAAAAAAGGAAGTAATACACCCGGCGGTTGGTTTTTTCTGGCAGATAAAAGTGTTGGCTTTACTGCAGATCATGATGTAATATATTTTGGTAACTGGAGAGATGATGTTCGCCAGTTAAAGTTGAAGATAACAGAGGGGCCTTTGAAAGTATACGATATGAAAATACATTTTGATAATGGAACAGTGCAAGATGTGCAGCTAAGAAACAAGTTTACTCAAGGCAGCGAAAGCCGTGTTATTGAACTTACCGGCGGTTTAAGGCATTTATCTAAGATCGAATTCTGGTATGAAACTAAAGGCTTCAAAAAGGGAAAATCGAGAGTAGCTGTTTGGGCTAAAAACTAAAAGAATTCTTATTTAATCACATTTAACTGCATATATTCTGAAAATGCCCCAAAAAGGGGCATTTCTTTTTAAAAAAACTAGCCAAAATACCTGTAATCATGATTACCTTTGTGCCCCCATTTTATGTCGCAATTATTAGAAAAAATAGATAAAAAGTCGCTTCCCCGTCATATTGCCATTATTATGGATGGTAATGGTCGTTGGGCAAAAGAAAAAGGTGAGGACAGGCTTTTTGGTCATTATCATGGAGTGGAGAGTGTTCGAAACATTGTAGAAGGCTGTGCAGAGTTGGGAGTAGAATACCTGACACTCTACGCTTTTTCAACCGAAAACTGGGACAGACCGGAATATGAAGTAGCAGGTCTTATGGAATTGCTGGTGAGCACTATTCGTAAGGAAGTAGAAACGCTGAATAAAAACAAAATCCGCCTTCATGTTATTGGCGACATGAGTATGTTACCAGATTTTGCCAAAAATGAACTGAACGAAGCATTGGAAATTACAAAAGTCAATACAGGGCTGAACCTTGTAATGGCTCTTAGCTATAGCGGACGATGGGAGCTGGCGAATGCAGCAAAAGAAATAGCAAGGCAAGTAAAGGAAGGCAAGTTAAATGTTGAAGATATAAACCAGGAAACTGTACAACAATTTTTATGTACTGCAGATTTTCCTGATCCGGAATTGATGATAAGAACCAGTGGTGAATTCAGAATAAGTAATTTCTTGCTTTACCAGCTGGCATATGCCGAATTGTGCTTTACAAATGTCCGTTGGCCCGACTTTAGAAAAGAGAATTTATACGAGGCAATAGTAGATTTTCAGGCCAGAGAGAGACGATTTGGAAAGACGGGAGAACAGATAGCAGAAACAAACCAAGCAGATCAACTGTGAAAGCCTTTTTATCAGTGATTTCTTTTAACAAACAGTTTCGATATTTACGTTTAATTTGCCGCCTGACCAGAATGGCGGCTATTTTATAAATCGCAGAGAACAAATAATTTAAGTCCCACAAAGTGGGTATTGAATACCAGAACAAAATATATGCAACGACTTCTATCCAGATTTAGTGTTACAATAATCATAGTTGTAATCTCCGCATTCCATTCATTTTCCCAAGACGGAGATACTACAAAACCTACTTCATTGGACCCAAAACTTATTGAATGGCAGAATGCAAGAGTGCCCAAAGAGTACACGATTGCTGATGTAAAAATTTCCGGGATCAAACACCTGGATACTTCTATCGTATATTCTATTTCTAACTTATTACCAGGCGATAAGTTTATGCATCCGGGCGGCGATATTTTTGCCAAATCAATTACAAACCTCTGGAGACAAAAATTGTTTTCTAATGTAGAAATATTTGTAACAAAAGTTGATGGAGATAAAGTGTGGCTCGAATTGAGTGTGCAGGAAAGACCTCGTCTTGGCAATTTTAAATTTACCGGCATCAGTAAAGCAGATGCAGAAGAGCTAACTAAAAAAGCTTTACTCGCCAAACAAACAATTATCACAGAAAACACCCGGAGAAATATAGTTGAGATCGTTACAAAATTTTATACGGAGAAAGCTTACCGGAATGTAACAGTTACCATTGATGAAAAGCCAGATCCTGCCTTTGCGAATTCCAACCAGATGACGATCAATGTAGTGAAAGGAAATAAGATCAAGATAAATGAAGTTGGTTTTTATGGTAATGATAATGTAGACGGACTACGTTTGAAAAAGCAGCTGAAGGGAACCAAAGAAATGTCGAAGTTTACCTTGAAGAAAGATGTTGCAACAAGTCCATATGGTGAGAATGAGCCATATTCATTTGGTGAGTATACAAAAGATTGGGGGTTTCTTTCAGTAAGCAAAACAAAAAAACTCCTTGATCCATGGTTCCGCTTTAAACTTTTCAGCGGAGCTAAATTTGACCAAAAGAAATTCGAAGAAGATAAGGAAAAGGTGCTTAATTATTATAACTCTCTTGGTTACAGAGATGCACAGATCATTGAAGACACTTCTTATTTAACCAAGAATGGCAACCTGAATGTTGATATAAAAGTTAATGAAGGCAAGCAATATTATTTTGGCGACATTACGTGGAAAGGGAATGCTAAATATTCTGACTCGATCCTGAATGTGATACTCGGAATTAACAAAGGCGATATTTATAATATCGGCATTATGAACAAAAGGCTAGGTAAAGAAGCGGCACAGGATGGAGGAGATATAAGTGGCCTTTACATGGATGAGGGTTATTTATTTTTCAGAGTAGAGCCGGTTGAAATGGCGGTGAATAATGATACGATTGATTATGAAATCAGAATGACAGAAGGACCGCAGGCCAGGCTGAAGAATGTAACCATTGCCGGAAATGAAAAGACAAAAGATTATGTAATCCGTCGTGAACTAAGAACTATTCCCGGAGAACTGTTTAGTCGTTCAGATTTAATTCGTTCTCAAAGAGAATTGGGCAATCTCCAATATTTTAATCAGGAAACAATTGAACCTGGTGTGGTGCCCAATGCAGATGATGGTACAGTAGATATAAACTGGAAGTTGGAAGAAAAATCTTCCGATCAGCTTGAATTGTCTGCAGGTTGGGGCGGCGGTATCGGACTTACAGGAACACTGGGTGTTACTTTTAATAACTTTTCTATTCGCAATATCTGGAAAAAATCTGCATGGGATCCGTTACCAACAGGTGATGGACAAAAAGTTAGTTTGAGAATGCAATCTAATGGCCGTGCCTTCAGGTCGTATAGTTTTTCATTTACAGAACCTTGGTTGGGCGGTAAAAAAAGAAACTCACTTACATTAGGATTTAATAATAGTAAATACTCAAATGCATTTGATCCATTTACAGGTCAAATAGACAGACAAAGATCGGACACAAACTATTTAAAAGTAAACGGCGTTTCCGTTTCGCTTGGCAAGCAATTAAAATGGCCGGATGACTATTTTAGTTTGGTTTACGCAATTAATCTTACTCAGTATAAACTGCGTAACTACCCAATTTTCGATCAGAACTTTAAAAATGGTACTTCCACCAATATTAGTTTCAAAATCGGATTACAGCGTTCATCTGTATTTGATCCAATATTCCCAAGAAGCGGATCAAACTTCATGACGAGTGTGCAGTTTACACCACCCTATTCCTTATTTAATAAAAATTCATCGAAAGACATTGATAAGTTTAAAAACCCTGAATATCATAAATGGAGATTTAATGCAGAATGGTATGTGCCAATTGGTAAACCATTAGGTGCTGATAAAAACCGCCAGTTTGTATTGAAGATGGCTGCCAAGTATGGATTTATGGGCAGGTATAATAAGGATATTGATTATTCACCGTTTGAAAGATTCCAGGTAGGTGATGCCGGATTGACAAATAATTTTGGATTATTAGGATATGATATTGTAGCTCATCGGGGTTATCCGGTTTACCAGTCTTCCGATCCAACAATAAATCCTGATCAGCAGAATGCCACACAGTTTTTTACCATATTTAATAAGTACACTCTTGAAATGCGTTTCCCATTAGTAACAAATCCAAGCAGTACAATTTATGCACTGGGCTTTTTTGAAGCGGCAAATGGATGGTATAATTATAAAGAATATAATCCATTCAAATTAAGGAGAAGTGTAGGAGTTGGTATGCGGTTTTTCCTGCCGATGTTTGGCTTGTTAGGATTTGATTATGGTATAGGGCTTGACCGTATCACACCTGGTTCGGGATTAAAAGGTGCTTCAAGGTTTACCTTTATGCTTGGTGTGGAACCGGAATAATTTTGATATTATATTTTCATCCCCAAAAAAATAAAATATGAAAAAGATATTTATTGCTGCGCTGGGTTTTATGCTATTGAGTGCTACCGTTAAGGCGCAGAAATATGCTATAATTGATACCCGTTACATTTTAGACAAAATGCCGGATTATAAAGAAGCACAAAAGCAATTGGATCAGGTGGCAGAAGGCTGGCAAAAAGATATTGATGGCAGACAAGCTGATCTGGACAAAATGTATCAGAATTTTGAAGCAGAGCAAGTTATGCTTACTGCAGATCTGAGGAAAAAAAGAGAAGATCAGCTTTACAATAAAGAGAAAGAACTTCGTGACTTACAGCGTAAACGCTTTGGTTTTGAGGGAGATCTCTTTAAAAAAAGACAAGAATTAATTAAGCCAATTCAGGATAAAGTGTATAATGCTGTTCAGAAAATGGCAGTACTTCGTGGATATGATTTTGTATTGGATAAAAGTGAAGGAATTACCATTATATTTGCCGACCCAAAACTAGACAAGAGCGAAGATGTGCTCAAAGACCTTGGGATACGATAATTGTTAACAAAAAATAAATAAGGTTCGAAAAGTAGTTATAAAGCAACGAACGTCGGACATAATAACTCTATAAAGCAATCTTAAAACAAACTAAATGAAAAAATTTCTTTCTGTTCTTGTGTTGGCCTCGGGAATGTTCTTTGCAAATGATGCTGCTGCTCAAATGAAAATAGGCTATATCCGCATTGATGATATGGTAGGATTAATGCCAGAAACTACTAAACTGGATTCATTATTGGACAGATATCAAGCTGACTCTATAAATCCTCAATATGCACAAATAGTTTCTTTATACCAATATAAGGACAGTGTTTATAAGGACTCTATTCATGTTGCTCCTGCAGTAGTTAAAAAACAAATTGAACAGGAATTGCCACAGTTACTTTACCAGATACAAAACTGGCAACAAATAGTAAATCAGGCTTTGCAAGCAAAGCAGGATGAGTTACTGGCACCGATTTATAAAAAGGTGTATGATGCTATAAAAGTTGTGTCTAAAGAAAAAGGCTACTCTCATATTCTTAGTAAAGAAACATTGCTGGTGGCTCCTGATGCGGATGATATATCCTTATTGGTGGCGGCGAAGCTGAAGATAAATGTGCCCAAGCCTAAATAAATAAACCAAAATTTTTGAGAACCCTGTTCTGCTTTATGCAGTACAGGGTTTTTTGTTGCCTTCCATAACTACATTTGTACCATGCTATCACAAGGATCGATAGGAGTTTTTGATTCCGGTTACGGAGGACTTACTGTTTTAAAAGAAATAGTAAATAAATTACCTGCTTATGATTATCTCTACCTCGGAGATAATGCAAGGGCACCGTATGGCAACCGTTCTTTTGAAACCGTTTATCATTACACACTGGATTGTGTAAAATGGTTTTTCAAACAAGGCTGTCCATTAGTTATACTGGCTTGCAACACCGCATCTGCAAAAGCATTACGAACCATTCAACAGAATGATCTGCCAATAATAGCTCCTGATAAAAGAGTGCTGGGTGTTATAAGGCCAACAGCTGAAATAATAGGTACTTTTTCCGAAACAAAAAATGTGGGAGTGCTGGCCACTGTTGGTACAGTGGCTTCTGAATCATACCCAATGGAAATTGCGAAGTTCTTTCCTGATTTAAAAGTACACCAGGAAGCTTGCCCCATGTGGGTGCCGTTAGTGGAGAATGGAGAATTTGAAAATCATGGGGCTGATTTTTTTATAAAAAAGAATTTGCATAACATATTTGAAAAAGGCGAAGCTATAGATGTAATTCTGCTGGCCTGTACCCATTATCCTTTATTGAAGGTAAAGATTCAGGAATATTTGCCGGTAGCTGTAAAACTGATTTCGCAAGGCGAAATAATCGCAGAAAGCCTTGTTGATTATTTAAAACGACACCCTGAAATAGAAACTCTTTGCACTAAAAAGGCTTCACAGCAATTTTATACCACAGATTCTGTAGAAGATTTTGATAATAAAGCCAGCATGTTTTATGGTCAGCCAGTAAACTCTATTCACATAAGTTTATAGCAAAAAATATAATAAGAAAAGTTTGCCAATTTTGAATAACTCCTTCATTATAAAGAGTTTAATTTGCAAAAATGACAGACCGGTTTGTTTTTAAAAACAACTTAATTTCTCTTAAATTTTACACATCAAACCCTTACCTTTGCCGTCCTTTCACAAGCCGATGAGTGTGGTGACTTGTTGGTAAACTGAAACCTGGTCCGTTCTCCCGGCCGCATTTCATAAAAGTGAAAAAGTAATAAAAAAATGAAACGTACATTCCAACCTCATCGTAAGCGTCGTAAATCTGTTCATGGTTTTCGTAAGCGTATGTCTACTGCAAATGGTCGTAAAGTATTGGCAAGCCGCCGTGCAAAAGGCCGTACAAAGCTGACAGTTTCTGATGAGAGCAAATTAAAATAGAAGCATAACTTTCTCCATAAAGGAGCCAAAGTTTAAAGCTCAGTATATTTATAGCTTCGTCTCGCCTTAGGCGAGACGAAGTTTTTTTATTTGCATAAATTTTGCCAAAGCAATTTACATTAGGAAAAAGTGAACGGTTAAAAAGCAGGAAAGCTATTGATGAACTGTTCAAAAATGGGAAACGATTTACCGTTTCACCATTTAGAGTGTTTTATTGTATAACAAAAGAAAACGGATTGCAATTCGGAGCAGGAGTAAGCTCAAAGAATTTTAAGAAAGCAGTAGAAAGGAATAGAATAAAGCGACTAACAAGAGAAGCTTACAGGTTACAAAAAAACTCACTGAAGAATTTACTGAAAGAGAAAGGCATGAATCTTTTTTTTATCTATACAGAAAAGGAATTGCCGGACTATCATCACATTTATTCTCAGGTAGAAAAAATAATTAAGAAATTATCAGCACTGGTTTATGAAGAAAATTCTTAAAATATTAGCTCTTCCTTTTATATTCCTGATAAAAATATATCAATGGGTAATTTCGCCATTGCTTGGGCCGAAATGCCGTTACACTCCTACCTGCTCTCATTATGCAACAGAAGCTTTAAAAAAGCATGGAGTATTTAAGGGTTTATGGCTTGCAATCAAAAGAATTTCCCGCTGTCATCCCTGGGGAGGAAGTGGTTATGATCCTGTTCCATAGCAGCGTTTAGATTGTGGTCAATTTTGTGCGAAATAATATCTATTTTACAACTCATATATAAAACCTAAAATCAACAACATGAAAAAGAATTTTCTTTCTTTAATCGTACTTGCTTTTCTAATAAATTTTTGTTCCTGCAAATCTTCTTCATCATCATTTGAAAGCGATGTAAGAAAAATGGCAGATTACCGGTGTCAGATGCAGCAGCTAATGGCGAAAGATCCATCTGACGAAAAAGCAAAAAAGGAATTGGAAGATCTATCAGTAAAAATGAAAGCTTACGCTGATGAAATGGAAAAAAAATATGATAAAATGAAAGATGACAAAGATATGGAAGCAAAGGCTGAGGCAATTATGAAAGAAGAAATGGATAAGTGTAAATAATTTATTACGTCAACTGACATGAGCCTGCCCGTAAAAAGGCAGGCTCTTTTTTTATTATTTTCCTACTCACGGTTAGTTGGGCTTAAAGAATATGTTTCAATTAAATTAGCTGTATATTGAAAATTAATTAAGGACTTTGATTACAGTATCTGTTATAGAAGATGATAAGAACTATCGGGAAGGGCTTGAGTTGCTGATTAACAACGCTGATGATTTTGCGCTGCTTGATAGTTATTCAACAGCAGAAAAGGCGTTAGAGCATATTATTACTAATCAGCCTCATATAGCAATCGTAGATATTAAGCTGCCGGGGAAAAATGGCATAGATCTTATTGCAGAAATAAAACAAAAGGCTCCTCAGATTCTCTGCATGGTTTGTTCTTTTTATGATGATGATGAATTTGTTTTTAAAGCATTAAAAAATGGTGCTTGTGGTTATATTTTAAAGGATTCAATGCCACAGGAAATTCTGGAATCATTAAAAGAATTATACGAAGGAGGCGCACCAATGAGCCCTTTTATAGCCCGTAAAGTGATAGGTACTTTTCAACAAAAAGAAGAAAAACACAAATTGACAGAATTGTCTGAAAGAGAAAATGAAATTTTAGAATTGATTTCCACTGGGCTTATTGTAAAAGAAGTATCTGCAAAATTATTTTTGAGTGCTCATACTGTTACCAAGCATTTAAAAAATATTTATAACAAACTTCATGTTAATAACAGGATCGCAGCCATTAACAGATTTAATCAGTAGTAATTCAAAAAAAAAGCTGCCAGTTACGGCAGCTTAAAAATTTATGCTGTACGTATTTTAGTATCTCTCTGCAACCTGATCCCAATTTATAACATTCCAAAACGCAGCAAGATATTCTGCCCTTTTGTTCTGGTATTTCAGGTAATAAGCATGTTCCCATACATCACACCCAAGTAAAGGAACTCCTTTAGTTTCTGCCACATCCATCATTGGGTTATCCTGATTTGGAGTAGAGCTTACTTCCAATTTTCCATCTTTTTTTATAATGAGCCATGCCCAGCCACTGCCAAATCTTGTCATTCCAGCCGCAGCAAATTTTTCTTTGAATGCATCAAATGAACCAAAAGCTTCATTGATTGCATCAGCTAATTTTCCGGAAGGTGAGCCACCTGCATTTGGGGCAAGACTATTCCAGAAGAAAGTATGATTCCAATGTCCTCCACCATTATTACGAACGGCAGGAGAAATAGAGCCGGCCGTTTCTATTAATTCATCTAATGATTTGTTTTCATGGTCAGTGCTTGCTATTGCTTTATTCAGATTATCAACATAAGCCTGGTGATGTTTGCCATGGTGTATTTGCATAGTTTCTTTATCAATATGAGGTTCTAATGCGTCGTGTGCATAGGGTAATGCGGGAAGTGTAAATGGCATAATTTTTTAATTTTTATTTTTTGAAATAACTTAAAACAAGAAGTAACGAAGTTACAAGTGTATTATGGAATCAGAATAAACTCATTTTTTCGAATTGAGGAATTTAAAAATAAAACTTTAAAAAAAATATTGCTAATAAACAAATGATGTTTGATCCACAGCAAAATAAGAATCAGTATAATTTTTAAATAATTATTTGCAGGATTTTGCGACCATAATTTAAATATTTACAACATTTTGCAAGATTTCCAATTATTTTGCGGGTATTTTCTTAAATTTGAAATACCCACACATCCAAACTACATAAAGTTATAATTATTCGGAGATGATTTATCTACAACATCTAAACATTAAAAGCTGTATTATGAAAAAAATGCTAATTCTATTTTTATTGGTACTTCCCCTTTCATTACTGGCACAGCAACAAGTCAAAGGAAAGGTTACCGATGAAAAAAACAATCCGATTGCTTTTGCGAGTATTCAGGAAAAAGGAAAATCAAATACTGTTATTGCAGATGCCAATGGTGCTTTTAATATAACAGTGCAAAATGGAAATGCTGTGCTGATTATTACATCAGCAGAATTTCTACCACAGGAAATAAAAGTGAATAACCAAACAATTGTAAATAGTCAATTAAAATCTTCAGGGAATCTTGAAGAAGTAGTTGTTACTGCATTTGGAGTTAAAAGAGAAAAAAGATCATTGGGTTATTCTGCTCAGGATGTAAAAGGAGAGGAGCTAACCCAAAGCAAACAACCAAATATTATAAACGCATTACAGGGAAAAGTTTCCGGTGTGCAAATTAATAGTGGTGGTGGCGCACCAGGGCAGGGAGCTTCTATCTTAATCCGTGGTGTTAAATCACTAGATCCGGGACGAAATAATGCGCCTCTTTTTGTTATTGACGGTGTGATTATGGATAACAGTACCAGTAATGTCGGCCAGCAAGCTTCATTAAGAGGTATGAGTAACAGAGCTGCGGATATTAATCCTGATGATATAGAAAGTATTTCTGTTTTAAAAGGCGGTGCTGCTACAGCTTTGTATGGCCAGGTTGGTTCAAACGGCGTTGTAGTTATTACAACCAAATCTGGTAAAGCAGGTAAAATACAAGTAGGGGTTACAAGTTCTTACGGCATTGATCAGGTTAATAAATTCCCCGAGGTACAAACAAAATATTCACAAGGTTATTCAGGCGTTTATAATATGAACGACTTTTGGCCATCGTGGGGTCCAACAGTAGCTGCAGCAAAAGTATTAGATCCTACGCATCCTGATCAGATATATAATCATTATGCCAGAGGGTATCAAAATGGCAATCAGTTCCGGACCAGTATTAATATGAGTGGCGGAAATGAGAATGCTTTGCTAAGTAGTTCAGTATCGTATTTTAAACAAGAAGGAACGATACCTTTCACTGATTACAAAAACATATCTGCCCGGATAAATGGGACATTTAAATTCAGTGATAAATTAAAATTTAACCCTTCCATTTATTTTATTAATTCCGGAGGCCTTCGTTATAATGCAGATAGGTATAATGAAAGTCTTACTTATTGGTCGCCACGTTGGGATGTGATGGATTACATTAAGCCAGATGGAACGATGAAATCTTATGGTAACAATAACCCGATATATGGCGCAGCAACCAATCAATTTAAAGACGATGTAGATAGAATAATAGGAAATATGAACTGGGTATACTCTCCGTTTATATGGCTTGATATTAATTATCGTTTGGGTATTGATCAATCAAATGATTTTCGAACTTATACTGCGCCTGGTCCAAAAGGTCTTGTAGGCGAAATTCCTTATGAGGATAATGGCCTTGGTTTTGTAAATGAGTACAGGATCAAAAACAGGATATTAAATTCAAACCTTATTGCAACATTTAAAAAAGACTGGACTAAAAAATTTGGTACTGTACTAAGAGTTGGAAACGATGTAAGAGATCAGACCTATGACAGGTTAACTGCAGAAGGAACTGAATTGGATATTCCGGATTTACTTTCTCTTAATAACACCAAATTCAGAACAACCTCTCAGTACAAAGAGAAATATAGAATCGTTAGCTTTTTTGGAGAACTGACGATGGATTATGATAATTTCTTGTTTCTTACTGTTACGGGCAGACAGGATCAGACGTCTACTTTAGCACCCGGAAACAATTCCTATTTCTATCCATCCGTTAGTTTTGCGGGAGTATTTTCCGATAAAATAAAATTGCCAAGTTGGTGGAGTTATGGTAAAGTAAGAGCTTCTTGGGCTGAAATTGGAAAAGATTATGATCCTTATAGCTTGAATGTTTATTATGGCTCTTATGTGCTAAGTTCCACAGGTCAGGTTTTATGGACAAGAAATGATGCAAAAGGAGATGCTGCCTTAAAGCCAGAAAAAACCAGAACACTTGAAATTGGTACAGAGCTGAAGTTTTTAAAGAACAGGTTAGGATTAGATTTTTCTTGGTATAAATTAAACAGCCGTGATCAGATTATACCCGTAGCTATTTCCCCTACAACTGGATTTACAAGTACCATCATTAATGCTGGGGAAATAGAAAACAAAGGAGTAGAAATATCACTCAATGCGGTTCCAATAAAAAATAAAAATTTTTCGTGGGATGTTAATTTGAATTACACGGCTAATAGAAATAAGGTATTAAGCATTAGAGAAGATCTTACAGAAATTGTAGTGGCAAGCCAGTTTGGTTATGGTGGTTCTAGTGTTACAATGAAGTATGTTCCTGGTTATGCTGTTGGAAATTTATACGGAACTTCTTACTTACGTTATTATGCTGGCGGCAAACCTGATGATGGAGTTACTCTTCAGAAAGACTTGCCAATTGTAATTACTGCAACGGGTAGTAATGCTGGTTTCCCTACAAGAGATGCAAAGCAAAGAATATTGGGAAATGCACAGCCTACGTGGATTGGGGGAATAGTGAATAGCTTCCGGTATAAGGATTTTGGATTATCATTTCAGTTTGATACACAGCAAGGGCAATACAAGTATAATCAGTTAGGAAACTTTATGTCGGCATTTGGTATTGCAAAATACACGGAGGACAGAGATGACGCACAAACATACGCAGGCGTATTGCCAAATGGAACATCTAATACACAGGTAGTATATTCTGGTCAAGGCACAAAACCAGATGGTCGTAATTATGGTAATGGATATTATAGAAATGTTTACAGAGGTGTATCTGAGAATTTTGTTGAAGATGCGTCCTGGGTAAGGTTACGTAACCTTACTCTTAGTTATAATATTCCAAGTGGTGTTATGGCAAAAACATTTATGAAAAGTGCTACGGTTAGCTTTACAGGAAATAACCTTTGGTTACATACAGATTTTACCGGTTATGATCCTGAAAGCTCAAGCTTTAGTTCTGGTAGCAATGCAACAGGTTTTGCGGGCTTTACTTATCCAGCAATGCGTAGTTACTTTATGACTCTAAATGTTAATCTTTAATCCGCTTAAAAACAATCAGTATGAAAAAAAACATTATATATATAACATTATTATTTTTTACATTATCCTCCTGTAAAAAATACCTCGATGTAAATGAAAATCCGAATTCGCCAACTACAGCTCCCATTAATGGGTTGTTGGGTCAGACTACTTATCAATCGGCTTTAAATGTTTTTCGGGTTGGGAATCTTACAGCTAACTATGTACAGTATTTAGCTTCTCCTAATGCCGCATCTTCTTCGGATATTTATGAACCTATTGATGCCAGCGGCAGCTGGACAAGTTTGTATAATACAATGACAGATATTTATGATCTTGAAAAGTTAGGAGCTTCATCAGGTTCAACTCAGCATCAGGGAGTTGCTAAAATATTGATGGCACTTAACCTGAAAATGGTGCATGATTTATGGGGGAATGCTCCATATTCAGAAGCTTTTACTAGCCTTAAATTAACGCCTGTTTTTGATGATGCGCAGGCATTATATAACACTTGTATAACGTTGGTTGATGCAGGTATTGCTTTATTACAACAACCCGGATCTGCAATTACCCTTAGCACTTCGCTGGACTTTATACACAAAGGAAACACTGCAGCATGGATCAAAACTGCCTATGCATTAAAAGCAAGGTTGTTGATGCTCATCAGTAAAAAAGGAACCTTTAATGCTAACAATGTAATAACAGCATTAAATAATTCATACACTTCTAATAATGATGATGCGGCAATTACGGCTTTTAATATTCGAAATCCTTGGGCACAGGTAGCGCTAGATAATGCAGGGTTATTATTAGGGGGCTGGCTTAGCAAACAATATGTAGATATGATGAATGGTACTATATATGGTATTATCGACCCTCGTTTGCCATTGATAGCTTCTATTACCAGATTTAACGACTACAGAGGTACCCGCAATGGTGCTGGCAGAGTTGGAAATGGTACAAGTTTCGAGGAGTCATATATTTCAACTACAGGATATTACAGTAGCAATACATCCCCATTGTTTATTGTTACATATAGTGAAGTAAAGTTTTTAGAAGCAGAAGCAAGGTTTAGAAAAGGAGGAGATTTACCTGCGGCTTATAATGCTTACTTAGAAGGTATACGAGCCAATATGAATAAAATTGGTGTAAGTGCAGTAAATAGGGATGCTTATGTAAATGATCCTTCAGTTTCTGTTGGATCAGCTAACCTTACTTTAGCTTTAATACTTAAAGAAAAATATAAATCAATATTCCTGAATCCTGAGACATGGAATGATGCAAGGAGAAATAATTATTTATATCAAGGTTTTTCTTTACCGTTAAATGCGGCATTACCTTCTTATATACGAAGATTGGATTACCCTTCGGTAGAACTTACAAGAAACGGTGCTAATGTGCCTGCAATAACAGGGCTTGATCAAAAGCTTTGGTGGGACCAATAAATGAATTCAAAAAGATTAGAAGGGCTGTTATTTATTTGACAGCCCTTTCTTTTTTTTGCCGGGTTAGCTTCTTTCCTTTTTCAAAAAAAGTTTCTACTATTCCTCTTGCTTCCAAATCAAGCCGGATAGAAATAGTGTACCAGGGAATTGATTTCTTAAAACCCGGCATTTTCTTTTTAATGATTTTTACAACATCATCAGTTAGCTCAGTAAATGTTTTTCCCTGCCCGCTTTCACTATTTTTATTTTTTGCCGGTCAGGCGGCCTTGCTGTTATTAAGGCTTTGCAAAATAGCAGCCTTGAACGGTTCGTAAATACTCGAATCAAATTTTCTCTCCGTGCCAGTTTCAGGATGTGTAACAATTGTTTTAGTAGCCTTTGCCTTTGTTATCTTTTCCCTTTAAAAAAATCTTTCATCAATCTTGCACAATCCTCTTTCATTACCCCTCTTATCAATTCTGTTTTAGGATGGAAAGGCCAGTTGGTTCCGGCAGTTTTTTTATAGCCATTCTTTTCATCGTCTGCACCATAAACAATTTTGCCAATTTTGCTCCAATAGATTGCTCCTGCACACATAAAGCAAGGCTCCACGGTTACAAACAATGTTGCATCGGGAAGATATTTAGCTCCTAAAGTATTAAATGCTGATGTGAGTGCAATCATTTCGGCATGCGCAGTCGGGTCTTTCAGCCGCTCGGACATATTATGTCCACGGGCAATGATCTTTTCATTGACTACCACTACAGCACCGATAGGAATTTCTTCATCTTCGAAAGCCTTTTTAGCTTCTTTCAAAGCCTGCATCATAAAGTATTCATCTGTCATGAAGAATGTAGATTTGATTACCTTGGTATAAAATTAGAATTAATGCCAGACATTTCAAGCCTTGAAAATTTACGTAAGCATTTTAATAGCGGCAATACGCAATCATGTGCTTTTCGAAAAGAGCAGCTTAACAGATTGAAATCTTCAATTTTAGAACATGAACAGGATTTGTACGATGCTTTATATATTGATTTGAAAAAAAGCCCTGAAGAAGTGTGGGTAACAGAAACAGGGATGGTTATTTCAGAATTGAACACTGCTATAAAAAAATTGGGAAATTGGATGAAACCAAAACGGGTTACCACCAATTTATTAAACCTCCCTTCCAGCAGTCGCATTCTATCCGAACCCTTAGGCGTTGTTCTTATTATAGCTCCTTGGAATTACCCTTTTCAATTATTGATCAATCCATTAATCGGTGCCATTGCAGCAGGAAACTGTGTAGTACTTAAGCCAAGTGAATTTGCACTTGCTACTGATGCAGTAATGAAAAAAATTATTGAGGAGACTTTTCCAAAGGAATATATTTTATATGTGCAGGGCGATGGAGCAGTTGTTATCCCTAAAATGATGAACAACTTTACTTTTGATCATATCTTTTATACAGGTAGTACTGCCGTTGGAAAAATTATTTATAAAATGGCGGCTGAAAGGTTAACGCCTGTTACATTAGAGCTTGGTGGCAAAAGCCCTTGTGTGGTAGAAAATGATGCGAATATTAAAGTGGCTGCTCGGCGAATTGCCATGACAAAATTCTCCAATGCCGGACAAATGTGTGTGGCACCGGATTATTTGCTGGTGCATGAATCGGTGAAAGATAAATTTATCGGTGCGATGAAAGATTCGATTGAAAAGTTTTTTACTTCAACACCCGAAGAGAGTTATAATTACGGGAAAATTATTAATGAAAAGCAATTTGACAGATTGAGTAATTATTTGGAGCAAGGAAAAGTGGTACATGGCGGACGAACGGATAAAGAAAAACTGTATATTGAACCATCCTTGTTGACTGATGTTGCATTAAATACTGATGTTATGAAGGATGAAATATTTGGTCCTATACTTCCAATATTTTCATTTAGTGAAAAAGAAGAAGCTTTAAAAATTATACAACAACATCCAAATCCGCTTTCCTTTTATATTTATACTTCTGATAGCAAAAAAGAAAATGAATGGCTGAAAGCAGTTCCTGCCGGCGGATGCTGTGTAAATAATTCAAGCTGGCATTTAACAAATCATAATCTGCCTTTTGGTGGTAGAGGGTTTAGTGGTATGGGAAATTATCATGGCCAATTTTCTTTTGACACATTCAGTCATAAAAAAGCAGTAATGAAAACACCAACCTGGTTTGATCCGGCAATTAAATATCCGCCCTTCAAAGGAAAGTTGAAATTGTTTAAACGAGTAATACGATGATCCCACAAAGGCACAAAGAAACACAAAGAATAATAGTATGACAGAAAACGAATTGGCAACAATTGCTGTTGATATTAGTTTTAAAATTCATAAAACTTTAGGTCCCGGGCTTCTTGAAAGTGTTTATGAGGCTGCTTTTGCATATGAACTTATAAAAAGAGGAATTGCATTTACAAGGCAGCAAGGCATTGTGGCTAATTATGAAGACAAAATTCTTGATGTTGGTTTTAGGGCAGATATAATAATGGAAAATAAATTAATTGTAGAGCTAAAATCTGTTGAACGGTTAGAGAAAGTTCATCACAAGACTGTTTTAACTTACTTGAGGTTAGCAAAAATGAAGCTGGGATTATTAATAAATTTCAATGTTGATTTAATAAAAGAAGGTATACATAGAAAAATTCTTGGGCAATTAACCTAACCTTTGTGTTCTTTGTGCCTTTGTGGGAAAATTATGAAAAAACTAAAACGATTTATAATTGTTCTACTTGTATTAATTGCGGTATTCGCTGTTTATGTAGAAATTGTAAATCGTAATTCAATAAATATGACATACAGACAAAAAATATTAAAAGCAGTTTATCCCGTATTAATGTGGTTCACAAAGCTTACAGGAAAGAACACAAAAGAGCTTGCAGGAAACAAGCAACCATCCGTTTCTTTTTATTCGCTGAAAGTCCAATTGAATAATGGCGATACACTTGATTTTGCTGAGCTACAAGGAAAGAAAGTAATGTTGGTTAACACTGCCAGCGATTGTGGTTACACCAATCAATACACTGATTTGCAAAAGTTGGCGGATGAATACAAGAGCAAATTAATTGTTCTTGGATTTCCAGCCAACGATTTTAAAGAGCAGGAGAAAGGAACAGATGAAGAAATTGCTACTTTTTGTAAAAAAAATTACGGTATTTCATTTCCATTGATGCAAAAGAGCTCTGTAATAAAAACAGCGGAACAAAATGTGGTGTATCAGTGGCTGACAGACTCCACAAAAAATGGATGGAATACAAAACCTCCTACCTGGAATTTTACAAAGTATATTGTGAATGAGCAAGGATTACTAACCAATTATTTTGGCTCTTCCATTTCTCCGTTGGATAGCGATGTACTAAAAGCAATAAATAAATAACATATAAAATCAACTTGTATGATATACAATGATATTATCGGCTCAATTGGTGTAGGCCTTATTTTGATGGCTTATTTTCTGGGCACAGAAAAATTAATTAAGAACGATGGCAAGCTTTATTTTGTATTAAATATCATTGGCGCAGGTCTTGCCAGCTATGCCTCTTTCCTAATTGGCTATTGGCCTTTCGTTATCCTCGAAGGAACCTGGGTGCTTGTTTCTATTTATGGTATGATGAGGGCTATGAGAATTAAGATGACTTAGGAGTCGGAACGCTGAAAGCGGTCTGAACCATAATAGGTTGGTCTTAAAAATAACTAGTTTAGTTTGAACTAAACCGTATAAGAATATTTTAAAAAACCTAATTATGCATTTTGCCCTCGACGAATATTACCATGTATATAATCGTGGAAATAACAAACAGCCAATTTTCTTCAATGAAGCCAACTATTTATTCTTTTAAAAAAGATAAGAAATCAATTACTTCCTTGTGCGGATTTTGTAGCCTATTGCCTAATGCCTAATGCCTAATGCCAAATCATTTTCATTTTTTGATCAGACCCAATGAAAAAGGATTGGCAGAAAGGGATTCGTTTGGCGGTAAATCAATACAGGAACTTGTTTACAGGATCGGGATTTTATTAAGCAGTTATTCGCAAGCCATCAATAAGCAAAATGGAACTACTGGCTCACTATTTCAACAGAAAACAAAAGCTAAAATTTTAAGTGAAGAAAGTAATGCTTCAAGAATAAGTTATTTTGAAAAATGCTTTCATTATATACATCAGAATCCAATGAGTGCAAAGAAAGTTAATGATTTAGAAGACTGGCCATATTCATCTTATCCTGATTACATTGGAATACGAAACGGAACTATTTGCAAAAAGGAATTGTTCTATTCGCTTTCAGGTATGTCGGTGGAAGAGATTATTGAAAGAACAAATGAAAAAATAGAACTAAGTGTTCTTGATAAACTTTATTAGTACGATTCAGGTTGAATACAGCATTTGCAATGCTTCTTTATAATTACGGTTCAGGCCGCTGTCATTTTCACAATGCTTCGCAGGCTATAGTTACGGTTCAGACCGCTTTCAATTTCACAATTCTTCGCAGGTTATAGTTACGGTTCAGACCGCTTTCAGCGTTCCGACCCTACACAGGACATTTTTCATGGTAGTTAATCAGCTCAATCGGAGTTTTTTCTACTTCAAATCCTGCATACGTAATAGCCACTTCATTTAGCACTTCGTTTACTTCTTCTTCTGTAGGTAAGGTAACAAGCCTGGTGCGGAATTCTTTTATATTGGGCAGTCCTTTTAAATAATTAGCATAGTGGCGGCGCATTTCATTGATGCCTACGACTGGCCCTTTCCATTGCACAGAAAAATTCAGGTGTTTTCTGCATACTGCAATACGATCTGCAATAGTAGGAGAAGGTAAATGCTCACCCGTTTTAATAAAATGTTTTATCTCGTTAAAGATCCAAGGATAACCGATAGCAGCCCGGCCAATCATAATGCCATCCACACCATATCGGTTTTTATATTCAACCGCTTTTTCTGGCGAGTCAATATCACCATTTCCAAAAATGGGGATTTTGATTCTTGGATTATTTTTCACTTTCGCAATCAGCGACCAATCAGCTTCACCTTTATACATCTGGCAACGGGTACGGCCATGAATTGCCAATGCTTTTATACCAACATCCTGCAAACGTTCTGCTACTTCTTCAATGTTTCTTGTTTTATCATCCCAGCCCAATCTCGTTTTTACGGTAACGGGTAATGAAGTTGATTTTACAACTGCATCCGTTAAGCGAACCATCAAGTCAACATCTTTTAATACACCTGCACCAGCACCTTTCAGTGCCACTTTTTTTACCGGGCAACCAAAGTTAATGTCGAGCAGATCGGGATTAGTAACTTCAACAATCTTTGCGGCCATGGCAAGACTATCTTCGTCGCCTCCAAAAATTTGTATGCCAACAGGTCTTTCGTAATCAAAAATGTCGAGTTTTTTGCGGCTTTTGATGGCATCCCGTATCAATCCTTCGCTGGAAATAAATTCGGTGTACATCAGATCAGCTCCTTTATCCTTGCACACAGCCCGGAAAGGAGGGTCACTCACATCCTCCATTGG
The DNA here is from genome assembly GCA_039927535.1 of Chitinophagaceae bacterium. Lineage (GTDB taxonomy): Bacteria > Bacteroidota > Bacteroidia > Chitinophagales > Chitinophagaceae > JJ008. The sequence goes on along the minus strand of JBDSUW010000046.1, from coordinate 9,250 downwards.
TGCCAGAAGGAGCGGAAAGTCAGGAAGTTGTATGTTGTCAATACGTACCATTCAAAATGCAATTGCCTATTTTTGTCTGCCCGACTACCTTAATTTTAAAAACTTTAAGGGGAGGCGGGCCTACCCATCTTTGATGGGAAATCGTTTATTATTATTGAGCCTGCAAATTTACATTTTAATCGCCAAAGTTTATGTACGATAGTTATTCAAAGGGTATTTCATATACAGCTGGTTTTTTTATGTTGATTGCTTTTACTGTGGCCAGCATTATATTAGCTGGTTTACTCAGTATTCCCATCTGGACAGCAATGACGGGTCAAAGTTTTACAGAAATTGAAAAAGGAATGATGAATCCTGTTAACAGTAATGCTGTAAAAGTGATTCAGATAATTACAGCAGTAGTTGGATTTCTATTGCCGGCCTTACTCACAGCACAGATTTTGAACAGGCGGCCACTGAAGTTATTAGGCTATAAAGGAACAATAAACTGGCGGGAAATAAGCCTTGTGTTTGCAATTGTAATAACAGCCTTATTTGTTTCTGCCGGACTTGCTTATTTCAATCAGCATATTCCGGTGGATGCTTCGTGGAAAGTAAGGTTTGATAAAATGGAGGCAGATTATATAAAACAGGCAGCAGCAATTTTAAGCCTGAATAATTTTGGAGAATACCTGCTGGCTATTTTCATTATGGCATTTTTGCCTGCATTGTGCGAAGAGACTTTATTCCGCGGTGGTCTGCAGAACTTTTTATCCCGTGCCACAAAAAATCCCTGGTTGGCAATTGTGATAGTCAGCATTCTATTTAGTGTGGCACATTTTTCTTTTTATGGATTTTTATCAAGAGTTTTTCTGGGAATAATGCTTGGAGCTATCTATCATTTTTCGGGGAAACTATGGCTGAGCATTTTGGCTCACTTTATCAATAATGCTCTTGCTATTTCTATTGTGTATGCTACCAAAATGAATGGTAAATCGGTGGCAGAAGCGATGAATGATTCAGGAGATGCCAGTTGGTATGGCATATTTGCCCTGCCTTTTTTAATTGCCTTATTTTATTTTTTCAGAAAGATAACAGTGAAACCGGCGGAAGAAATTCCGCCTGCGGGTAAAGATGAAAGTTTGCGCAACACACCATTCTATTAATGATTTAATTAATTTATGGCTTTTAATATTCAAACCTTTCGCACCAGGGCATTAACGGCAATAATATTTGCAGCCGTTATGCTGACGGGTTTGCTCTGGAACCAATGGAGCTTTCTTGTTTTATTTTCCATCATTCATTTTGGTTGCTGGTGGGAGTATCTTAAACTTACAGAGAAAATTCATTCAACTTCTTTTCATCGGTATACCAAGTTGGGGTTGATGGTGATGGGATATGGCATCATGCTTTGGTTTTGCAGTCCGGCATATCATATCAGTGGTTATGGAATTAAAGAAAATATTTCACTGCCCGTATCAGCAGCAGGATTTGGGTTATTACTCACAGGTATTTTTCAAAAGAATCCAATTAATGTAAAAGCATTTGGTTATGCGATATTAGGATTATTATATATTTCTTTGTGCTGGGGGTTGATGATTCATTTGTATGGGATAAAAAATAATAATCCGGGTTTATATAAAGCATCTCATTTCTATTTAATATTTTTTCCACTTTTTGTGATTGTGTGCATGTGGATCAACGATACAATGGCTTATATCGTTGGATCATTGTTTGGGAAAACTCCACTTTCAAAAATTTCTCCTAAAAAAACATGGGAAGGAACAATTGGCGGAATTATCTTATGTGCTATTGTAATGGGATTTGTAGGATTTATATGCGATGATTGGTTTGTTTTTGGCCAATCGTTATCATTTTGGATTCTGTTTAGTTTGATAGCAGCTATTACTGGCACCCTCGGAGATTTATTTGAATCAAAGCTCAAACGTTCTGCAGGAGTAAAAGACAGTGGCTCAATAATGCCAGGCCATGGTGGATTTTTAGATAGGTTTGATTCCTTATTACTCGCAACACCATTTGTTTGGCTGTATGTTCAATTTTTTTTGAAGTGATTAACCTATTCATCCAGTCGAACTGGCATTCCTTATATTTGCCTATAACTGATTAGTAATGACAATTCATAAAGAAGGATATAAATCAATCGCCATTGGAGTAATATTATTCGGTATTATTAATGTAGTCTCATTTTATTTTATGAGTTCATCATTGCCGATAATAAGTCTGCTGCTGTTTATTGCTACGCTCGGCTTTCTTCTATTTATTATTTCATTTTTCAGAATACCTGATCGTAAGCTCACCATTGATGAGAATGGAATTATTGCTCCGGCAGATGGTAAAGTGGTGGTGATAGAAGAAGTGCAGGCAGACGAATATTTCACAGACCGCCGCATACAGGTTTCTATTTTTATGAGTCCGTTGAATGTGCATGTAAACCGCAATCCGGTAAGCGGCGAAGTGGTGTATAACAAATATCATAAAGGAAAATATTTGGTGGCATGGCATCCTAAATCTTCTACCGAAAATGAAAGGCATTCTGTTGTTTATAAAAAGAATGGTAAAGAAATTCTTGTAAAACAAATTGCCGGTGCTGTGGCAAAGCGTATTTGTAACTATTTACAGGTGGGACAACAAGTAAAGCAAACCGAAGAAATGGGATTTATAAAATTCGGGTCCAGAGTTGATTTGTTACTTCCATTGGATGCAAAAATTCATGTAAAGATTGGTGATAAACCACAAGGCGGCGTTACTACTATTGCTACTTGGTAATTCTTGTTCCTTTTTCTCATTTTTTTGACGACTTTAAATTTTGAGTTTTACAGTAGTTCTGTAACTTTAAGTAAACTTATATTGTATGAGCAATGCCGAAATTAGGAAAAAGGTAAAAAAGTATATTGATGAGGCTGATGACCATGTGGTTAAAATGGTTTATTCCATGTTAGAAGCTGATAGAAAAGATGATTGGTGGGATGATTTGCCAAAAGAAGTGCAAAAAAGCATTGACAAGGCAATTAAAGAATTGGATGAGGGTAAAGGAATACCCCATGAAGAAGTTATGAAGAAATACAAGAAATGGTTTACAAAATAATCTGGTCAATTACTTCAATCAAAACCTATATTAGCAAAATAGAATATTTGGAAGCTGAGTGGACGGATAAAGAAGCTAAGAATTTTATTAACGCTGTAAAGAGGAAATTACAGCTACTTTCATCTCATCCGGAATTAGGGAACATAACAAATAAGCGAAGGAATGTAAGAAAATCTGTAATTCATAAAAGGGTGATTCTCTTTTACCGGGTTAAGAAATTTAAAAAGGAAATTGAACTGATCCGCTTTTGGCCTACAAAGCAAAATCCGCATAAACTTAAACTTTAAAATATTCCTTCTAATTCTTTCAGCGAATAAATAGTATGTGTTGGCAATTTGCCATTGATGCTAACAGGTTCATTGGTAAGATGATTCACATGAATCTGATCTATTCCTGCATTGATAGCACCCAAAATATCTACTTCCATTGTATCGCCGATCATAATACTTTCATCAGGTGTTGCTCCTGTTTTTTGAAAAGCAAAATCAAATATTTCTTTATTTGGTTTAAGGCTGTTACTTCCTTCTGATGTTATCACTTGCTTGAAATATGGACTCAACCCTGAATGTTTCAGCTTACTATGTTGTGTATTTTCAAAACCATTGGTGATAAGGTGTAATTCATATTTTTTATTAGTCAGGTAATTGAGTATTTCAATGGTGTAAGGAAATAGTATTGTTCTTGTTGGCAGCATTTCCAAAAAACGGTCACCCATTTTTTTTGCCAGCGATTCATCTGCAATTTTAAAATCCAGCAAAGAAAGCCACATTCTCTTTACTCTTAACTCTTCCTGTTTTACAAAACCTTTTCTGTAGCGTTCCCAAAGCTTTTCATTATGTGCCAGGTAATTTTTGTGAAATAGATCAAAATCATGAACTCCTCTTTCTTTCAGCTTCATTTCTTCGAATAATTCACCTAAAGTAGTGCGGCTGTTGGCTTCAAAATCCCAGATGGTATGATCCAGATCAAAAAAGAGATGTTTGTATTTGCCCCTGTCCCCTAAAGGGGTTTTATTATTCATCATGATTCGTCATTGTTGAGTAATTTGCAAACATAACTATGAATAGTAAACAATGACTACAAAGATTGAAAATTTTACAAACTCCCCTTTAGAGGCTGGGGGCAAGAACGTTATCATAACTGGCGCATCAAAAGGAATAGGTAAAGCCATTGCGGAAATATTTGCAGCGCATGGAAATAGTCTTTTTTTATGTTCAAGGGGTGAAGTGAGTTTGTATAAGACAATGGAAGAATTACAAACCCGATTTCCAACAGTTACTGTAAAAGCAAAACCTGCTGATATGAGCAAGAAAGAAGAAGTAATTGCATTTGCAAATTGGTGCCTATCTGCTACTGTTCCGGATGTAATAGTTAACAATGCAGGAATATTTCAACCGGGAAATGTATTGGACCAACCCGAAGGAAGTTTAGAAAATCATATTGAAACAAACCTGTATAGTGCTTATCACTTAACAAGATTGCTTTCGCCAAAAATGATCGAAAGAAAATCTGGCCATATATTTAATATTTGCTCTATCGCAGGTTTAAAGGCTTATAAAAATGGGGGAGCATACAGTATTAGCAAGTTTGCCATGAATGGATTTAGTTTAAATCTGAGAGAAGAGATGAAGCCACATGGCATAAAAGTAACGGCCGTTCATCCCGGCGCAGCACTCACCGATTCATGGGGTGATTATGATAATGCCGACAATCGGATTATGGAAGCAACTGATATTGCTAAAATGGTATATGCGGCCACAGAGCTTTCTCTACAGGCCTGTGTGGAGGAAATTGTTATGCGGCCACAGTTAGGAGATCTTTAACAAGACTAAAAACCGAATTAGTCCTTTAGTATAGATTAGTACGAATACTTCAAGTTTGCTATTCTAAATTAGCCGCAGTAACGATGAGGAAAATTATTACAATAACAGGTTTACTTTTGGTTCCCTTTTTTTTAAAGGCTCAGATTGCATTCAGTACTGTTATTCCATTGCAGCCTGTTGTAGTTGGCGCATCTTTCCAGGTGCAATTCGTTATTGAAGGCGCAGAAACTGTTGAAGATTTCAAGCCACCGAGTTTTGAATATTTTCGGATTGTAACCGGACCGAATATCTATAACGGCACCACAGCTTCTGTAACCGGATTCAAACAAATCAGAAATATAGTTTTTAGATTAGTATCAAGTAAGCCGGGGAAGTATCTAATTCCAGGTGCTGCTGCAACTATTAATAACAGAAAGTATCAAAGCAATAATGCTTTTTTGATAGTAATTCCAGACAAGGAAGCTATTCGAATAGCCAGACAAGAAAAAGAGAATTCGATTTCCAATTATTTTTTAAGGCCGGGAGAAAATCCCTATAAAAAAATCAAGGAAAATTTATTTGTAAAAGTACAAGTAGATAAAAAAAACTGTTATGCAGGTGAGCCAGTGCTGGCTACTTTTAAACTGTATTCATGCCTTGAATCAAAGTCTGATATTGTAAAGAACCCCGGATTTTATGGTTTTTCAATTTTTGATATGATTAATCTTTCCGACAAGGAAGTGTTGGCTGAAAAGATTAATGGAAAAATATTTGATGTGCACACTATTCGCAAAGTGCAATTGTTTCCTTTACAAGCAGGCACATTTACTATCGATCCAATGGAGATCAGGAACAGGGTGGAGTTTTCCAGAACAGCCGTCAGTAAAAAGACTGAACAGGAGATAGCAGAAGGAATGATTGAAAATAGAGATGAACCAGAAAATACCAGTGCTGTGTATTATGAAACTGAGATCAGTACAGAGCCTGTTACCATCAATGTAGCATCAACACCAGCTAAGAACAAACCTGCTGATTTTAATGGAGCGACGGGAAAGTTTTTTATTGCGGCTTCTTTAGTAAAAGATGAGCTGGTGAAGAATGAAGAAGGCATGCTGGAAGTTACCATCAGTGGAACGGGAAATTTTATTCAACTGACTGCGCCATCTATTGACTGGCCGGAAGGAATTGATGCATTTGAACCATCTGTTAAAGACGATTTTGATAAGAGCATTTCTCCTTTAACTGGAACCCGGACATTCCGGTTTCCGTTTGTCTGTTCTTTAAAAGGGCAAAATAATATTCCCCCAATTCAATTTAATTATTTTGATATTGACAGCAATAGTTATAAAACTATTTCAACTAAGGCTGTAAAATTTGCTGTTGCTGAAGCGCAACAAATATACCCGGTTATTACTACGAGGAAAACATCAATAACAGATGCCAATAAAACTTCAACCCGCATTGCCGCCGGAATCGTAATAGGGTTTGTTCTACTTGTGTTGATCTATTGGTTTGGGAAAAGAAAAGAAGCTGATACTGAAGTGAACGATGTCCCGATCGAAAGACCTCATGCAAATAAAATTATACAGCCAGCAACTGAATTAATTAATGCTGATGATAATCGGTTTTACAGCAGTTTATATCAAACGTTATGGAAATATCTTTCTAAAAATTTTAAGTTAGAAGGAAGCGGGATGAACAGAAATAAACTGATTTACGCTGCCGAACAAAAAGGATTGTCCAAAGAAATAATTAATAAACTGGAAATGGTTCTTTCGGAATGTGAAGCTGGTCAATTTACAAATGCGTCCCCAGTGCAGGACAGAGGATCGTTATTGCAAACAGCAAAAGAGGTAATTAATGCAGTCGAGAAAAATTTACTCTGAGTATTTATAGCCTACACCTCTTACAGAATGGAAATATTTCGGATTGCGGCTGTCGGCTTCAAAATATTTCCTGAAATTGAGAATAAAATTATCAATAGTTCTTGTAGTCGGGTACACATTATAACCCCACACCGATTGTAGAATTTTTTCTCTGGGAACTACTTCGTTCTTATTTTCAATCAGTAATTTCAACAGCATTGTTTCTTTCTTGCTTAGTTGAATTTTTTCTCCATTCGCTTTTATAGCTTCCTGAGCTTTAAAATCTATACTGTTTCCTCCAAATGAAAATAAATCACCAATGGTGGATTTGTCCTGGAGTTTTTTATTCTTATTAATGAGTTTATGAATTCTTAACAACAGTTCTTCAAGGTTAAATGGTTTGGTCAGGTAGTCATCAGCTCCTTTTTTTAATCCAAGCACCCTGTCTGCACTACTGTTTTTAGCACTAAGAATAAGAATAGGTACTTCATTATTACTGATGCGAACTGTTTCGGTAACTGTAATTCCATCCATTTCTGGTAGCATTACATCCAATATAATAAGGTCAAAATATTCGGCTTGAACTGCCTTTAAAGCCGCAGCACCATCCATAGCAGAGGTTACTTCATAGCCTTCCAGTTCCAGATTAAGCTTTAAGGCTTCATGTAGATTCTCTTCATCTTCTACGAGTAAGATCGACGTTTTATTCTCTGCAATCATGATTTAAAAGTAACGGCAAAAATACTGCCCTGTGGTTCATTGTTTGTCATCGTTATGTCGCCATTATGGTCTCTTGCAATTTTACGACAAAGGTAAAGACCCAAACCGGTTCCTTTTGTTTTGCGAGTCGCTTCGCTGCCAATGCGGTAAAATTTATTAAAGATCTTATCTTTTTCCGCCTGATCGATTCCTATACCTACATCTTTTATCTGTAATTCTATACCCGTTTTATTTTTTTTCAAAGTGGTGCTGATTGGCGATTCTTTTGGAGAATATTTTGTGGCATTTTCTAGCAGATTGTTGATCAGCATTTGTAACAGCAACGAATCGCCTTTAATATCTGTATCGCCTTCTATATTTTCTACAAAATTCCTTTCTGGAAAGCGATTGCTGAACTGGCGAATGCAATCTTTTAGTAATGCTGTTAAATCCAGTTCTTCTTTTTCTGCTTTAAAGTTATTGCTTTCTAATTGGGCAGCTACTAAAATATTATTGGTCAAAAAATCCAATCTGGAAGTCTCATCCAAAGTGGTGCGGATAATCTTTTGCTTTTTTTCTTCATCCAGGTTGTATTTCTGTAATGTTTCCAGGTTTAACCGGGCAACAGAAATAGGCGTCTTTAATTCATGTGTAATGGCCATCATGAAGTTCTGTTGTTGTTGCTGTATTTTTAATTGACGACTGATGGAGCGGTACACAAATACAGCACCTATTAAAATGAGGATAAGAAAAGTAACTCCTTCAGCAACATATTTCCATGTGTTTTTCTTTGCTTCCTTATCTATTGCAAATATCTTATCACTTAATTGTGATTGAGAAAGAGAGTCCTTTTCAATATTTATTGATTGATACTGAAGCTGAGCAATTCTTTTGTTTTGTTTTTCTAATGAAATAAACCACCAGGCCAATGCGGCGATGATATATATCAAAAGCATCCAGTATATAACAGTAGTGCGGCGAATACTTCTTCTGCTTGCGTCGGGCATGCTGCAAAGATGCGATTATTGTTTCTTTTCAATCCGCAATCCTACGTTAAGTACATTTTTTAGAGGATTATCCCGCATTATTTGCTCCAATGTAAAAGTATAGTCGCCGGATTTTATAAACCGGAACTGCTGATTGGCAGGTGTAAGTGGTATGCGATGCTCATAGATATCATCCATACCTGTTCCTCTCCAGCCTTCTTCGTCTGTAGCCAGTGTAAGATCGTATCGGACCTTTTGTGTTGTGTCTTGTCCGGGTTGTTTGGTAATAAGGTTCAGATAGATGTTATTATAATTGTACTTATCATTATGACGAAGCACAATAAATAAGTTATAAGCAGAACTTGTGTCTTTAATATTGAAAGTAAAAGAAGGTTTATAAGTATTATTCCATTGATGACCGGAGAGTGTTACCGATTTTTCGAAAAGGTCGATATGTGTGCAGGAGGTAAAAGATAATTGCACAGTGGCAACGGATAATAAACAAATAAGAACCAATCGTACTTTTTTCAAGTGATTTTTTTACAAATGTAGGCTAAGAGGTTAAAAGAGTAAAGGAGAAAAAGAGATTACTCAAATGGAGAGACTAAGCCTTGGAATAATGATTTTTACCTTTTCTCTTTTTTCTCATTTCATGTATAAAATGATGTGTTTACATCCTTTTAGCTTATAATGCATTTAAAACCTGCTCCTTCGCCTTTTCCAGTTCGTCCTTCATCATCACCACACATTTCTGTATAGTAGAGTCATAGGCTTTAGAACCTGTGGTGTTTATTTCCCGGCCTATTTCCTGTA
>JBDSUW010000045.1:0-3670 GCA_039927535.1 Chitinophagaceae bacterium | reverse complement strand
GGTATTATCGGCTATAGTTTTTTCAGCAGGTACATAGTTAAATTGAATTTTGATAGCATGTTTGTAGAGGTGTTATCTCCGGGCAAGATCAGATACCCACCTGGTGGAACGACGCTGCACCCGATATTCACGGCCTTGCCGGTTCAGTACATGTCAGTAAAGGATAGTCGTAAAGTAGATTTTAATTTCTATTTTGACACCGGGGCCGGGCTTTGTTTTTTAATGAGCGACCAGTTTGCCCGCGACAGCGCTGTTTTGTTGAGCAAGCGAAAACCTGTTTTAACTCAGGCTGAAGGAATGGGTGGTAAGCTGCAGATGCGGTTGACTGTTGTAAAGGAAGTGAAGCTTGGCCCTTACCGCTTTCGCCAGGTTCCGACATACCTGTATAAAGATGATTTTAAAGTAACCTCTTATCCATTCACCGGCGGACTGGTAGGAAATGAACTTTTGCGCCGCTTTAATATGATAATCAATTATCCCCAGCGACAAATACACTTGCTGCCAAACCGGCGGTTCAACGAAACTTTTGAATATGGTTACACCGGTTTCAGCATTTATTATGTGAATGGCAAGATTGTAGTTGATGATGTGATAAAGGATTCGCCTTCAGATAAAGCTGGATTTAAAACAGATGACGAGATTGTAAGTGTGGGAAATAATTTTTCAAGCAACATACAGCAGTATAAAGATCTTTTGCAGGAACCCAAAGTAAGGCTGCAGGTTATAATCCGCCGAAAAGGCGAACTCCACACCATTATCCTTTTTACCGGTAGCATTCTTTAAGGAAACCCCAAATTCAAATCGTTTCAGCCTTTCAACCATTGAAACCCCCTTAACTTTGCGCCATGATCAAATTTGAAAAGTTCAATCTTGACAATGGCCTCCGCGTTTTGGTGCACGAAGACAAAAGCACGCCAATGGCCGTAGTAAACGTGCTTTACGACGTAGGTTCGAAAGATGAACAGCCCGAAAAAACAGGTTTCGCCCATTTCTTTGAGCATTTGATGTTTGGAGGAAGCAAAAACATACCTGTATTTGATGAACCCCTGCAGGTAGCAGGCGGTGAAAACAATGCATTTACTACAAATGACCTTACCAATTATTATTGCCAGTTGCCCGCAGAAAACATAGAAACAGCATTTTGGCTGGAGAGCGACCGGATGCTTAGTCTTGCATTTGGGAAAAAAAGCCTCGAGGTTCAAAGAAAAGTAGTGAGCGAGGAATTCCGCGAACACTATATAAACAAACCTTATGGAGATGTATGGCATAGGCTCCGCGAATTGGTGTACACCACGCATCCCTATAAATGGATGACAATTGGCGCTTCCCTTGCGCACATTGAAAATGTACAGCTGCAGGATGTGAAGAATTTTTTTTCCAAACACTACACACCATCGAATGCCGTGCTGGTGGTTGCAGGAAATGTAGACGTTGAAGCAGTTAAAACTCTTTCGCAGAAATGGTTTGGGTCTATACCGGCGGGAATAAAATACGATCGCGATTTGCCAAAAGAACCCAGGCAAAGCGCACCGCGGTTTTTAGAAGTAAAATCAAATGTGCCACTGGATGCGCTGTACAAAGTGTGGCATATATATCCAAGAACAGATCCGCGGTATTATATTGCCGATCTGATAACGGATATCCTTAGTGGCGGAGGTTCGTCGAGGCTGTATCAAAGCCTGGTTAAAGAGCAAAAGCTGTTTAGCAGTATCGATTGTTATCATTTAGGAAGTACCGACGCTGGTATAATTACCATTGATGGCAAACTCGTAAAGGGAGTGAATATTAAAGATGCCGATGCGGCCGTGGAGGAGGAATTAAAAAAATTAAAGCTCGATGGCATCAGCGTTTCCGAACTGGAAAAAGTAAAGAATAAAACCGAAAGTGCAATGGCATTTGAAGACATGAGCGTAATGAACCGGGCGCAAAGTATTGCCATGTATGAATTGCTTGGCGATGTCAACCTCATTAACATAGAGCTATCCAGGTACCAGGCAGTTACTGCAGAACAAATACTGGAAGAATGCCGTATAATCTTCGACGAAAATAATTGTAACACCATGTATTACCTGGGCGAAAACATCAGCGAATAATGACTAAAGAAAAGACGTTAAGGAAAAAACCTGCTGGCAATAAGATCGACAGGGTAACAGCGCCACCTATTAAAGATGCAATAGACTATAAGCTTGAGCTGAAACCCTATGAATTCTATTCATTAGATAATAACGTTCCCGTGTACACGATAAATGCAGGTGAGCAGGATGTGATACAATTGGAACTGGTTTTTTATGCAGGCAACTTTTTTGAACAGGAAAAAGGTGTAGCCGCAGCCGTGAATTTTTTACTCAAGAACGGAACAACGAAGCATAACGCTTTTGAACTGAATGAGGCCTTTGAATATTATGGCTCTTATTGCAACAGGGCGTGCTATAACGAAACCGCTGTGCTATCGTTACATACTTTGTCCAAACATATAACGAAGTTGTTGCCGGTAATGCAGGAAATGCTTACAGATGCAACCTTTCCTGAGGAAGAGTTGGCGACTTATCAACAGAATTGCAAACAGCGGCTGGAAGTGAATTTACAAAAGGCAGAATTCGTGGCGGGCCGGTTAATCGATAGTTATATTTATGGAGCCGATCATCCTTATGGTACTTACACCAAAATGGAAGATATTGACTCACTTAATGTAGAAGTGTTGCGGAATTTTTACAGGCGTTACTACCTTAATGGAAACTGCGTAATTTTTGTCGCAGGAAAGATACCTGCAAATATGCCACAATTATTAAATGAATTTTTTGGAACACTTACTGTTAGCAAGCCAACAGGGTCACTGCCGGATTTTAAAATTTCACCATCTGTAGAAAAACATTTTCGTATTGAAAATGATCCGAATGCAGTTCAGGGAGCAATACGTATAGCAACGCATTTTCCTACAAGGCACCATCCTGATTTTAAAAAAGCAATGGTTCTCAATAATGTATTCGGTGGTTTTTTCGGCTCGCGTCTTATGAGCAATATTCGCGAGGAGAAAGGATACACGTATGGCATTCACAGTTATATTCAGAATCACATCCAGGATACGGCCTGGCTTATAAGTACAGAAGCAGGAAAGGATGTTTGCGAAGCGACAATTTCAGAAATTTACCTGGAGATGAAAAAGCTTCGCGAAGAAAAAATTGATGAAGAGGAATTACTGCTTGTGCGTAATTACCTGATCGGCGGAATACTTGGTGAGTTGGATGGGCCGTTCCAGATCATTGGAAAATGGAAGAACATCATCCTCAATAATCTTGATGAGAATTATTTTTACGATTCTGTAAAGGCTATAAAAACAGTGACTGCGGAAGAGCTTCAGGAACTCGCAAACAAATATTTGCAACCGGAAAAGTTTTACGAACTGGTTGTGTATTAAGCGATATCAAAGAAATATTCCTTCAGGTCATATTGTAATATAAACATCGAAAAGGTATTACCCAGTGGGAGCACCACGTAGCAGAAGCACGAAAAATCTACCTTTTCATTTTTAAGGGATAGAGATTGTCCTTAACCTGGTTAATTGGCATTCAATTGCGACTTACATCTCGCTGCGCCTTTTCTCAAGGGCATTGCCGGCTCCCGCTACAGATCAGCCCAAATACCAATAAAAAATTATATTTTTACTGTTACA